>CAZXDD010000184.1:0-12843 GCA_964639415.1 uncultured Armatimonadia bacterium
CCTACGTGGTGAAGTCCAGCGATGTCTCGGAGCTGCTGGAACGGATCAACGAGGCGCTGACCAAGAGGGGCATCACCCCCCCCCAGAGGCCGTCCGCATAGAGGTGCGGCCGGCAATCCCGCTTCGCCGGGAGTGCCACTATGAGAGCGTCCGCTCCCGAAGGGAGCAGCTCGAGGGCTCTCCCGGGGTGTGGCGAGAGCCTTCACCCAGGCGGCACTAGTGACGCAGGCGCCGCAGGATGACATCCTCACGGCAGAACCGGCTTCCCGGCCGGACCTGGAGCGTTCCCTGCTCGCGGCCGGAGGCGTGAGAGCCTGTCGGCTAAGTCAATTGGGCCGCCTATGTGCCTCGTTGCCGTGGATCGAAACGCGTAGGATGAGTGTCTTCATGGTGTTTTGAGTGTGTTGCCGCCGCATTGAGGAGGCGGTCAACCACGGGACATCACTCACCCGCGCGTATCCGAGGGTCTGAGAGTACTTTGCCGACACGCTCGTGAGATCGGCGACCCACCGGCGCGGCGCGCTGGTCGTTACACCGGCTCGCGGCAGGACGAGGACCGCCGGGACAAGCCGCTTGGGCCTCGGCAGCCACTCCCCTGGCCCGATGGCCTCAGCTCATCGCTTACAGGAGGTTGGCCACTGCGTGGCGACCCATCGACCGGTTTCTGCGGAGCACAAGAGTACGGTTGTGATGCTTCTGGCCGGCGGCGAGGGCCAGCGTCTGTATCCGCTGACCCGCCGACGCGCCAAGCCGGCGGTTCGCTTCGGGGGAGACTACCGCATGGTGGACTTCACCCTCAGCAACTCGGTGAACTCCGGCTTCCGCCGCATCTACGTACTGACGCAGTTCGCCTCCTCCTCGCTCCACCGCCATCTGAGGAGGGGGTGGCTGCCCATGCTCAGTGACGGACTCGGCGAGTTCATCGAGGTGGTGCCGGCGCAGCGCATGGCCGGCGATCGGTGGTACGCGGGGACGGCCGATGCCATCTACCAGAACCTGTTCATCCTCCAGGATGAGCGCCCCAATCTCGTGCTGATACTCTCCGGCGACCACGCCTACAAGATGGACTATCAGCCGATGGTGCGACGGCACCTGGATACCGGCGCCGCGCTGACCATCGCCTCGCTGAAGCTGCCCCGGCTGGAGTGCTCGCCCCTTGGTGTTTTGGAGATCGACGCCGGGCATCGCGTCATCGGGTTCGAGGAGAAGCCACCGGACCCAAGGCCCCTACCCGACGACCCGCATCACTCGCTGGTCTCCATGGGCGTGTACGTCTGGAGCACCGACCAGTTGGTGAAGCGGGTCGCCGACGATGCCACGCGGGATACCAGCCACGATTTCGGCAAGGACATCATCCCGGCCATGGTGGAGGAGGGCGCCGCCGTCTACGCCTATCCTTTTGAGCAGGCCCCCAACGGGGCTCCCGCCTACTGGCGCGACATCGGGACGCTGGACGCCTACTGGCAGGCGAACATGGAGCTGGTGGACGTCGTCCCCGAGCTGAACCTCTACGACCAGGACTGGCCCATCTACAGCTACCGGGGTCCCTCTCCGGGTGCCCGCACGGTCCACGGCGACTTGTCCTCGGTCACCGACTCGATGATGTGTTCCGGCTGCATCGTCTCCGGGGCCAGGATCCACCGCACCATCGTCTCTCCCGACTGCTATGTGCACCGCGGGGCCCAGCTCGATCGGTGCGTGATCATGGACGGCGCCGACATCGGCCGCGATGTCAGGATGCGTCAGGCCATCGTCGATGAGGGCGTGAGGATACCCGACGGCTTCGCGGTGGGACTGGACCGGTCTCAGGACGAGAAGCGGTTCATCGTGACGGAGGGCGGCGTCACCGTGGTTCCGCAGGGGATCATCCTGTAGTCACGGGGCCGGGGGACCCCTGCGACCGGGTCCCGGCCGCGGGGTGCCCGAGCGCTCCCGGCCACAGACCGCTCAGGCACAGCAGGAGCGCCCGGCGTCCGTACACGGGTCTCCCATGTGCCCCTTTTGCCTCTGCCGACAGGCTCCGGCAACCCCGGCCGCAGCAGACGGTGACGTTGCAGTTCGGGCGTCGCGACGCGTCGAGACGCCGCGCGGCGTCTGTCGTCGGCCTGTCGCAGGGCGAGAAGCGCCGCGGCCGCAGGCCTCGCTGGGTGACACATAATCCCCCGGAGGGAGTTTGGACCCGCGTGAAGGTATTACTTGTGTCTGTGGAGGTCGCACCGTTTGCATGGACCGGGGGGATGGGTGATGTGGCGGGGACGCTGCCCAAGGCTCTCCACGGCGAGGGCCTGGATATCCGCGTGATCATGCCCAAGCACCGCGGCGCACTGAACGCCGCCGGAGACGTGCACCGTGCCGTGGACACCTGTTTCGTCCACATGCCCTGGTGGGTCAGCGGCTGTGCGGTGGATGAGGCGCGACTGCCGCATTCCGACGTCCCCATCTACTTCGTCGAGCACGGCCACTACTTCGACCGCGACGGCATCTACGGGACGCCGGGCATGGACTACGGCGACAACCTGGAGAGGTTCGCCTTCTTCTGCCGGTCCGTGCCGGAGGTGATTGCCGGCCTGCAGTGGCAGCCCGACGTGGTGCACCTCAACGACTGGCACACCTCTCTCCTGGCCCTGTACCAGAAGAGCTGGGACCTTGACTTCCGCAGCGTCTACACGGCCCACCAGCTCACCGAGACCTACCACGGCATCTTCCCGGCGGACCAGCAACCCCTGGCGGGGATCGACCTGGGACGCTTCGAGGTGCGGCGCTTCGTGCGGGAGGGCAAGATTGACCTGGCCCGCATGGGCCTGATCCTGGCCGACGCCGCGAACACCGTGAGCGAGCAGTATGCCGCCGAGGTGGCCGTGCCCTGGTCGCCCGAGGGGGTCTGGGACATCGTCGCCGAGCGCGGGGATCACTTCTGCGGGATCCTCAACGGCGTCGACTACGAGCAGTGGAACCCGGCCACCGATATCGCCATCGCCGCCCATTTTGATGCCAAAGACCTCACCGGCAAGGCGACGTGCAAGGCCGAGTTGCAGCGGATGTCCGGCCTGCCGGTGGACCCCGACGTCCCCCTGATGGCCATGGTCACACGCCTCGACCCCATCAAGGGGCTCGACCTGGTGATGGCGGCGATGCCGAGGCTCACCGGCGTGCAGTTCCTCCTTCTGGGCTCCGGAGATCCCCACTACGCCGACTTCTTCCGCTACGTCGCCGCCCTCCGCGGAGACGTGGCGGCGATGATCACCTTCGGGCCGCAGATCGCGCGCCAGGTCTATGCCGGCGCCGACATGTTCCTGATGCCCTCCATGCGCGAGCCCGCCGGACTGGCGCAGATGATCGCGCTGCGCTACGGCACCATTCCCATCGTGCACCGTACCGGCGGACTTGCCGACACCATCTCGGAGGCCGCGGAGAACCAAAATGGCTTCGAGTTCCACAACTACGCCGTCGAGGACATGCTCGCCGCCATCGACAGAGCGAAGGCCGCGTATTGCGACAAGCAGACCTGGCGCGCTCTGATCGACCGGGCCATGGCCTGCGACCATTCCTGGGGCCGCTCGGCCAAGAGGTATGTGGAGCTGTATGAAAGGGCGCTGTCGGCGCCCGGGGGGAGATAGGACGGCCCGCTTCACGCGCCCGTCTCGGCACGCCGCGTGCGTGCCATCAAGCATTGCGCGATTGTCCCGGCACCGCACCTCACGCATCAGGGAGTGATTCGCCATGTCCGCCCTGCTTCTGCCTCTCACCGTGGGGGCCCTGGCCTTGCTGCTGGCCCTCTCCGTCTCGGCACAGCCGGCCGTCTGGACCTGCGACCCGCTGGTGAAGGTCTTCCGGGAGGACACCGCATCTCAGGCGCCGGCGGCCCTCAGCCTCGAGGCGGCCCGCGGGGAGGTCGAATCCGCCCAACTGTGCCTGCGTTCGCAAGAGCCGCTTAGTGGGGTGCACCTTGTGGCCTCGGACCTCCGCGGCGAGGCGGGCGCCATACCGGCGAGCGCGATCGCGTGGAACCCGGTGGGCTACGTACTCCTGACCAAGAACACTCCGGGGACGCCGGAGGCGGAGCTGTGCTGCCGGGCGCCGCAGCAGGTACCCGACCCCCTGCTGCCTGCCGACCCGGTGGAGGTGGCCGCCGACAGTACCCAGCCGCTGTGGCTCACCGTGCGGGTGCCGCGTGACGCCGCGGCGGGGCTGTACGAGGGGCAGGTGACGGTGCGCTGGACGGGGGGCGAGCAGGCCGTGCCGGTGAGCCTCACGGTCTGGCCCTTCGAGTTGCCGGTGGAGAGGCACCTGGTGTTCACCAACTGGATGGACGCCGGGCGTCTGGCCGAGCATCACAAGGTTGAGGTGTACTCCGATGCGTTCTTCGAGCTACTCGGCACCTACGCCCGGGCCGCCGCCGACCACCATCAGAATGTACTATGGGCCAGCATCGGCCTGGTCGGCCTGACCCGACAGGCCGACGGCGCCATCGCCTGCGACTTCTCGCTCTTCGACCGCTGGGTGGAGACGGTCAGCGCCAACGGCTGTGGTCGCCTGATCGAGATCCCGCCCATCGGGCACTGGGCCGAGGGGTGGGAGGGCCCAAAGATAGCCCTCTCGGGCTATCGGGTCAAGACCGAGGGGGATCAGACGGAGTCATTGGCGGCCGAAGAGGTCCTCCCCACACTGCTGCCTGCTTTGCAGGAGCACCTGCGGGAGAAGGGCTGGCTGGAGCGCACGGCTCTGCACATCGCCGACGAGCCGGCGGTGCACCATGTGGCCTCCTGGCGCGAGAAGTCGCGCTGGGTGCACTCTTTGGCCCCGGAGATCCGGCGCATCGACGCCATTGAGGCCCCGGACTTCGGGGATGACCTGGAGATCTGGGTGCCCAAGCTCAACCATCTGTACAACTGGCTGGGCGACTACGAGCGGGCACGGGACGCCGGGGCCGAGATGTGGTTCTATACCTGCTGCCACCCCACGGGCGCGTTCCCCAACCGCTTCCTTGACCAGCCCCTGATCAAGACCCGGATCCTGCAGTGGTACAACTGGCGCTTCGGGCTGTCGGGGTACCTGCACTGGGGCCTGAACTTCTGGGACAAAGACCCTCTCAACAGCGCCGGGCCGGAGAATCTGCCTCCGGGCGACTGCTGGATCGTGTACCCCGGCGACGGCGGTCCGCTGTCCTCCCTGCGCTGGGAGGCCCTGCGCGACGGCTTCGAGGACTACGAGTACCTGTGGCTCCTGGCGGACAGGACGCGGCGGGTCGTCGAGTCGCTCGGATTGGCCTCGGACGCGCTGCCTTCGTCGCTGCGCAGCGACGAGCTGTGCCGCCGACTGGTGCGCACCATGGTGGACTACGCTCGCGAGCCCGAGAAGCTGCGGGCGGTGCGCCGGGAGATCGCCGGGGAGATCGCGCAACTGGATGCCGCCCCCGCTGCGATCGTGGCGGTCAACCCACCCACCTGGCACCCCCTGGCGAGCGGCCCGATCGTGGTGGAGACACGCGTCTGGGCCGAGGCCGGCGCGGAGGTCACCGTCAACGGCGCCCCGGCCCATGCCCAGCCCGATGGCTCCTGGGCCCACCACACCTTCTTGGCCCAGCCCACGTCGGAAGTGAAGGTCGAGGTCCGCAAGGGGGAGAGCACGAAGACGATCCTGAGGCGCTATTCCGCGGAGTGAGCGACGGCATCGGGTGCAGGCCGGCACCCGACCGAAAGACATGCGCGGGAGGGGCACATCGTGGCAAAGACCGTCTACACGCTGGAGGTCGTCCTCATGGGTGGGCCGGTGGATGATGAGTTCGTGGAGAGGAACCCCGTCGTCGCGCGCACCATCGAGATCAGGGGCGACCAGACCCTGGAGCGGCTGCACGAGGCGATCTTCACGGCCTTCGACCGGGACGACGAGCACCTGTACGAGTTCCAGTTCGGCAGGGGCCCGCACGACAGCAGGGGCGAGTGCTATGGGGTCAAGGCGCCCGTGACGCTCGGGGGGGCATTCCTCGCCGGCGAAAGGCCGGTGGGCGACGCGGCCAAGAAGACCCTGGACTCCCTGGGCCTGAAGGAGGGCCGCTCCTTCGGCTACTGGTTCGACTTCGGAGATGACTGGTACCACCAGATCGACGTGCTCGGTGTGGGCGAGGCGAACACGGGCGCCAAGTACCCGCGTGTCGTGGCCCGGGAGGGCGCAAGTCCGCCTCAGTACCCGGACTTGGAGGATGAGGACGGCGACTGGGAGGAGGAGTGACCCGCGACGCCGGCTCCCGCGGGGCGGCCCGGCCGCTATCCGGCCGTCATCCCCTCTCGATGACCGCCATCTCCCCCTCCTGCAGGTCGAGCCGGATCAGTCGCCGCCCGTCCTGAACCCTCTGCGTGCCGCCGTCCTCCGCAGGCGCCCCGTCCGCTTTGTACCGGTACACCGTGACCGCGTCCTCATCGCCGAAGGTGAAGGTGCCCGGCACCGCGGTGATGAGCCGCTCCTTGCCCAGCAGCCAGCCCCGATGTAGCTCCAGCGGAGTGAAGGGGAACATGTGGCGGGTGATGGTGGCATAGGGCTGGGCCGGGCGGGAGTAGGTGTAGTACAGGCTCCCCCACATGAGCTTGAGGCGGATATCGGCCACCAGGTCGGCGAAGGTCTTGACGGTCAGGTGGTCTCCCAGCGCGAGCGGCGAGAACAGGTGCGAGCGGGCCGGGTACCACTCGGCCGCGGTCTCGACGAACCGCGGGAAGTGCAGGGCCGTCATGGTCTCTGACACGGGGCAGGAGTTGCCGATGAGTGCCGCGCCGCGGTCAAGTATGTAGCGGGCAAGCTCGGTCTTGCCCTGCATCGACAGAAGCTGCGGGTCGCCGAAGACCCGCTTGATGCTGTGGGTGTCGTCAAGCTCGGCGGAGTAGCCGTCCCAGGCGTCATAGGTGCGCTTGGGGGAGATCATCTCCACCTCATCCCAGTAGATGCCGTCGGCGCCGATCTGCTCTGGGTCCAGGCACATGTCCGCCACCCGCTTCATCGCCTCCAGGTAGGAGTTGTCGGGGGCCGGATAGTAGTACCAAAACGGGATGCCGATGCGCCGGGTATAGCCCGAGTTCTGGTAATGCTCGCCGCCGGCGGTTGTGATCCGACTATCGGCATGCAGCTCGGGGCCGCGTGGGTCGGTGTTGATCGCGGCATGGATGTAGATCAGGGACTTGACCTGCGGGGCCACGCGACGCAGCTTGTCGGCGGCCTGTCGCAGGCGCTCCTGCATCGCGCTGGCCTGGAGCATATGGGCTCCATGGTAGCACGGAACCTCTCCCTCGCGGTTGATCCACACTCCCGACGAGATGAAGCTCAGGCCCCGCTGGTCGATGCGCTCGCGTAGCGCCTCGTCGCTGAGCGAGGTGATCTCGGGCAGACCGAACTCGAAGCCGCCGGGAACGGTGAAGTTCACCTCCAGGTCGCGGCGGGCGAGGTTGATGAAGTCATAGTAGTCCGGCCGGGCCACCGGATACAGCGCCCAGCGTACCGTGTAGGCGCCCCGGGCGGGCAGACAGAAGGTATCGCTGCGGATGCCACCGCCGTTTTCGTAGTACACGACACCCTGCACCCGGTAGACGTCGTCCAGCGCCAGAAGTCCGCACCCGGCCTGCTCCCCGGCCACGAAGACGCTGGAGTTCTCCATGTGCGCAACGGCGGCGGTCGCCGGGTCGGGGTTGCCGCCCAACCAGGCATCCAGCACCTGTGTGCCTTCGGCCCTCAGGAGGTTGTCCAGGCGCAGCCCGATCCTGTCGTCGGTGAGGTTGGTGAAGGTGTCGGCGATCTGCACGTGGTCATTGGCCCAGCGAATCTCGCGCTCCACCCGGTATTGCGGTCCTGAGCCGACCAGGAGGCGCCGGTCGCCCTCGCCGCGGACCTCCACCGACCAGCCCGGCTGCGCCCCGGCGTCGGGATCGTCACCGAAGCTGTTGAAGCCCCCTTGGGGCCACGAGAAGCGCGACCGCACGGCAATCCGCAGGCCGGGGAGGCTCACGGTCAGGCCGCCCCGGGGGTCCAGGGCAATGACGTCTCGGGCGTCACACATGGCGGGCGGCCGCCACATGATCCGGTCGGCGTCGAACTGCTCCTCACGCCGCTGAGGCCGGGCCAGCGGCGGCTCGGCCGACAGCTCCACCGATAGCTCGTCGAAGACCAGATCCAGCGAGGGATCGGCATCCTTGAAGTGTTGACGCAGGTTCAGCGTCGCGCCCTGGTGCTCGATGGTGAGCGTGTTGGCGGCGTCGGGGGTAATGAGATCGGTGATGTCCAGGACCATGCGGTACGGCGAGACGTCCAGGATTCTGGAGCCGCCGGCGGCCTCGTCGGCCACGAGCGCGAAGTCCGGGGAGTACACCACGCGCCAGACGGTTCCGCGCACCCAGGGGACCTCCAGCCCGCCGGCCATCTTCGCCGTCAGGGGCTTGTTCAGCAGCCTGGCCTGACTACGGGTGAGGCCGCCGGTGATGCCCCGGCCGTTGAGGGCCAGGCGCATCACGTGGGTGGACCCCGCCGCCTGCGGGCAGTCCATACGGACGCTGAGGTTCAGGCGCGCGGACCGGAACTCCCCTTCGGGTGTGAAACCGAACTGTGCCGTCTCTGAGTACGGCAGCACATGGCCCGTTTCGGCCAGCCGCAGGACTCGGGCCTGAGCCGCGGCCAGGGCCGGGCTCGCCAACAGCATCACGACCGCCAGGGCGCGCATCGCGGTTCTCCTATCCAGGAAGACTGTGGCTCCGGTGCACAAGACGCAGAGGCCCACGCGCACCCGGCGTGGGCCTCCACTGAACGTCTTGGGCGCGCGTCGGGTGTCGGCGCGCGGGCTAGACCGCCAGGACGTTACTGCCCAGTCACGGCGGTGTCTCCGGGCGCTCGCCATCGCCCTCCGGGTTGCGCGCAATGGGCAACCTGAACCGGAAGGTGCTGCCCTCCCCTTCCTTGCTGTCCAGCTCCAGCTCTCCGCCATGCATCCGCACGAGATTGCGGCTCAACGGCAGCCCCAGGCCGGCTCCTCCGGGGTTCTGGCCGGGAGCGCCCAGTGACACGAACTCCTCGAAGACCCGCTCCTGATCGGCCTCCGCGATCCCGACGCCCTGATCGACGACACTGACGGTGACCCACTCGTCCTGCGATTGGACAATCACCCGCACCGCCGAGCCCTCCGACGAGTAGCGCACCGCGTTACTCAGCAGGTTGAACAGGACCTGCTTGATGCGCCTCTCGTCCGCCGTCGCCACGGGCCTGCTCTCGTCCGGGACGGTCACGATGCTCACGCCGGCACTGCGCGCCGTGCCCTTGATGACCTTCGCCGCCTGCTCCACCAGCTCATTGATCGGGACCGGACCGGGCTCCAGCACGATGGTCCCGGCCTCGACCTTCGACAGGTCGATGACGTCGTTGAGCAACTGCAGCAGGTGCTGGCCCGCATCGATGATGCGCGTCACGAAGCCCCGCTGCTGATCGTTCAGCTCGCCCCACGACTCGTCGGCCAGAAGCTCGGCAAAACCGATGATGGCATTCAGAGGAGTGCGAATCTCGTGACTCATGCTGGCCAGGAACTTGGATTTCATGTTACTGGCGTACTTGAGCCGCTCGTTGACCAGCTCCAGCTCTGCCCGCTGCTCCTGCAGTTGGAGATTGGTCGTCTCCAGCGCCTCCCGCAGTCGGCGACGGTCGCTGACGTCGCGCAGCGCGAATTGTACCAGGTTCCGGTCGCCGTAGCAGACCTCACTGCCGGTGAGATCGACGTAGATCGTGCTGCCGTCACGCCGTGTGAGGGGGATTTCCAGGAGTGCGAGCCCGGCCTGCTCTCGCGTCTGCCTCAGCAGACGCTCGAAGCTGGTGGACCCGGGCCCGTCAAAGATGCTCACCGGCCGGTCCACGATCTGATCCCGGGGGGCGCCGACAAGCTCCTCGGCTCTGGGGTTGGCATCACAGATCCGCCCATCGTGGCTGTCGACCAGGACCACGGCGTCCATCGCCTGAGTGAATAGCGCTCTGTGTCGTGCCTCTGACTCAGCCAAGCGGGTAGACTTCCCTTCAACGCATGATTTGCGATCCCCAGGTCCTCACACCGGTCTGACCGGTCCCGCTGCCCCCGGCGTTGCTCGGTGATGGGAAACGAAGCCTGCCCTGGGACGCCTTCGTCCTCCCGGTCTGGGCTCCCTGCGCATAGATGCGCCGGAGGGCATTGCCCTTCGCTCCGCGTCCACTGCGCTGCGGACACGATGGGACCGCCCCGACGCGGTCACCGTCCTGCACTCGGGGCGTGGGCGCAATGCCCGCCCCGGCGCTGCTGCCTGCCCTCGAGCACCGCGTGAGGCTACCCTCCTAACGCCATGCTCGAGGCCAGATGCCTCGCCAAAGGGCTCGCGCACAACGGCCTGTGGACCGACGCCAGACTTTACCACAGCCTGCTCACTGCGTCAACGCTGCGTCCATGGGTGGTCCCGGATCACCCATCTGGGCTGGGCACTGAGCGTCTCCGGCCCGCCCAAGCCGGCGCACCGAGCAAGCGCCTCCGGGCCTGAACCCGGATGTCATCATCCCCCGCGGCCCAGCGCGCAATCGGCTTTCCGGAGCCCCCAAGCGGCGCCCCACCGCACCACCGCCGGCCCAACCCCGCCCCCGGCCCGCTGGAGCTCACCGTCGGCGTCCTACTCCCGTGAGGATACCACACCAGTATCGTCTTATAGACAGCACTTTCAGTAACAAAACCGTGGTAAAGAGGTTTCTTCTTATCAGACGGTATGGTTTGCACAACTCACAGCGACCCCCAGCTATGTCTACCCCATATCGCCCATCTTTACACCTGCAAAGGCCCCTTTCGCGTGTTGCGGCATGGAAATCACGGCACCGGGCGACTGGGCTTGCTTCGCGATGGAGCTTGATGGCGCGGCCTCCGGCTTCCCGGCTTGCCGCCGGCGGGGTGGGACGAGCGGCGCCGGGAGGCGGACGGGTTCTCCCGGCGCGGGAGCGGGAGGGTTCTTTGGGCCGGCGGTGGAATAGCTATGCTCGTCGGGGATGCGGGGAGCAAACACCGGCTCGGAGGCCGCCATGGTACAGACACACAAGCTGCATAGCGATGTGGTTGTCGTTGGAGGGGGCGTATCCGGCGTCTGCGCGGCACTGGCGGCGGCCAGGCACGGGGTCACGGTGATCCTCATCCACGATCGCCCCGTACTGGGGGGCAACTCGTCCAGTGAGGTCAGAGTCCACGTCTGCGGCGCCGACAGCTCGGGCGGACGGCCGCATGCCCGGGAGTCGGGGATCATCGAGGAGCTGCGCCTTGAGGAGGCGGTTCGCAACCCTCAGCGGGCGGCCACGATGTGGGACTTGATCCTGTGGGAGAAGGTCACCGCCGAGCCCAACATCACACTGCTCCTGAACACCTCCTGCACCGGGGTGCGGATGGAGGATGCGGGGACCATCGCCGCGGTCCTGGCCTCGCGGGAGAGCACCGAGGACCGGTTCGAGGTGTACGGCCCGCTGTTCGTGGACTGCACCGGCGACGGCCGGGTGGGGGCCGAGGCCGGTGCCGACTATCGCTATGGCCGGGAAGCGCCGGAGGAGCACGACGAGGCCCATGCCCAGGGCCCGGACCGCAAGACCATGGGCGCCAGCCTGATGTGGCAGGCCCGGGACATGGGTCACCCGGTCCCCTTCGCGCCCCCGAGCTTCGCGAAGGTCTTCGAGACCTGCGAGCAGCTCCCGCATCGGGGCCACACCGAGCTGGTTCACGGCCACTGGTGGGTGGAGTACGGTGGCGAGCTGGACGTCATCAAGGATGCCGAGCAGATCCGCGATGAGCTCTTGGCCTGCATGATGGGGGTGTGGGACCACGTGAAGAACCGCTGCGACAAGGTGGATGCCACCAACTGGGCCCTGACCTGGTTCGGCTTCGTGCCGGGCAAGCGCGAGTCCCGCAGACTGCTGGGCGACCATATCCTGACCGAGAACGACCTGCTGAGCACGGTGGCTTTCCAGGACGCCGTCTGCCATGGGGGCTGGTCCATCGACACCCACCCGCCGGGCGGGATCTACTCGCCGGAGCCTCCGTGCAGCTTCATCGGCCTGCCCGACGTGTACGGCATTCCGCTGCGCAGCCTGTACTCGCGCAATGTCGGCAATCTCCTGATGGCCGGGCGCAATGCGTCCTGCACCCACATGGCCATGGCCTCCACGCGGGTGGCGGCCACGGGCGCCGTGATGGGTCAGGCTGTGGGCACCGCCGCGGCGTTGTGCCGGGTACACGACTGCTCTCCGCGCGAGCTGGCCGCCCATCACATCGTCGAGCTCCAGCAGGCCCTGCTGCGGGATGACTGCTACATACCCGACCTGCCTGCCGATGACGGCCTGGATGTGCTGCGCGGCGGCACCGCCTCGGCCTCCAGCGAGGCCGAGGGCAGTCCTGCGGAGCTGGTGCTCAACGGCATCACACGCTTTCGCCACGGGGAGACGAACCAGTGGGCCTCGGCGCCGGGCGCCCCCATGCCCCAGTGGGTCCGCGTCGACCTCCCGGCACCCCGGCGGGTGACCGAGGTGCACATCACCTTCGACTCGGGCTTCGCCCGCCCGTTGGCCCTGACGCAAAGCGACTTCTTCAGCGAGCGCATGCACCGCGGACCGCAGCCGGAGACGGTGAGTGACTACATCGTCGAGGGTCTCGTGGACGGCCGATGGAAGGCGCTGGCCACCGAGGCCGGCAACTACCAGCGCAAGAGGGTGCACCGGGTGGGGGAGAGCATCTCGGCGCTGCGGCTTGTGGTGGACTGCACCAACGGCGACGGGCAGGCCAGGGTCTTCGAGAGATCGGAAGAGCACACGTCTGAACTCCAGTCACCGCTCATTATC
>CAZXDD010000185.1:0-12828 GCA_964639415.1 uncultured Armatimonadia bacterium
TGCTCTTCCGATCTGGGTGTGGGGCATCCGCTGGGGTGTGCGGGACCTGGGGAGGATGCGGCTGTACCGGGAGGGCGCGGACCTGGTGTCCAGCGCCCAGTGGGAGCGCGGGGCTCCGACCGAGTGGGTGGGAGCCGACGACCTCGACCCACGGCGGGAGGACCTCAACACCCCCTGTGAGCTGTACAACCTGGACTGCGTGGCCTACGAGAGTCTCCTGCTGGGGCTGTTTGACGTCTGGCGTGGCCAGCCCGAGGACCGCGCGAAGCCCAACGAGCTGTGTGTGGGCTACAGCCGGGACGGCTTCCACTGGACGCGCCCGGACAGGCGGCCGTTTATCCCCGTCTCGGAGCGCTACGGCGACTGGAATTGGGGGAACGTGCAGTCGGCGGGGGGCTGCTGCCTCATCGTGGGCGATGAGCTATGGTTCTACGTCAGCGGCCGCTCCGGCGAGCGGGGGAGCAAGTCCTCGGGCCACAGCGTCACAGGACTGGCCACGCTCCGCCGCGATGGCTTCGTCTCGATGGACGCCGGTGATGAGGGGGGGACGCTCACGACGCGCCCGGTGACGTTCTCCGGCAGGCACCTGTTTGTCAATGCCGACACCTCGGCGGGTGAGCTGCGGGCCGAGGTGCTCGGCGAGCAAGGCGAAGCCATCGCGCCCTTCACCCGGGAGGCCTGCATTCCTGTGACGGCGAACTCGACCTGCGCGAGGGTCACCTGGCAGGGGGCGGACGACCTCTCTTCTCTCGCGGGGACGCCGGTCCGGTTCCGCTTCCACGTGCGCAGGGGGAGCCTGTACGCTTTCTGGGTGAGCCCGGAGGCCAGCGGCGCCAGCCACGGTTACGTCGCCGCCGGAGGTCCGGGGTTCACGGGGCCGAGGGACGAGTAGGGGCGGGTGTGGGGCGAGTGACGGCGACGACACCGCGCCTGTCGTGCGAAGTCGGCCGGGGGGCCGACGCCGGCATGCCGCCGTCCCCCGTCATCCGCCGTGATCCTGGCCATCCTGTTGCCCGGTCGTTGCCGTCCGTCGCCGCCGTAGTCCCGGGAGCCCTGATATGGAGAACGAACTCATGCGCTTTGGTCTCGCGATCTGGCTGTGCTTGCTTGCCTTTGCCGCCTGCGCCGAGGACTTCGCCGCTCCCAGGGCCCCTGCCAATGTGGAGCAGTTCGGCAGGCACATCCAGCGAACGATGACGCTGCTTGCCACCAGCACGCCGGAGCAGCGCCACCGCGTGCGCATCCTGTTCTACGGCCAGTCCGTCACCGCCGGGCCGTGGTCGCATGAGCTGATGGAGGATATCAAGCAGACCTGGCCCGATGCAGACCTGGTCATCGAGAACCGCGCCATCGGGGGGTATCAGGCCGAGGCGCTGATCCACACCGCCGAGTACGACCTGTACCCGTTCTACCCCGACCTGGTGGTGTTCCACTGCTGGGGCGGCGTGGCCGGCGGGCAGCAGGAGGAGATCATCAAGCGCATCCGGCAGCGCACCACCTCGGAGGTGCTGCTGTGGACCACGCACTTCCGCTGGCCTCCGGAGCTGGCCCGGGATGCCGAGCCCAATGAGGCGGCAAGGCGCCTGACGGAGGAGGACGACGCCCGCTGCGCCCTGCTGCGCGAGTTGGCCGCCAGGTACGGCTGCGAGCTGGCCGAGGTGCGCGAGCCCCTGCGGGCGTACCTCCAGGAGCACAACCTGTTTCCTAAGGACACGCTGCAAGACAGCGTGCATCCCAACGCACTGGGTAACTTCCTGATCCGCAGCCTCATCCGCCCGTACCTGCGGTACGACCCGGGCTTTGCTCAGGACGAGTGGAAGGACATGGTGCGCGACTATGCGGTGGACGCCCCGGAGTTCGTGCGCAGAGGCGAGGGAAGTGTGAGGCTGAGCTTCAGTGGGAACAAGGTGGAAGTGCTCGCCGGCCCCGGCGACGCAGGGCCGATGGGCAGCGCCCGGGTGCTCATCGACGGGAAGGCGCCCTCGGAGTACCCGGAGCTTTTCTACCACAGCCGCCCCACCGCGGGCCCCGGCGTGTGGTGGCCGGCGATCAACCGCATTGGTTTTGAGGAGCCCCCGGTTCCGGAGACCTGGACGCTAGAGATCACCGAATGTGATCTGGAAAAGAAGGTGCTGCGGTTCTCCCTGAGCGGCTCTGTTACCGGCCCCGATGGGGAGGGCAGCCAGGACGAGCGCTTCGTCTCCAACTCCGGCCGGGTGGTGATCGACAAGGGGATGTGGATGGTGCTGCGGTCTTTGGAGTACCGGAAGATCCCGCTGCCTGAGGACTACGTCATCACCTGGGAGACAAGGCCGCTATTTGCCGACACGTACACAGCGCGGGGAGCTTTCGACCCCGGCCGGGAGTACGCCACCACTCTGGCGCAGGGCCTGAGCAACGGCCCGCACACGCTGGAGCTGATCGCCAATGGCGACGGCGCGGTGCCGATCGAGAGCTTCCGTGTCTACGAGCCGCCGGTGAAATGACCTGACGTTGGGCGAGCCGCGGACCCGCGATGCCCACACCCATCCGACAAGGAGGCCGCCAAGCTATGCTCCATGCCCGCGCCGCAAGCTATGCCGTGGTTCTCACTGTCATCCTATCGATCGCAGTCGCCCAGGAGGAAGGTCCCGTGAGCAACTGGGAGGTGGGCACACCCATCGTCACCTACTGGGCGGGCCCGGCGATGACCGATGCCGTGGCCCGGCAGATGGCCGAGGGAGGCTTCAACGTAGTCTGGTGTGGGGAGCAGGAGCTGGACCTGGTTCACCGGCACGGCCTGCGGGCCCAGCTCCAAGATGGCCTGATCGGCCCCGACAGTCTCGAGGACCCCGAGGCCAGGGCCAAGCTGGACGCCCTGATCGACCGCGTGAAGTCGCACCCGGCCCTGTACTCGTACTACATCACCGACGAGCCGAATGCGTCCACGTTCCCGCAGTGGGCCAAGCTCTTTGCCTACCTGCGCGAGCGTGACCCGGCCCACATGGCGTACCTCAATCTCTTCCCCACCTATGCCAGTAACGAGCAGCTCGGCAATACGGGGGATGTGGTCACCGCCTACACCGAGCACCTGCGGCAGTACATCGACATCGTCAAGCCGGAGCTGGTGAGCTACGACCACTACCACTTCACCTCGGGCGGAGGCGGCGGCGACGGCGGACAGTATTTCCTGAACCTGGCCCTGGTCCGCAAGGCATCCATGGACGCCGGGCTGCCGTTCCTGAACATCGTTCAGGCCTCCTCGTGGTCGCCCTCGATGCGGATCCCCAATGCCGATGAGATGCGCTTCCTCGTGTTCACCACGCTGGCCTATGGTGCTCAGGGCATCTCTTACTTCGTCTACTGCCACCCGGGTATCCGGGGAGCCATCGCGTACGCGGACGGTCAGCCCACCGGGCTCTACTACGTGGTGCAGACGCTCAATCCGCAGTTCGTGAGGATCGCCACGGAGCTGCAGCCCCTGCAGTCGCTGGGCGTCTACCACCTGGGGATGGTCCCCCAGGGCGGTGTGGAGCCGCCCGCCGACTGCGCCTTCTCTGTCGATCCGCCCATTGCCCGGATGGATTACAACCCGCCGGAGAAGATGAAGGGGCTGGTTCTGAGCGTCTTCGGCAGTGAGGGCAGGCCCACGCACGCAATGGTGGTGAACCTGGACTACACGCAGAAGGCCACCACCACGGTGGTGGGGCCCGGGGAGCTGGAGGTCTTCAATGCCAAGGAGGGCACCTGGCAGGCCTCCCGCCACGGCTGTCGGGCCAGGGTGCTCCTGCGGCCGGGTGAAGGGAAGCTCGTGAGGACCGTGCGGTAGCCGGCCGCCGCCATCGTAGGCGCTGCAATCCACGTGACCTGCATGCGTCCCGGCGCCGGCTCCGCACGACGGAACCGGCGCCGGGCGCCAATCCGCGGCGAGAGAACGCGTTTTAGCGCACACACCACCCGGCGCCGGAGGCGCAATGCTCCTGTCCTATCTGTCCGCCATCACAAGAGACGCCAATCCCGCTACTCCCGGGTTCGAGCCCCAGGCGATGTACCTCGTCGTGTGCTGTCTCGTGCCTCCGGTTGTGGGGGCTCTCGTCGCCTCGGCCCTGCACCTATTCGAGGGTCTGATCGACACGCACTCCGACATGGCGTGAGTCGGTCCGTCCAGAGTACGGCACCACGCAATGCTCTTCCGCCGGTCCCAGACAGTGTGTAGCGGGCCCGCACCGCGCACCCCGGCGGCGCCGCGCCGTGGTGCGTGGCTCTTTCAGGGGCGCCCTGTTCGCCGATCTGCGGCGGCCAAACCTCCTTTGCCTCCTCTGGCCGCAAACAGGCGTTTGCCGTGTCGAGACAGACCGGAGGCTCACCCCGCCCGCCAGTTTCCCGATGAATGGATCAAGCCCCGGTTCAGCCGAACTCGGCCACTGTCGGGGCTGCGTGAGAACCGCTGAACGAGGTGACTGCGCATTGCCGATACAAGTGGCTGCCCGGGAGGCAGCCCGACGAGGTGAGACGCGGATGGTTCAGCTTTACTTGAACCAAGGAGCCGCTCCGGAGCCCGTCGGCCTCAATGGCTGGACACCTTTGCATTTCGCCGCTGTCCATGGCTGTGTGGAGGAGGTCGAGCTTCTGCTTGAAGCCGGTGCACCGCTGGATGCCATGAGCGAGTATGGTCGTACCCCCCTCGAGCTTGCCGCATACCGCTGCCATTTCGGGGTGACACAACTGCTCCTTGAGAGGGGGGCAGACCCCAACGTGCGGGACAAGTACGGCAGCAGTCCGCTGCATGGTGCCGCCGCCAAGGGCTTTCCGCAGATCGCCCAGCCGCTGCTGGACCATGGAGCCGACCCCGACGCGCGCGATGGCTTCGGGCGCACCCCACTGCACGGCGCGGCGATCCGTGGGCAGTGCCTGATGGTGGAGATCCTGCTGAAGGCCGGAGCGCAGCCCAACGTCCAGGACAACTACGGTATGACCCCGCTGCACGGTGCCGCCTGCATCGGTCGCGCCGTGATTGTCAGGGCGCTGCTGGACGCCGGCGCCGACGTGGATGTGCGCGAGAGGCTGGGCGTCACCCCGCTACTGTGGGCCTCCAGTGAAGGGCGTGTCGAGGTGGTCAGGCTCCTGCTGGACCGGGGCGCGGACGTGAACGCCGCCAACGACCGCGGGACGACCGCCCTGATATGGGCGGTGTGCGAGGGACACACGAAGGTGGCACGCCTCCTGTTGGAGGCCGGCGCCAGCGCGACCTCGGTGGACCTGGACGGACGCTCGGCTCTGGATGTGGCCCTCGCCGCCGGTGTCGAGGAGGTCTTCGAGCTCGGCCCCATCCACGGATTTGTGTAGTGACAGTATTGCGGGACCGCCCCGCCGCTTGGAGCGATCAGGATGCAGCAGGATTTCGCCTCGCACGACGATCACCGCCGGGTCGTGACTCTCCTGGCCGACGGTGTTGACGTGGCGTACCGCTGGACGGCGCTTCACCGCGCCGCGGCGCAGGACACTCCGCAGGCCGCCGAGGATCTGCTCAGGGCCGGAGCGGAGGTGGACGCGCGCAGCCAGCACGACCGTACACCACTGCACGTGGCCGTGCTCCACGGGCACGCACGAACGGTGGGCGTCCTTTTGGCCGCGGGAGCAGACCCGGGCAGCCGAGATGACAAGGGCACCACGCCGCTGCATCTGGCGGCCTCCGAGGGCGACACGCTCTGCGCCGCCGCGGTCCTGCTGGCCGGCGCCGATCCGGCACCCCCGGACAATGCGGGCAGAACCCCGCTGCACAACGCCGCGTTCGCCGACCACGTGGCCATGGCCAAGCTTCTGATCAACGCCGGCGCCGATCCCGACTGCCGCGATCTGGAGAACAGGACCCCACTGCACGAGGCGGCCTTGCAGGGATGGTTCCAGAGCTCCCTGGCGCTGATCCGCGGCGGCGCCGACGCCAACGCGGTCGACGCCAAGGGCAGGACCGCCCTGATGCTGGCGGTCCAGACCCGTCGGCCCGAGGTGGTGCGTTTCATCCTCCAGGCCGGTGCCGACCCCTGCATCAAGGACCATGCCGGCCAGACAGCCCTGAGCCTGGCGATCGCCACCGGCCAGGAGCGGCTCGCCGACGAGCTCCGGGGCTGCGGAGCCCTGCAAATCGACTCTCCTCTGGCCTGGCTGGATGGACCGCGGGCCAAGGCGGCGTAACGGCGGGAGGAACGGCGGGGGCGACGGCGGGGGCGACGGCGGGGGCGACGGCGGGGGCGACGGCGGGAGCCCGCGGCGGACCGTGGATGGGGTGAGACGGGCGGGCCCCCGGCATGTGCCGGGGGCCCGTGTGGTCATTGCGCCGTGACGACGGCCTCAGCTCTCGGACGGAGACGCTTTGGGCTTGGGCGGCCCGACCAGGAGGCGGATGGACCCAGGGACGACAACCGTCGCGCGCGCGGCCGTCACCAGCGAGAATGTGTGGGTTCCCTTGCCGAACCCCATCCAGGCCAACTGGAGGTTGGCACCGATGTCCAGGCGGATGCCGCGCGCCGAGGGGTCAAACACGGCCCCGAGCACCCTGAGGCCCTGGAAGCTCAGCTCGGTGTGCGGAGTCTGCGGCAGGGGGCGCACGCCTCCTGGAAACACCATCTTGAAGTACTGCAGGTAGTTCAGATCCGGCGTCTCAAAGCCCTCGAGCCCGCCGATCAAGAGCAGCTCCAGTGGCCCACCGTAGCCTGTCTCTCGCAGCCCGCGGGCCGCGGCGATGATATCCCTAAGCGGACTGTCGGGACTGACTTCAGTCACCGGGACGGGACAGTGGACCGCCGCTGCCTGGGTCGCGATCGCGCTCAGCACTCGGCCCGCCTCGAAGGCCGATGAGTCCCGGGCCTGCTCGGCCAGGTCCCTGGCGTACTTGCCTCCCCGCCCGCGGCGGACGGCGTCCAGGGCTACCACGCTCAACCGCACCGTCTTGGCGTAGTAGGGCCCCTGCGCGCTGTCACCGCCGGGGGTGGCCCTCAGACTGGTTCCTCCTTCGTCCTCATCCGGCGACAGCTCGTCCATGTAGAGTACGTCCACGGCCTCGCGCAGCGGCAGGTTCGCCTCCGCCGTGGCATTGACGATGCTCTGCAGATAGGCCACATCAGACCCGGAGGGGATTCCCAGCGCTCTCTCGGGACCTCCTGCGTCCTGGTCTTCTGTGAACCGGTACCCCGGCGGCGCTCCCACTGCTCCCGGATCGTTGAGTTCCATGCTCATCCCACCCGCTTCCTTATGTATTGAGCCGCCATCGTGACAATAGATGATTCGATGCGTTGTCAAAAATCACCTTCATGGGCCGGAAGGAGGAATCGGGTGTCCCGTAGAATTGCCCGTTGCGAAACAGCCCCTGTTTCGGCGTTGAGGGAGGTAGTCTTGTGGAAAACGAGACGAGAGATGAGACCTGGGAGTTCACAGATGCTGAGGCCCTCGCGGCCCGCATCTGCGACCTTCTGGGCCAAGAGCCTCTGAAGTCGCGACTGCTGGCGGCTCTCGGGCTGAGCCGAGAGGCCGTGGAACCCGGACTTCCGGTGGTGCGCGAGCCCTCGTCCGGTCCGGTACCCGTTGGACCTTACGAGATCATGCCCGAGTTCGGGGAACTGCGCTGGGACGGTGCTCGCCCCGCCGGTGGCGAGTGGGCCGAGGTGAAGGTGGACCAGACGTCGCAGATCGACGCACAGGCCCTTCCCATCTCCGCCGGGCCGCGGCCCGGCCATCGGGGGCGGCGGGTGTGACGCTCACGCCGGGCCCCTGTCTGAGCGTGGTGATCGCGGCCCACAACAGGGGGCCGCTGCTGCAGAACTGCCTGCTGACCCTGGCCCAGCAGGAGCCGGTGGAGGGCGGCTTCGAGGTGATTGTCGTCGACGACAGCTCCACCGACGGCACGGCGCAGGTTGTGCGCCGTGCGCGGGTCGGGGCCCCGGTGCGGTACATCCGGCTGGACAGCAACAGGAACCGGGCGCGCACGCGCAACGCCGGCGTTACTGCGGCCCGCGGCGAGCTGCTGCTCTTCCTTGATGCCGAGATGCTCTGCCCGCCGCGGCTCTTGCGATCCCATGTGGAGCTCCATCGACGCTTCGGGCCCTGCGCCGTATGCGGCTGGCACTGGCGTCTGGACAGGCCCCTCATCGGCCCCCCTGTCGGTGACTGGGTTTCGCGGCTGCAGGCGATTCGCCACAGCAGCGGAGCCTTCCCCGGGGTCAACACATCCTCGTGCATCGTGCCCTTCATCACCGCCAACTCCTCCTGCCGCCGCGAGGACGCCCTGGAAGTCGGCCTGTTCGACGAGCACTTCGGCGGCTACGGTCACGAGGACCTGGACCTGGGCATGCGCCTGTACCTGCTGGGGCGGCGGATCATCTCCGGCGATGAAACCGTGGCCTATCACCAGTGGCACCCGAACGCCCCCGGTCTGGAATCCGAGCTGGCCCGCAACAGCGCCTACTACTATCGCAAGCATCACCGCAAGCGCCATGTGCTGCAGATCACGGACTGGCTTGTCGCCGGTGGGGTGGAGCGCTTCGTCCTCAATCTCTGCGCCCATCTGCACGGCGCTCAGCACGAGTTCACCGTGGTCACCTCCAATCCCCCGGAGCACTACACCGCGCAGTTCGAGGCTCTGGGCGTGAACATCGTGCAGGCTGTCCCGGAGCAGTGCACGGAGCTGCTGGAGCAGTACCCCGCGGACGCCCTGGACGTGCACTCCCCCGTCACGTGGCTGCCGGAGCTGCGCCGACAACGCGTGCGGGTGCCGGTGATAGCCCACGTGCACGGGGAGTACGATATCCCCCCCGGCCCGCCGGTGAGCCGCATCTGCCTGGCAGCCCACAATCTCATCTACTGCCAGCGGGCCTACAAGCCCCGACGCAACGGCCACGGTATCTACCGGGCGATCTATCCCGGCAGCCACCCGGAGGCCTTCCGGAACCTCGGGCGTAGGGCCGCCGCCCGGAACGACCTGGGCATTCCGCAGGACGCCTTCGTGGTCGGTACCGCCGTCAGGCTGGACAAAGTCAAGCTCAGCGACCGCATGTTCTCGCTGTATCTAGAGCTGGTGCGCCTGAACCCACGGATCCATGTGGTGCTGATGGGCGGGCAGGAGGGGAGGGAGGACTTCCTGGCCCAGGTCGCCGCCGCGGGCCTACAGAAGCGGGTCTTGCTCCCCGGCGCGGTGGATGACGTGAGCTACATGCTGGAGGCCCTAGACCTGTGTGTGCACGCGGTGGAGACCGAGCCCTTCGGCATAGCGGTGGTGGAGGCGCTGTGCAAGGGCCTGCCGGTCATCGCACCGAGGCGGGGCGGTATCCGCGAGACGGTGGTCGACGGCCTGTGTGGCTTTCTGTGCGACACGGGTGAGGAGCTCATTCGGCGGACGCTGGAGTGCGCGGACGGGGTCCATGACCTGGTGGCCCTGGGACACAACGCCGTCCTGCGCGGGCAAGTCTTCGATCAACGGCGCACCGCCTTCCGCCACAAGCTGCTGTATGACGAGGTGATCGACGGCGCCCGGTATACCTGGCCGCCGATCCGGTGGCGATGACAGGCCGTGGCCTCGGCCCTCGGCGGCACCAGGAGGCACCCGGCGCAGGCTCGTCTTTGGGGCCATCGGGCGCCCCTTGCCGCCAGGCCCCCACACCGGCGTGTGGCGGCCGGCGCCGTCTCGGCGGCGAGAGGGCGGGAGCTTTTCCACTCATCCTGTGGCTGTATCCCATCAAGGGGGCGTTGACCATGCGGCTTGCAGACATCGGCTGGGTCTGGGAGGGACAGGGGATCGATCCGGGGGTGGACCCCTCGATCTTCGGCATCGGTGACGGCTGCTCCTACTTCGGCCTGTCAAGAGCCAACTACATGTTCCACCCCAACGACGATCTGGCGCTGAGCAAGCTTTCGGGGCTGGAAGAGGTGACCTGCGATATCTCCAAGTGGAAGTGGAAGGACAGCGCCAACGGGGGAGCCGAGCAATGGGTGGACGGCGCGCCCGACACGGTGAGGGCGGAAGCGGCGCTGGTGAGCCGGCTGGCCGCACGCTACCCCAACATCACCGGCGGCTTCCACGACGACATGCTGGGGCTTGTGAAGCGGGAAGGCACCACGCCCGAGCAGTATGCGGCGATCTACGAGGCCCTCAAGAGCGAGCAACCGTCGCTGAAGATGTGGACGGTGCTTTACACCCACGAGCTGGAAGACGAGCTGTGGCGGTCATTCGCCGGGTTCATGGATGTGGTCTGCCTGTGGGTATGGGAGGCCAGGAACCTGCCGGGACTGGCGGAGCACATCGCCCGCTGTCGCGAGCTGTTGCCCGGAAAGCCGCTGGTGATGGGCGTCTACCTGCGTGACTACCCGACGAAGGCGCCGGTGCCGCTGGAGTTGCTCAAGGTGCAGTGGGACATCATGCTATCGTCCTTTGCCTCCGGTGCGCTGGACGGCTTCTCCATCCTGTCGGGGAACCTGATCGATGGGCATCGGGAGCAGGCCAAGTACATCCGCGATGTGATCGCCGCCAATTCCTGAGCGCGGCCCAGCGGAATACCTGCTCGCGGGTCCGGTGAGACGCGGAGACGGGCGACGCGTGGCTCCACCGAGCCGGGAGAGAGGGAGCCGGCCGATGAAGAGCATTCTGCGGCGCGAGTTCGGTGCGGGCGTGATCCGCCTCGTCCAGGGCGATATCACGCTGGCGCAGACCGACGCGATCGTGAACGCCGCCAACGAGTACCTGCAGCACGGAGGTGGGGTGGCCGCGGCCATCGTCCGCCGCGGCGGACGGGTCATCCAGGAGGAGTCCGACCGGATCGGCCACTGCGCGGAAGGGCAAGCCGTCGTCACCGGCGGCGGGGCGCTGGCCGCACGCTACGTCATCCATGCGGTGGGTCCCCGGGGCGGGGACCCGCAGGGAGACGAGAAGCTCGCTTCTGCCGTGGTCAGCAGTCTCCGAAGGGCCGAGGAGTTGTCATTGGCCGGCATCTCTTTGCCCGCCATCAGCTCCGGCATCTTCGGGTTCCCCAGGGATCGCTGCGCCCAGATCCTGCTGGACACCGCCGGGAAGCACCTGACCCGGCATCCCCAAAGCTCGCTGCGGCAGATCGACTTCGTGCTGTTCGACGACGAGACGGCCGACGTGTTTGCCCGGGAGTGGCGGGAGATGTGGGGGGAGTAGGGGAGAGGGCCCTGGCCGTAACGCGCACCGAGTGCCGGGCGGTTCGGGCAGGGCCCATGGGCTCAAGCGAGCAGCGATCTCGCGGCGTGGGATGCCGCGCATCCGGGCTCCGGTCACTCCGCGGCGGCGTCTGTCGCCTCGGGATAGTCGAAGGCATCCAGCAGGCTGAACTCCATCAGGCCCTCAGGCGGGGACGTCAGGGCCGTCCTGACGATGGCCTGTATGGCCTCCCAGTTCTCCTGCTTCTCCTGTGCTGTGGCGGTGCCGTCCATGACCTTCCTATGGAACGGCTTGAACTGCCCGGGCACCATGAGCTTGCTCTTGTCGAAGGCAACCTTCACGGCCTTTCCCGTATCCTTGCGCTGGAACACAATGGTGAACCTCCCGCGTTCGGCGGGCCCCAGAGTGGGGTCGACCGCCAGGTCGCCACCGTTGATCTCGTCGCGACCGTAGAAGGCGCGTGCCCCCGTGATGTACGCGGCGACGTCCAGCATGTCGTTGGGGGCCGTCGCCACCAGGCGGATCTGCCCGCGCACCGGCACCGAGTTGGGGTACAGCTTCTCCAGCGCGCGGCAGGTGATCATGTACCCCGAGGCCACTCCCGGACAGACGTGGCCCGTGTACAACGCCACATCCGTCAGATGGATGGTAAGCGTGTTGTTCTCGTCCTCGACGCATCCGACCATATTGGCCAGTGGGTCCAGCACCCGGATTGCCGGCGCCTCCTGGTAGAAGCTGCGCCAGGCGGTCCCGGGGCCCGCATTCACGACGGCTGCGGTGCCGACGAGCAGGATGAATGCCATTGCGGGTACAAACGTGATGGTCTTGGACATCTATTGCCTCCGGTCAACCAAGGATGGGCGGGGGCTCCTCTGCGATGGATAGCAGGCCACGAGAAGAGGCCACGATTACCGCCTTCGCTACGACTACGACCCTTTACGCATGTCACGCCACTGCGCGACGATGGGATCGGCTACGGGATGATGCGTCCTGAGTTGTGCAGACCCGGCAGACCTTCGCCGCCCTCGAGAGTCGCGTCCCAGCGCAACCACTTGGCGTGCCCGTCCCCGAAGTTGTAGTTCGAGCCCCCGTTGTGCCTCGTATCCCTGGCCAGGTGGTCGAAGTGGTTATGTGCCGGGGTGCCGTGCTGGTACGTGTCCAGGTTGTCCCAGCTCAAGCCGTCGGCGGGCCAAGGCTTGTAGCCCTCGTAGGGCTTGTCGGCTCCCCGTTCCGCCACCATGATCTGAGAGGCAGGGTCCTGGAACAAGGCCAGGTGCGCTCCCTGGGCGAAGCACCCGTTCAGGACGTAGTCGGTCTGCGGGCTGCCGCTGCCGGCGGCTCCCCGGAGCGATGGGCAAAACAGCATCTGGGTGTTCCGGATGTACGGCGCGATAGGCGAAAACCACTTGTAGTTGGCCCCGACCCTCTCCGACACTTTGCAGAACATCTCGTCGTGGTCGTCCATGTACATCATCATCGCCAGCCCCAGTTGCTTCATGTTGCTCAGACAGGACGTCTGCCTGGCTTTTTCCCGGGCCCGGGCAAACACCGGGAACAGGATCGCCGCCAGGATGGCGATGATCGCGATCACCACCAGCAGCTCGATCAACGTAAACGCGGCACGTCTCGACACTCTCTGAGATCGGAAGAGCGTCGTGTAGGGAAAGAGTGTAGGATAGGGT
>CAZXDD010000186.1:0-12807 GCA_964639415.1 uncultured Armatimonadia bacterium
GGGTAGCTCTCGGCGTCCAGCTCGACCGTGGCGCAGAGAAGCTGCCCGACGATGAAGTGCTCCAACTCCACGCCGCGGTCGCTGAGGGTGACCACGATCGCCTGACCGCGCTCACGCTGGTCGACGGCCAGGATCTCCGGTGACCCGCTGAAGGCGGCGACGACCTTCCCCCGTGACTGGTCGCTGGGGTTATGCCAGTGGCCGAAGGCGATGTAGTCCATGCCCGAGCCAGCAATCTGCTCCGGGGTGGTGATGCAGGCGTCGGTGGCCTCGCGGGTGGGCCTCACGGCGGCATGCGCCACAGCCACGTTGAACCGGGCCGCCGGGTCCGGCTGCAGGCCGTCCAGGGCGTAGTGGGGCGTCCGGTCGCAAAGCTGCGGGCGCCCGTGAAGCGCCACCGCCCCACCGGCGATGTGGAAGGTTGTGGAGTCCGGGCCCCGCCAGATGTGCACGCCCTCCATGCCCATCTCCGGCCGGTGATAGACGCAGCCGGGCCCCAGACAGTCGTGGTTGGCGGGGAGGATGAAGCACGGGATGGAAGGCCGCGCAGTCGTCAGCCGTCGCAGTTGTCGCAGGGCGACCTGCACGGCCCGCTCGCTGGGCTGGGGGACGACGAACAGGTCGCCGGCGATGAGAACGGCCTGAACTCGCCGGGCGATGGCGGCGTCGATGCAGCGGGCGAAGGCGGCCTCAATGCGCTGCTGGTGGCCGGCGACCTGATCGCCGAACGCCCATTGCGACCCCCCAAGATGCACATCGGCGACATGGAGCAACGATATGGGCTCCATCGCAACCTCAACTCCCGTCGGTAGTCCGATTGGCCTCGTGCTGCAAAGCCGCCGCTTTCGCGGTGCCCTGTAGGGCGCGGGCCTGTACCGCGCCGGGGTGGGTCGTTCTGTAGGGCGCGGGCCCGTACCGCGCCGGGGTGGCCCCGCGGCGGAGGCGACCGGGCTGGGGCCCGTACCGCGCCGGGTGGGCCGTTCTGTAGGGCGCGGGCCTGTACCGGCCGGGGTGGCATTGCGGGACAGGCTGCCGGGCGCGGGCCCTCGCCCGCCTGTGGCCCGCCGTTAGCGAGAAGAGACCCACCCGGGGGTGAGTCTCTCCCGTAACGGCTCAGGCGGCCGTGGCTAGGACATCTCGATTCTCACGTCGTCGGCCACGCCGCTGATCAGCGTGTAGTCTGTGGGCAGCGTCTGCAGGATGCTTCCCGGAACGTACGGGGTGGGTTTGCAGTGGGCGCAGAGACGAGCGATGAACCGCTGCCAGGACATGGTGGTCCCCGGGCCGCACATGCCGTCCAGCCAGAAACTGCGGTGCTTGGCGCCGATGATGTCGGCCGGGGCGATGGTGGCGGCCTTCGGGGGCACCCAGCTCCAGTCGCCGCCGAAGGAATGCAGGGCGTTCTGCATGATGGTCATCGGCGTGAGCTCGACGATACGCGCCGTCGCCTTCTTCCAGGCCGGGTAGTTGGGGTACTCCTTGGCCAGGCTTGACTCCCAAAACGCGATGTGGCCGCACCAGCCGATGCCACCGTAGCAGCAGTCGGCCCCGCCGCGGTCCTTGATCATCTGCGAGTAGTCGTCGATATTACCGGAGTTCGGGAAGTGGATGTTCTCCTCTTTGGGGCGCAGCTTCTTGTCGAGGCGGCCGAAGAAGTTGGCCCACATGGCGGTGGCGAAGCTGCCCTCCCACTCGGCCGGGGCGGTCACGCCGTCTTGGTCCGCGTACTCGTCCATGTTGAAGGTGACCAGGTGGGAGCAATCGATGCCCAGGTCGTTGATGATCTTGGCGGCGATGGCGTACTGCGGCACCGGCCCGACGGGGAGGATCAGGACGCACTCGCGGCTCTCATCGCGGGCGGCCACGATGCGCTTGACGATGTCCATCGCGAAGGCCGCGTAGAACTCCTCGGTGGTGTCGATGATATTGATCTTGAAGTCCTTGTTGGCATGCTTCTTGATCTGACTGCGCTTGATCGCCCGTATTCGGGCGCACTCCTTGGGGTCCTGGAAGTCGATGAACTGCGCGAGCGCCGGCATGAAGGCCATGCCTGTTACCTCCCTTGCAGGTGTGGGGCCAAGCTACGCGTGAGTATTCGTCGCCGCGGCGGCGGCGACCTCCGCCGCCGCCGGCGTACCGCTATTGAGGGCCGGCAAACCCGATGGAGCGGACGCGCACTCTCTGGCCAGGGGTGCCTCCCGGAGCGGGGTCGAAACGCAGGGACGTGATGCAGCCGCGGTATTCGGGGCTGCGACAGAGATCGACTCCCGTGATCCTGTGCTCGCCGTCGGCGGTGAGCCGGAAGGTGACGCTGCGCTCCTGGGAAAAGCCGGGGGCGTCACTGCGCGACCAGAACACCTGCGCCTCCGCATCGGCCCCCGTCAGAGCCGCCTCGATGTACAGCCGCGGCGCCTCGTCGGCCATCCAGAGCGCTTCGGGCCCGATCAACTGCGGGTCCTCGCCCTCGAGTAGCACATCCAGCTCCCCCCGAATGGGCCAGCCTGAGTCCGTGGCGTTGACGTAGGTGAAGTGCTGCCTGTCTTGCGAGAACCGCCATGAGGGCGGAGCAGGGGCGGAGCCGAGATCGCAGACGGTGGCCCGGATCTCGTCGATCGTGCCCAGTACCAGGCTGTAGCGGTAGTCGTAGTCGATGTTCCAGTCGATGATCTCGCTGTGCAACGGGGCGATGTAGCCGGTGGGCGCGTCCTTGGGCCCGCCGGCCCCCGGCGTGCCCGCGAAGCCGCCGATGAAGTGGTACACGCCCGGCTCGTAGATGCCCACCCCGAAGCCGGACTCGTCCACCAGCGCCGCCCAGTTCTCCGTGGCCTGCCAGCTCGCCCAGGGGAACTGCGGCGCGATGGTGGTCGTCTCCCCGCCGGAGAAGGGCCGGTCACCGGTGTAGGTGACCAGCCGGTACCACGGTCCGTTGGTGTAGGTGGCGGGGAGCTCCTGACCGCGGCCGGAGTACTGAGTCTTGTCGCTACGGTTGTTCACCATCCGCGAGCGCACGTTGACGACGCTGCCCTCCAACCCAATCCAGCACTCGAAGGTGCACTCACCCGGCTCGTTGTCCAGCGGCCACTGCATGGGGATGCACTTGACGTAGAGCTCTGAGCCGTCGTTGCGGTGCTCGACGACCCGGGAGCGGTTGCCGAAGCAATCGCCGGACTGGATCGGGTTCCAGCCGAGCCCTGCCCATGAGGGCCTGGGCTGCTTGCCGTTGGGGGTGAAGGGCACCGGACCGGAGTAGTGCGACATCTGGATCTGTCGCCCCCAGTCGTGGCTGTTGATGAGGTTCACATCGCTTCCGGATCGCGAGAGGTACGTGATCGCCCCTCCGAGCTCCAGGTTGATGCCGATGCGGACCGCCCCGTTGTCCAGGTAGCCGACGGCCCCCGTGCTTTCCGGGGCACCGATGGCGATTGCGGGCACCATCAGGACGGCGGTTGTGAGCATGCGCAGCATGGGCTCCTCCCCGAAGTGGATGCCCGGTGTCGCCGGGATCTGCGGTGCGGGCTACTGCTCTGCCGCCCTGTGGGCCAGTAGCGCGTGGTGGGCGGCCACTTCCTTGGCCGACAGCGGCCGCGAGTACAGCTTCACCTCATCCAGCACCCCGTGGAAATGCGCCTGGTGCCCCGGATCGTAGCTCCCCAGGGTGAGCGCGAAGTCATTGGCCTTCACCGGCCCCGGGCGTTCCATGGTGCCGCTGAGCGTGCCATCCACGTAGATGCGCATGACCTGTCCATCGAAGGTGCCCGCCAGGTGCACCCAGCGGCCGGTGGGCAGATCTACCTCGGCCTGCAGATGGTGACTCCAGTCGGTGAGCGGCACCTCGAAGCACGGCTTGCCCTCCAGCACTCCCAGGCGGTAGCCGGTGGAGATGCCGCCTGAGTACACGCGGTTCACCATCCACGTATTGCCCTGGGCCGGCACGTCCGTCTTCACCCAGCACTCGATGCTCAAGCCGGAGGTGGGGGAGAGGGAGGGGTGGCTCGGCACCGTGACGGAGCCGCCGTCACACAGCAGGGCGCTACCGTCCACGCCCTGGGTGCGAGAGGCACTGTTGAGCACTCCACCCAGCCGATGGCCGGAGTAGTCCAGAGCCGCCGGGCTCTGCTGGTCCTCATCGAAGGCCCACCAGCCGACGAGGCCCTCCTCCTCGGCGGCCCCCGCCTTCAGCACCCGTTGCCCCATCAGCTTGCGGGCCTCCTCGTCCAGCCGGGCCTGGGTGACATAGGCGGTATCGTACGGTCCCATCCCGATATCCTCGGGGATCAGGTCGGTATGGGCCTCCGGGGCCGAGGTGAGGGTCTTGCGCACCGCGTCGAGGTACCCAAACCCATACTCCCGGTACGGTGCGATGTAGTGCCCCTCGCCCCACTCGTTCCAGTTGTCCAGAAGCAGCATGCGGGAGCCCAGATCCTCGGCCGGCAGGGCCGCGACGAGATCCCGCGCTCGCGTCAGCAGCGTCTCGAAGTCCTGAGGCGGGATCTTCCAGATGCTGCCCTCGTCACTCCAGCCGCTCCACGCCTGCGACACGGTGACCACCTGAGGCAGGATGGCGAGTTCCTGGGTCTTTTCGATGTACCGCATCTGGGTATCGATGGCCACCTGAGGGGTGGGGCTGTCGGGCACGTGCCAGCAATAGGCGAAGGTGTAGTCCAACCCCAGGCGTTTCATGAGCTGCAGGTGGTTGGGGTCCAGGCCGCGGTACTCGCCGAGGATGTAGAGCCCCGAGAAGCCCGCATCCCTGCAGGCTTGGCGCATCTTGTCGAAAGCCGCCACCACCTGGGCTTCGCCACCGAGGTCTTCGATGAGGAACTCCGGCCGGTACACGAACAGCACCGGCTTGCCGTCGACCTTGAGGTAACTGGGATGCGTGAAGTAGTTCTCCATCCAGAAGGGCAGCAGGTTCCCCATCAAGTCTGCTTCGTCGGCAACCCCGGCCCTGCCACGACTCTGGTTCTCCCACATGATGGTGAACTTCATCTTGTCCACGAAGCGGGACTCAAACAGCGCATCATGGATGGCCGACGAGAACTGAGTGGTCACCGGCCCGCCTTGACTGGTGCGGTACCAGCAGTAGATGAAGAAGTCGATACCGTGCTCCACCGCCCACTTGGTCTCCCAGTCGGAGACCTCCGGGTTCTCCTGGGCGTAGAAGCCCAGAGCCGGAGTGCGCTCCGGGTGCTTGATGATATTGGCCCACATTTGGGGCTTGTCGGCCTCCCACAGGGGGCAGTGGTGGGCGCCGACGAGCAGGGGTGAGTCCGCGGGCTCGGGGTCGGGGATGTAGTCCAGCTTCTGGATCTCCACGGGTGGCAGGAACAAAAGGTCCAGTTCGGCGGTGGAGGCTTCGCCGTCGCGAGCGCGGGCCGAGACACCGAAGCGGTGCTCGCCGGGCTCGGCGGCCGCGATCTCCCATTCCACACTGACCTCCTCTGCGGGCTCGAGGGTCACGGTCCGGGTGGTGGCCTCACCCTGGACCCTCACACCCGCGGGGAGTGACAGCGTCACCACCACCTCTACGGTCCCTTGGGACGCGTTGCCCACGATAGCCGCCAGCGGCAGGGGGCGCAGGGCACGGGCGACGGGCTTGCCGGGCAGAAAACCGCGGACGGTGATGGGGTTCACAGCGGGTGCCTCCGCGGGGATCTGGGCCGAGGCGGCCGTGGTGATGGCGAGCAGCAGCGTGGACAGGGGTAGTCTCGCGGGCATGGTCGGTCCTCCGTTGTGTATCGGACTGTGGCCCCTTCGTCGGGGGGCGGAGGAGGACCTCCGTTACGGGGGCGCGGTCCTGAGGCCGCAGGGCGCGGAGCACCACGGGACCGGGGGGTGCCGGGAGCCCGCGGGGCCACAATGGCGGTCGCCCCCCGGGCTCCGGGGGGCGACCTATCGGCATACAGACCGTGGCGTGCAGGGGCCGGCCCTCGCGCGCGGCGAGACCGACGTCAGTGGAGACTGCGCAGGAACTCGACGGCCTTCCTCACATCACCCATGGCGTCCTCGCCGCACTCGCGCTCGATGGCGTAGTAGCCCGTGTAGCCGTGCTCCTTGAATATCTCGTGCAACTGGGGCCAGTTGGTCATCCCGGTCCCCAGCGGGACCTCCTCGGCCGAGCCGTCCTGCCGCAGCACGGAGTCCTTGCCGTGGGAGTGCACCACGTACGGCGCCAGGATGCGCAGCCCCTCCACCGGATCGAAGTCCTTCATCGCCGCCTCGAAGTCGAAGTCCACGCCGTGGGACTTGGCGATGATCGGAGGCCAGAGCAGAAGATTGGCCGGGTCGAAGTTCACCCGCAGGGAGGTGCTGTTGATGTCATCCATCAGGCGCTTGACGATCCGCGGCGGCTCGGGGCCGGTCTCCAGGGCCAGCGTGGCCCCAATGCTCTCGCCGTGGGCGGCGATCTCGGCCAGGGAATCACGGAACCGCCTGAACCGCGGGCTGCCCTCGTCCTCCGGAGCGATGCCGGCGTGAGCCATCCACAGGCCTCCGGCCATGTCCCGCGCGGTCTCGTTGAGCCGCTTGCCCCAGGCGATGTTCTCGGCCAGGTTCTCCTCTTCTCCCAGGTCGACGTTCCCGCCCCAGCCGATCAGCGCGGAGACCTCGAGACCGAAGGACTTGATGTGGTTGAGTATCTCCGCGCGCTCGGCCGAGGTCTTGTTCTCCAGGTCCCACGGGCCGCCGTAGGCGCCGATGTGGACACCGTCCACACCCAGCTCGACCGCGATCTCCAGGCCGCGATCGGGATCGCCGCCGCCGGTGGTGGGGATGATAGCAATCTTCATGGTATGGGTTTCCTCCCAGATGGTCGTCTGAAGCCGCCGCGGTACCGCGGCAAGTCACATGCGCGAGGTTCGCCGCGGCGCGTAGTGACACCTGCATGCGGAGGTCGTCGCACCCCTCTGCACGGGCTTCGGACAAGGACGGCGAGCGGGCGGTCTGACTACTCCTCGGCCTCGCAGCGATGCAGGGCGTTATCGGCGTACATCACAAGCTCGGGGTCCCCGCGCAGCAAGGCCTCAGGCACGTGCTCGGCGGCGGCGACGATGGCCGCATACTCCCCTGCCTGCCACAGGGCCCTCATGCCGGCGCGCACGGCCTCGGAGCGCACCGCCGACGGGGTCTTCCTCCCCGGGCTCAGGAGGGCCTCGAACTCCCGGAGCAGGGCATCCCGGCGCAGAGCTTCCAGCTCCTCCGCACGCTCGGCGTCGGGCAGCGCCCACCCGCCCTGCTCGTCGGCAGCGAAGCTCTCTGCAAGGAGCTGTGGAAGCGGTGGCACGATCTCGCCGCGTCCGGCCTGCAGGCGTCGCTCATAGTGGGTGGCGATGTCCGCGAGCTGTCGAGGGCCGCCGCGCAGCAGGCTGCGGAGCCACGCGATGGCGCTCTTCTCATCCACGATCGGGGCCTCCGCCTCGCGCAGCGCCCGTGCCTCTTTCCGGTCGTAGTCCGCGGCCTGCTCCGGGAGGTAGAACATCCCGGAGCGCTCGGAGAACCGGAGGCGCAGCCCGCGGTAGAACTCCGCGGCGCTGAGCGGGACGGGGAGCCCGCGCACCACATAGTACGCCACCATCCGGTCGTAGAGCCGGTAGTCCTCGCGCTCCACAAGCACGGCCGGACCGTCGGCGCCTCCATCCACAAGCGGAAGCTGTGCCAGGTGCTCGGCCACGAACTCCCACGGGTCCCGCATCTCATGGACCCGGCGAGCGTCGGGCGGGTCGCCCGCTCGCGGCTTGTAGGCGGAAATCACCAGGTCGTTCTTGACGGCATTGGCCGTCGAGGCCTGCTTGAAGCTCTGCTGCTGCTTATCGATCGTGCGCACATCGGCCACCACGAAGCCCGCCCGCTGCATGGCCTCCTGGATGGCATTCCACACCGAGTTCTGTGAGTTGTGGAACTCCACCGTGAGCCAGCGACCGGGCTTGAGAACCCTGTGGGCCTCGGAAAAGCAGCGCTCCATCAGGGCCTGGTACTGTGCGATCTTCTTGCGCTGACGCTTGCTCACGATCGCTTCGGGCTGCTGGTTGGTTCGCACCCCCAGCCAGGTCTCCCACAGGAAGTTGACCTCGGAGTAGATGATGTTCTGGCCAAAAGGCGGGTCCGTGAAGATGTAGTCCACGCAGGCGTCGGGCACCTGCGGAAGGGATGTGCCCGATTGTGTGGAGATGCGCACCCGGCTGCGCCGCGGGAGGCTCTCCATGGCCTGAAGGGAGCCGGCCAGACGCGACTGCAAAGTCAGAATCCCGTTGCGCTCCCTGCGCAACCGCGGCAGGTAGAGCACCAGCGGCACGGGCCCCTGATAGGCGCGATGCATCCTGGTCAGGCTCAGTGAGGCGTTCACGATGGAGACCCGCAGCAAGTGCCGGACGTTGGGGCTGCAGCTCATGCGCCCCAGATAGTGCAACGCGGCGGCGATGACCCACAAGGAGCGCTTGAAGTAGAAGTCCGAGGCCCGTACTACGCCGGTGTGGTAGCCTCCCCGCCACATGTCCCCCCATCCCTTCTCCCCCGGCTTCTGGCCCATCATCCAGTCATCGGGGTAGGGGAACGGTATCGGAGCCTCGGCGACCTGTCTCAGCAGCTCAAGGTCCGCTTCGGCGGGCTCCTGCTCCCCGGCCCTGCGGTCCAAGACCTTGACCCGGACGGGAACCTCCCGCGTGACTCCGGAGGCCTCTGTGCAGCGCTCCAGATGGTCGGGGTGCGTCTCCTGGCCACAGCTTGGGCAGGTGGACACCTTCAGCGGCCGGCGTGTGGGGAAGTCGAATCCGGTCGCGGAGAACGGAGCCTCGGCGCCGCAGCGGGGACAGCGGTAGACCTCGCTCCAGATGACGTAGTCGGTACTCACCGGGAGCAGGGAGTAGGGACGCCTTACCTCATACAGCCAGCCGCACTCCTCCTGGAGCGTCTCGACCAGCGCGCGTGAGGCCGACCGGGCCTCGATGGCATCCGCCGGCAGGCAATAGGCGGCGGCAATGGCGGTCGCGGCCGGCGACAGGTCGACCAACATCGCCCGGCGCCCGGTGAGGCGGGCCGCGACGCCCGTCATGCCCGCGCCACAGAACCCGTCGAATACCAGGCCGCCCTCGGGGCAGTAGTGCTCGATGTACCTGGCAATGGCCCGGGGGGGCACCTTGGTGTGGTACACCTGCCCCTTGTACACCGGGTCGCTGCGCCCCTCGCTGATGTCAGCGGCGAAGGGCGGGCGCCGGTAGGCCTCGATGTCGTCTCCGGAAGCGGCGCCATCGAACAGGAAAGGGTTGGGGCAGGCCGTATAGTGTGGGGGGAGGGATAGGTCGAGGATCGCGGGATCGTCGCCCAGCGGGAAGCCCTCGATATCACGCATCTCGTTGAGGTGGCCGCTTAGCCCGGCTCCCTCTTCGGCTGCCGCGTCGGTCCCGCCGCTGAGCTCTGGCATCACAGGACGATCTCCTCGCGAAGTGGCCAACACAGCCGGGATTGTAGCACATCAGGCAAGGGCCGGATGGGCGGGCGTTGATCGCCGGCGGTGGGCGTTTCCGGGAAAGCCCCGCACGGTTCCACGGCAGGGACTCTTGTCCCCCCGTCGAATTGGTTCTAGACAGCCCTGTGCGTACAGCGCCGACCTGTGGAGTGGAGGCAGATCGCTATGGTCATCCCCTGTGCGTCTTCCCGACGGCATTGCTCGCGCGCAAACGCGCCTCTGCGACACCTCGTTCTGACCTCGATCCTCATCATCCTGTGTCTTGCCCTCGCCAGTCCGTGCCGTTCGTGGAACCCGCCCGGAGGTACCGGACAGTGGGCGGACATCGCCCATGAACCCGGCCGATACCACGACAGTGCCCACGTGTACATCATCGAGCGGGCCATCGAGATCCTGCGCAATGATGGGTACGAGAACTGGGCGGAGGTCTGCCTGCAGGAGCTGCAGGCGCTCTCAAACGGCGCCATGTGGGCCGACCGTGCGGACGTCGACCTGGTACTGTACTGGGAGTACAGCGTCCTGTGGGTGTTCTCCTGGGAGGGCGGCAGCAAGCGTCTGTGCAACCTGGCCAGCCTCAATCACTTCTACAACCCGGATACCGGAGTGGGCCTGGACCTGCGGGCCTGGCAGGGCCTGGAGAAGACCGCCAACTGGGGCAAGGTGGTGTGCCTGCTGGCCGGTCTCGGCGGCCTGTTCGATGTGAGCGCCGACGTGCGCCCCGACTTCCCGGCCTTCGGCCAGGCGGCGGTGGATCTGTGCCGGGAGAAGTACGACAGCGCCGTGAGCGCCTACAAGGCCAACTACAACCTCAGTGGGGCCATGTTCGACCTGGGATGGGCCTGCCACCTGGTTGGGGACCTGGGTGTCGTGCAGCACACGTACGATAGCTGGGCCACGCATGAGGACTACGAGAACGCCGCCGACGGCAAGGGCGGCGACACCCAGTACCACGCCGGCACGGCCAAAGACCTCTACGGCCAGGGTCTCACGCCCCGGCAGATCGCCGTCGGTTGCGCCCAGGCCGTACACAGCCTGCAGCACTTCAAGTGGGCAGAGGACGAAAACGCCGTGCCGGGCACCTTCGACGACATCAACCGCTACATCATGGGCCACTCGGGAGCCGTGAACCACGAAGCGGCTCTCAAGGTAGGGCTACCCGCCGCCGAGCGCCACACGGCGGCCCTACTCGCCCGGTACATGGCCGACATCGGGGTGCCCCAGCAAGTTCCACCCCTCAAGGGTCTCGTCGCCGACAATCAGAAGGCCCCGGTGCCCGGCGCCTTCGTCTTCTACGGGCCCGACCAGGGGGCCGGAGTGTCGCCCTACTTCGACTATGTGCGCTGTGATGACAAGGGGAGATACTCGCTTCACCTGCAGCCCAATGTGCAGTACGTGATCCGCCCCGCAATGCCGGGCTACAGCTTCACCGGTGGCGCTATCTTCACGGGCGTCTCCACTCCCGGAGGGGCGGGGGTCTCGGATCAGATCATCATGGAAAGCCCTGTGCGCTACACGCACACCGGCGGCGTGTCGTCCAACATACTGGGCCTGGTGCTCACCAGGCTGCCACAGGAGGCCCAGGTGGGCGGCATCGTGGCCGCACAGCCGCCGCCGCAGGGCCTCGAACTGGCCCAGATCGCGCCCCAGATTCTGCAGGGCATCGTGCAGATCAGCCCGCTGCCGGTGACGGCCGCCGGTGACCTCCGGCCCCGGCTGGTCATCTTTCAGCCTCCCCCGGCGGCCATTCCGGCGGACCTCGTCCCGGCGACCCCCGAGATCTCCCCGGTTCTCTCCAGGCGGTTGCGAGACGCGTCTCTGTCCGTCACGCAGGTCTACGAGGGCATCGCGCAGTGGCCCCAGCCAAGCCCCGGACCCGTGCTCTACGGCAATGAGTTGGACGCGGTGGGCAGCTCCTCGACCGGTGCGTCGGAAGCCTACGTGCAGTTGCAGCTCAACCATCTGGTGGCTCTGCAGGCCGGCAAGGTGGTCACGAGCCCCCAGGAGATCGTGCAGACGGTCGCCGCGGCCCAGAAGCAGTGGCAGCCCGGGACCTGTGTCCCCGCCACGGTCTCCCAGGCCCTGGCCGCCCAGAACGTCTCCTCCACCGTTACCGCTGCCAGCCCGCTGGTCCAGTCGTGGACCCTGATCGGGCAGGCTCTTCCCAAGCTGCAGATGACCGGTCTCAAGCAGCAAACGACAAACGTCATCAGCATCCCCTACGAGGGCGGCAACGCTTTCCCGTCCATGGGATCGCCGGCCGCCAATGGTCTGGCTCCGGTTCCCGTGCCGGCCGGAGTGCAACTGCAGGCAAGCATCATCCCGGGCCCGGGGTATCTGGGCAGCATCTTCGCCCAACCGGTGGGTCTCACGACCGACGCCACAGGCCGGGCCGCCTTCGTGGTCAATCCCGGGACCCATGCCGGCAAGCTCCGGGTGCTTGTGAAGGTCGTCTCCGACCCGACCGTGTCGATCCTCCCGCAGGCGGCGGTGGAGTTCGTGGTCCATCCGCAGCCTGCCGCCGACACCACCTCCGTCCAGCATCCGACCCTGGCCTCTGCTCCCGTGTATGACCCCGTCGACTGGGGCGAGCCCCCACAGGGGTGGCACAAGACAAGGCCGCAGGTCCAGCCGCCCCTTGCCACAGGGCCGCAGACGCCGGGCGTTGCGGTTGGCGGCCCGGGGGGCACCATCCCCGGTGGCGGACCGATCACACCCGGCGGCGGACCGATCACACCCGGCGACGGGCCTCTGCTGCCCGGCGCGATGCAGACAGTGGCCGCGCCGCTCCCGGCCGGTCGCGCCACCATCGTCGATTTCGAGCAACCCCTGGGGCCCGGATGGGAGATGGGCCCCCAGGCTTCCGTCGGCCCGGCACAGGGCGGAGGGAACGCCCTGCTGCTGTCCGGACCCGGACACGCCTTCTGGGTCGGCCCTGAAGCGCAGGCCAAGGACTTCGTCCTTGCGTTCCGCTATCTCGGCGGCCGTAGCGTGGGCGAGGTGATCTTCCAGGCGCACGGTGAGCCGCCGCAGGGCGGAGCCTACCACCTGCAACTGCGCCCCACCGAGGTTCTGCTGCTGCGCGAGCTGGCCGGACAAAGCTCGGAGCTGCAGAGCCGCCCGGCCACGCTGCAGTTGGGGCAATGGCAGACGGTGGCCATCCAGTCCCTGGCGGGGCAGATCACGGTCACACTCGGCGGCCAACCACTACTCACGGCACAGGACAGTCAGCCCTTCCCCGCCGGAGCCCTGGGGTTTGGCTGCATCGAGGGGGAGCGCTGTGCCTATGACGACATCTCGGTGGCGCGCTTCGGCACCGGCGGACAGGGCGGGCAAGCAGCGCCGGCGGT
>CAZXDD010000187.1:0-12779 GCA_964639415.1 uncultured Armatimonadia bacterium
CCTCGAACCGCTCCTGCTTCGTCTGGCCGAAGAGCGCCGCGTTGGCGGCATTGCCCGCGGCCACGGTGCTGATCACCCCGAAGGGGAACGTCTCCCGTAGGCAGGCGTAGTCCTGCAGGCCGTAGCCTTCCGGGGCCTCCAGGTCATCGGGGGGAAGGTCGGGAAGCGGGACGTCGCTTTGCACGATCTCGAAGTCGTCGATGAGCATCTCCGTGCCCAGGTAGGCAATCTGAATGCTGCCCAGCTCGTCTCCGGCCATGCCGTCCCAGGGTGTCCCCGGCTTGCCGAAGCGCTTGTAGGTCGCGTCCGCCAGACGTCTTTGCACCACGGTCCACTCCGTGTGGACGAGGTTGAAGGCGATGTAGTACTCGGCTCCATCGGTGGCATTGCGCACATTGAGGCCGAAGCCTCCGCTACGGTCGGCTTTGATCTTGAACCGCACATAGCTGTGTTCGGTGACCTTCAGCGGCGGGTCGAAGGCGATGATGGCGGTGTCCCAGCTCGTACTGGTGATAGAGAAACGCAGGCACGTCTCGCTGTCGTAGCCGGGGGAGTGGCGCTCGATGCTCACCGGCTCATCCACCGACCAGCCGGTCCAGGCCGCCTCCTGACCGGGGGTCTCGAAATCATGGCGCCAAAGTGCGCTCTCCTGCGCGCAGGCCGCAACGCACATCAGGGCGGCGGCGACGGCGCTGAGTGCACGCAGGGATAGTCTCTCGGTCATGCGGAAGTCTCCTGGTCTGGGTGGTGAAGGAAGACAGTCCGGCCCCCTGGGGCCCGTTGTGTGGGGAGGGGTGAACGGCCGTTCGCCGTTCCCGGTACCGCGGGCGTCTCGCCCACATTGCCGTTGACGGCGTCCTCACCCCCTGCCCTCTCCCGTCCCGCCCTGCGGGATCGGGAGAGGGGCAGACGCCAATGGCGGACGGCGGCGCCGCTTCGCTGCCGTCACCACCGCCGTCCCCGCCGTCCCTGTCACCTGTTTCCTGTCACCTGTTTCCTGTCACCTGTTTCCTGTCACCTGTTTCCTGTCACCTGTCACCTGTCACCTGTCACTCCATAGCTGTACACGTACGCCCCGGTGGCGAAGTAGATCCTGCCGTCGACCATGTCGCCACCGACGCCGATGCTCACCGGGGACTGCGTGACCACCCTGAGCTCAAATGTCTCGGGGTCCACGGTGACGATGTAGCGGGAGTAGAGCATGTAGATGGTGCCGTCCGGAGCCGGCACGAACACCCTTGGCCCCTGGCCGCCGCTGCTACCGCCCACCGTGCCGGTGGTGTCTTCCTGGTGGATAAGCTGCCTCGTGGCCGGGTCGAACACGAAGAACGTGCGGCCATCGACGACTCCGTACACCAGACCGTTGGGCGCTGGGCACAGATCGGTGTAGGTCTGGGCTCCGGGGAACAGGGGCTCGTGCCACTCGACCTGCTTGGTGGCCATGTCCATGATGTACAGCTCGGCCTGGTCCGCCAGCTTCTCGCCGCCGGTGCCGGGACTGGTGGTGGAGCCGCCCAGGAGCTTGCCGTCGGGAAGCGCGACAAGACTCATCGTGGAGTGGTTGGGCAGGATGTCGGTGTGCCCAAGGAGTACCCGCGTTTTGGTCTCGCGGTCCCAAAACAGCAGGCCGCCGCCGGTGAAGCCGTAGCCCGGAGTGCCCGCCAGGACGATGGTCTTGCCATCCGGATGGGCCAGAAGATCGTGGGGGCGGTTGATTGTGGGGGTGGTGTCGGTCAGGAACAGCGGGTTGCAGCCCTCCTTGTCCTTGACCGTCGCGACCCACGGTGCCGTCGGGTCCCACTCGGTCAGGTAACCGCCGCCGTAGCCGCCCACAAAGAACCGATCGCCCTGACTGACCACCGTATTGCACTGGCCGTAGGCCGCCCAGTTCTGCCACTTGTCGGTCTTCGGATCGTAGGAGAAGAAGCGCATCGGGAACGCCGTGCCGCCGCAGATAGTGCCGTCGGGAGCCGCCGCGACGCCCATCACGTGGGCGCCCTCGCGCTGGTACTCGAACTTCACGCTCTTTTGCTCGCCGCCGTCGGGCTCCTGGGTGGTTAGGATGCAGGACACCAGGTCACAGGAGACCAGCTTCCTGCCGCTGGGGAAGTCCCTGTGGAAGAGCCCCTGGTGGCTGGTGATGATCGGCTTTTGGGCAACGCGCTCGAAGCTCTCGAGCTTGCGGGTCTCTCCGGCGTACAGCTCGTACCATGGCCGGTCCTTGCCGGAGACGGCCTGACCGTACACCTTGCCGTCCGTGGCCCGATAGACGAAGCCGGCCGTCCCCTCGCCGCCCCGCTCGCTCTCGGGGATCATGGGCTTGGCCGTCTCGGCCTTGGGGTCGAACCCAATGAGGTGGCTATTGGTGCTGCCGATGCCGAAGTACACCCAGCCCGTGTCGTCCGCCGCCACATACCTCTGGTACTGCCGCCAGTTCTCGTCATGGACGGTGCCGTAGTCCTTGAACTCACCGGTCTGCGGGTCGTAGGACACCACTCCGCTATTGGGGTAGCTTACCGACCAGATGACCCCGTTGTCGTCCTCCGTCATCCCCATGGCCATCTGCGGAGTGGTCTTCTGGAAAAAGGTGAACTCACGCTTGACCGGGTCGAACTCCACGAAATGGCTGTTGAAGTGGGTGTAGAACTTGTTCTTGCTCGACAAGATAGATGAGTAAGGGCAATCTCCGCCGGGCGGGAAGGGCATCTCGTACTCGTGGCTCTCGCCGGTGAGGGCGTCAATGGCAAGCAGGGCGTAGCCCCCGCGGCTATCGAACAGCCAGACCAGCACCACATCGCGGCCGTCGCCGTCCACCGTCGCTACCGTCCCACGGTGGTTGCTGGCCGCCGTCGCGACTCCGTGGTTCAGGAAACCGTTGCCCAGGTCCTCGGTCTCGGCCAGGGATGCCTGGACGAGCACGAAGAGCGCCAGGCAGGCGAATACGAAAGACAAGTGCGGAACCGTCATGAGCATCGACGTCATCCTTTCAGTCAGGAAGTAGTGACTGTCTATTCCCGGTAGGGGAAAGGAAGGCCTCCCTGGAGCGGACGAACGGCGCAACACAGCGACACGGGGGAAGGAAGGAGAACCACTCAACATCGGGACACAGTGCCCGTGGTGAGACGTCTACCCTTCCCGCCGTTCTCAGTGGAACTCTGTGTCTCCGTGTCTCTGTGGTGAGGCGTTGCCGTACCCCGCCCTTCTCCCTCTCCCCTTCCAATCCAGGAGGCACGGGCACTCCTTTTGGCGAAACGTGCAACCATGTGCGCACGGCAAACCGGCGAGGTGCTCAGAGATGGGATTGTGCCTGGACACGGAACTGCTGCGCGAAAAGACCCTCGAGCTCCTGGCGGATGTGGGACTGAAGGTCGAGCATGAGCAGATCGTGCGGGTCATGCTGGACCGCGGCTGCGCCCTGTCGCCGACCGGTCGTGTCCGCATTCCCGCGGCCCTGGTGGATGAGCTTTCGGCCTCCCAGGAGCGGACCCGGGCCCGGGACGACGACGACCAGCTCCTGGTGCCCTCCTGCGGCCCGGACTGGGCGCACTGGATCGTCTGGACCGGTCAGAAGGCCGAAGTGCGCGACCGCATGCGCCGGGAGTTTCTGATGCCGGCCTTCGACTGCGGCCCCACGCAGTTCTACGACGACCAGACCAAGGCCCTGGTGGCCGTCAACACCGACACCTTCGTCCGCATGATGCAGCTTGCCGAGGCCACGCCGGAGATCGGCTACGTCAGCACCTGGTACCGGCAGGACGTGCCGCCGGCCACGGAGCGCCTGGAGTCCCTGGTGCTCGCCCTGCGCTACACCCGCAAGGTGGATGGTATCGAGGCCATCAGTCCGGGGATGATCGAGTACCTCATCGAGGCGGGCGAGATCATCACCGGCAAGCGCGACGGCCGCTACCTGGCCGGTTCGCAGTGTCTCATCTCTCCCCTGATCCTGGATCACCGCGCCTCGGAGGACATGCTCGAGCGCCGCCGCTGCGGCGTGCCGCGCTACCACGCCGCCTCAATGCCCACCTTCGGCATCTCCACACCGGTCACGGTGGCCGGTGCCATCACCATCGGTGCCGCCGAGATCCTGGGGTGCCTAGTGGCGGCCTTCTGCCTGGCCCCCGAGGCCGACCTCAGCGGCCGGATGATCTCCACCGTCATGGACATGCGCACCGCCGACGCCGCCTCCGCCGGACCCGAGAACGTGGCGGTGATCGCGGGCGTCAAGAAGCTCTTCGACGAGCACTTCGGCGGCCATCTGTGGACGGAGACGTACTTCTCGCCCTCCACCAATCGCCCCGGACTGCAGGCGGTGTACCAGAACTTCTTCGCCTCAAGCTGCCTGGGGCGGCTGCGCGGAGACGCCTTCCTCCCATACCCCGGCATGGGGACTCTGGACAACGGTGGCGTGGGCTCGCCGACGCAGCTCATGCTGGACCTGGAGATCAGAAAGAGCCAGTTCGCGCTGCAAGACAACGTCGATGTCTCCGCGGCGACGCTGCAGTTTGACGAGATCCGCCGGCGTATCGAGACGGGGGAGACGTTCCTGGACAGCGAGCACACGGTGGCCAACTTCCGGTCGCTGTGGCAGTCGGCGGTCTTCCCGCTGACCCTGCCCGAGGTCATGCCCGAGGGTGGCGACGAGCGGCGCATCCTGGCGTTGTGTGAGGCCAAGTGGCGGGCGAACCTGGAGAGCTACCGCCCGCCGGAGCCGCTGCCGGACCATGTCTCTGAAGGCCTGGAGGCCCTACTGCAGCGGGCGCGACGGGAGCTCTCCTGACCGCCGACACCGGGGCGTCGCGGTCCACTGCTCGCGGGGGCTACCGCCCGTCATCTTCCGGGAGATGAGCCTGATGCCAGACCACATCGGTGAGCGCACGCGGCGGCTGCAACTGGAGGCCGAGCGCCACATCCTGTTCAGTTTCGGCGACTACGCGGACATCCAGCGCAGCGGGATCAAGGTCATCGAGCGCGGCGAAGGCTGCTATGTCTACGACACCGATGGCCGGCGGTACCTGGACACCTTTGCCTCGCTGCTGACCACCATCTGCGGCCACCACCGGCCACAGGTGCACGAGGCCATGCTGCGGCAGCTTCGGCAGATCGAGTTCTACCCCATCTACCACGACTGCCTGACTCCCGTGGTCGTGGAGCTGGCCAAACGCCTGGCCTCCGTGGCGCCCGGCGACCTGGATGTGAGCTTCTTCGTCTGTGACGGCTCCGATGCCACCGAATCGGCGGTCAAGCTGGCGCGGCAGTTCTTCTGGGAGCGGGGTGAGAAGACGAGAAACAAGATCCTTTTCCGGCGCAACAGCTACCACGGCGCCACGCTGGGGGCGGTGGCCGCCACCGGGCTGGCCTGGTTCAGGGAGTCTCAGGAGCCCCTGGCCCCGGGCTTTGTGCCGGTCATGACCCCCAACCCGTACCGCTGCGAACTGGGCCTGGACCCGGAAGCATCCGCGCGCGCCGCACTGGCCAATACCGAGGCGATCATCCGCTGGGAGCGCCCGGATACCATCGCCGCCATGATCCTGGACCCGATCCCGGGCTCCAATACGGGCTATCCCGTGCCGCCGGACTTCTACCTTCCTCAACTCAAGGAGCTCTGCGATCGCTACGGAATACTCACCATCTACGATGAGATCCAGACGGGCATGGGCAAGACGGGCCGGATGTTCGCCTGCGAGCACTGGGACGTGGTGCCCGACATGCTCTGCGTGGGCAAGGGGTTCGCCGCCGGCTTCGCTCCGCTGAGTGCAGTGATCACTCGGCCGTCGATCGCCGACGTGTTCCGCAGTCCCGGCCATGAGTTCAGGCACGGGTACACCTATGCGGGGCATCCGGTCTCGGCCGCCGCGGCTTTGGCCGTACTGGACATCATACAGGACGAATGCCTCGTGGAGCGCGCAAGACAGGTGGGACACTACCTCGGGGAGAAGCTAAGCCGGTTGCGCGAGTACCCACTGGTGGGCGATGTCAGGGGCCTGGGACTCCTGCAGGCGGTGGAGTTGGTGGCCAACTCACGGCACAGAACGCCGCTTGAGCCTGCGGGCGTCGTGGGTGGCTTTGTCAGGGAGTTCTGCTACCGGCGCGGGATGATCCTGCGCAATAACGGCGACACCCTTGTCCTGGCGCCGCCGCTGGTGGTTACCGAGAAGATCGTCGACGAGATCACCGCTTGCCTGGAGGCGGCGATTGTCGCCGCGGCTGAGGACCCGCAGACCAGACCTCTGATTGCCGCATCGTAGGTGGGTGGCCGACGGGTCGGCAGCCCACAGATGCCGAAGTGCGTAGGTGCAATGGCATGATAGTCTACGATCTGAGTGTGCCTGTGGTCGACGGTACCGACTGGTACGCAGAGCCCGGCTGTTCGCCGGTGAGCCTGCGGGACGTGGGAAGCCTCGACACCGACGGGTGGCGGTCCCACAGCCTCAGTCTGATGGTGCTCAATGGCACCACCTATCTGGAGACCTCGGCCCATCTACTGCCCGATGGAGAGGTCCTGGAGGACCTCTCAGCCGACCGCTTCCTGACCTACGCGCATGTGGTGAACGTGGATAGCGATGGGCGGCAACTGCTGGCCCCGCCGGACCCGCTCCTGCAGTTCACCAGGGGCCTGGACTCGATGCTGATCTGCTCTGGATGGGATCGCCGCATGCATCAGGAGGGCTACTACTACGACAGCCCCTACTTCTCCTTGGCCCTGCAGGAGTGGATACTGTCCCATGAGCCCGCCATTGTCGGGGGCGACATGCTGTCCTTCGACGACCCGTCCGACCGGACGATGCCCTTCCTGCGCCGCTACTTCTCCCAGGGCGGTGTGGTCGTCTGTCCGCTGATGGGGCTGCGCAAGCTGCCGTGGGAGCGGGTGACGCTCTGCGTGGCTCCGCTGAAGCTCTCCGGAGCCAATGCCGCGCCGTGTCGGGTGCTGGCCTGGTAACCGAACCCAGACAACAAGGTGAAGAGCCCCGCGGATGCGGGGCTCTTCACCTGCCCCAGTGCCTACCCTCACACGCCACCACTCGCCAAAGGGGTCTGTGAACCTGATTGTGGGCGTCAACGGCTTCTTTCAACTCTAGATACAGCCTACCCAACCAGGGAGAAGATGAAACATATCATGCGATCGGCCTGCGTCGCTGGACTGCTCCCTGCGGTCCTTGCGGCGGCCATGCCGCCGCCGGCCGCCCGGCCCGCAGAGGCGGCCGAGCGCGATCCACAGATAGAGAGGACCGCATCCACCATGCCACAGTCCCCCGCCAAGCCTGCGCCCGAGACCCGCGGCGTCTGGTACGCCTGTGGGCACCGGGTCAACACCCTTCCCGGCCAGGAATACGTCTATTCCGGCCCAATGGCCACATATTGCGCCTGGCACCGTCCCATGGCCGCCTATGCCCCGGACGTGAACCGGACCTTCTGGGTATACGGCAATGCCGACAATGCCCCGACGATCACCGTCTATGACCACGCCACAGGCCGCTTCGCCTACCCGGTTGTGTTAGGGAGCAACCCCGATGGCGACGCCCACCGCAACCCGACGATCGCCATCGACGATGACGGCTTCTTGGTGGTCTTCTACGGCGCTCACGGCCATCACACCCATGTGCTGCGCTCTGCACGGCCCTACGACGTCGGTGCCTGGGAGACGCTACCGGACCTCCCCGAGCCCCACACCAGCTACCCTCAGCCGTTCATGGTCAACCCCGGCGAGCTTCTGGTCTCCTACCGACACGCTCCGGGCTGGAACTTCACCACCACCCGCGACAGGGGGCGGACGTGGGCGGAGCCTCGGGCGGTCGTGGATTTCGGCTGCCCGTCGGAAGCCAGGGGCTGTGCGGAGTGCTCCATCTACGGCATCACCATCGGCGACACCGGGGACTACCCGCGCCGGGTGCATTTCGCCTGGTCGCGTCTGGGCGGAGGCACTCTCGAGGAGATCGCGAGCAAACACCTGTGGGCCAGACGCTACAACATCTACTACGCCTGCACCGACGACGGCGGCCGCACCTGGCGGCGCAGCGATGGCACCCCCTACACGCTGCCCATCGACGAGGAGCAGGCGGAGAAGGTCTACGACTGTGGGCAGCGCGGCGTCTGGCTCAAGGACATCCAGCTCGACGCCGACGGGCGCCCGCTGGTGCTGTTCATCGACTCCGTCCCCGAGACCTACGAAAGCCGCTGGCTGGTGGCCAGACTCCTTCCCTCCGCCTGGCAGATGTCCCAGGTGGCGGAGAGCGACCACATGTACGACGACGGCGGCCTGCTATATATGGCCGAGGACGATATCCGCGTCTATGCACCGACCACGGCGGTGCAGCCCCGGCAGGATGGGGGCGAGATCGAGGAATGGCGTTCCACCGACGGCGGCAAGACATGGGCCAACACCGCCCACATCACCGCAGGCTCGCAGTACTCACACAATAACGTGAAGACGGTCCTCAACCATCAGGCGGGTCCCGGCGATCTCCAGGTGGTCTGGAGCTACGGCGACTCCGTCTATCCGCCAGAGAGCGATGAAGTCCTGCTGTACAGATACGGCAGGGGGATGGCGGCGGGGGCACCCGCCGAGTTCGAGCCATAGAGGTCTGGTCGGAAGGCCCACATTCGCCGGAAATGTCATTCTGAGAGCGTCCGCTCCCGGAGCGAGCAGTTCGAGGAATCTCCTGGCATATGGCGAGGTCCTTCGCTAGCTCGCTGCGCGAGATTGCCGCTCAGGATGACAAGCGGTGGTACAGGGCAAGCGCCTATGCAGGATCGGCTCGCAAGGTTGGGCGCCCCGGAGGGCGGTCGAAAGCGGCTCCGGGGCGGCCCATACCGTGTGCGTCCACTATGCGGTCAGGCGCTCGAAGTCGCCGTCGTCGTCGTGGAGGTTCAGGTCCGCTCCCGGGCGGCTATCTCCTCCCGTGCCCGGCTGCGCGGGGTGGAGGCCGGAGGCGGGTTGAGTCCTTGCGGCCGGTTGTGAGGTCGGCGCCGCGGCTTCGGTTCCCGCCGCTGAGTTGATACGGAAGAAGGCCACCGCCTCTTGCAGTCGCGCACTCTGTGCCGCCATCTCCTCGGCGGTGGCGGCCATCTCCTCGGCGGCTCCGGCGTTCTGCTGGACCACCCCGTCCAACTGGGTGACCGCCGAGGAGACCTGCTGTACCCCATTGGACTGCTCGGCGCTGGCACCACTGATCTCCTGGACCAACTCCGCGGTCTTCTGAATGCCGGGGACAATGTCCTCCAGGAGGCTGCCTGCCTTCTCCGCGATCTCGACGCTGTTGGATGACAGTAGGCCGATCTCCTGTGCCGCGGTGCCGCTGCGCTCGGCCAGCTTGCGCACCTCCGCCGCCACCACGGCGAAGCCCTTGCCGTGCTCGCCGGCACGCGCCGCTTCGATGGCCGCGTTCAGGGCCAGCATGTTCGTCTGACGCGCGATCTCCTCCACCACGCCGATCTTCTCCGCAATGTCCTTCATCGCCTGAACGGTGTCGATCACCGCCTTGCCGCCCTCGCGTGCGTCGCTGAAGGCCTGTTCGGCGATGGCGGTGGTCTGTCTGGCGCTGTCGGCGTTCTGCGCCACAGAGGCGTTCATCTCTTCCATCGAGCTGGTGATCTCCTCGACACTGGCCGCTTGTTCGGTGGCACCCGCCGCGAGCTGGTTGGCGGACGCACTGACCGTCTGGCTGCCGGAGGCCACCTCGTCCGTGGCATTCTTGACCGTGGTCACTACGTCCGAGAGGTTGTCCAGCAGCGCTCGGAAGGAGTTCGCCAGCACGTCGCGCTCCGAAGCGGCCGCCACCTGGACCGCCAGATCGCCGCGCGAGACCGCCTCGGCCGCCGCGGCGATGCGGCGGATGTAGGCCATCAGGTTGGTGAACGCCATCGCCAGGACGTCGCGTTCCGAAGCCGGCGTGATCTTGACGCTCAAGTCGCCCTGCGAGACCGCCTCGGCCGCCGCCGCCATGTGCCGGATGTACTCCATCTGCCGCACGAAAGCATTCCCCAGTGCGTCGCGCTCTGAGGCCGCCGCCAGATCCACACTCAGATCGCCCAGGCTCACCGCCTCGGCGACTGTGGCGATGCGCCTGGTGTAGGCGATCGTCTCTCGGAATGAGTCCGCCAGAACTCCGATCTCATCGCCAGACTCGTGGGCCACGTGCTGGTCCACATCACCCGTCGCCAACCCCTTAGCGACGTTGGCCATCGCGGCCATCGGCACACTGATACCGCGCGCAATGACGACCCCCATCAGCACGGCGAGCAACAGGCCCACGACAATGGTCACCAGGATCACCGCCTGCGAGCGGGAGCCCGTGGCGTGGGCCAGCTTCACGGCGGACCTGGCCTCCGACGTCGTGGCTTCCACCAAGTCGCGGAACGCGGTCTTGACAGGAGCGAACGCTTCTCGCGAGGCGGTGGCGGCGTCGAAGGCCTTCTGATCCAGCCCCTGCACCGCCGGGGCCTCCGCGTCGGCACCGGCGGCCATCAGCCGGTCCTTGTCCCGGGAATACTGAGCCACCACCTCATGCTTGGCCTTCCACTCCTGCCACAGGGGCTGGAGTTCCTCCCACAGCTCGGCGACCTCTTCGTCCTTGGGAAGCTTGTCGTATGCATCCCAATGGGTCTGGGCCTCAGCGAAGTAGTCCTCGATGTTCTTATACTGCGCCTTCCTGATCTCCGGATCCGCCATGCGTCGGTTGATCAGGCCCCGCTCAGCGATGCGCACACCCAGAGTGCACACGTCCAGCATCAGCAGATGCTCCGTGCCGGGCAGCGATACCATGCCCACATGTTCCACCTGGTTGGTCAGACCACGGACGGCGACGATGCCCACCGCCCCGATGGTGCCTGCTATGACAGCCACGAAAATGAACCCTCCGATCAGTTTCGGGCCCAGCTTGAGTCGCTTGAGCATTCCTACAAACGCCCTTTCCTGTGGTGGCTTGCTGCGTCCGTGCGAGAGTAGTTCGGGCCGACGCGGCTCATCCCCGTTGGTCTTCGTGCAATATATTGAGCCGAACTTGACCCAAAACCAGTTTAATATCGGCAATCGTTCGCAAGCCATTCGCATGCATTGGGCGCACCTTGCGTCAGACATATCAGCACAATCGGGGAGCACGACATGCGCTCATTGCGGAGCCATCCGTCAGTCTGTGGCTGACATCGCTAAGCCAATGCAGGACGATGCAGGTGTCTGTCAGACCACACGGCCGGCCGTCATTGCGCCAGGGAACTCGGTCCGTGAAGGGTGGTCTGCGTGGTACACCGGAATCCCGGAGCCAGCGAAAGGGCCGCATGAGTCCCTGAAGTCTGGCCATCTTGACTCCCCGTACCGAATGGCGCAGTATGGAAGCCTCCGGCCCTGCTTACCATCACCTTAGTGAGTTGACCGTCTGTGAGACTGGATCCCTCCGAACCCGCCTTCACCATTGGAGTCGCCGCGAAGCTAACGCAACTGTCGCAAAAGCAGTTGAGGCTGCTGGAGGCCAGGGAGATCGTGGTCCCGGGACGGACCTCCCGCGGCCGCCGGCTCTACTCTCTGCATCAGCTCGATCAACTCCGCTACGTGGCCTACCTGATGAGCAGGCGGGGTGTCAATCCCGCCGGAGTCCTGGTGGCCCTGGAGCTGCTCAGTCTGCTGCCCGAAGAGGGGCGCCTGGCCGTGCTGTCTGCCGCGGACGACGCGCTGGCCGCCGGACTGTCCGATGGCGATCTCGAGCCGCTTCTGGAAGAGATCGAAGCCGAGGACGCCCGGGAGCCGTGAGGGCCTGTCTCAGACCTCCTAATGCCTCTGCCGCCACTGTCCGCTGACTTGTCCTCGACCCTCCGGCGCCGCGGTCCCGTCCAGATCTGTGCCCACAACCCGATCCGCACCGGCGTCCCCAAGCCCTCTGCCCCCACCCCCAAAGCCCTCTTAGGACCCCTCGCCGTGCCGGCTGGGCCCGGCCGCCTGTGTGCGGGCGCGCTGGGCTCGCCCGCGTCTGCCGTCTGGTGGCCTTTGAGGCATCCGTGGTGGCGTCGCCGGGGAGATCGACGCCCCCTGGACGATTTGACATCTGCCTTACATGGATATATTATAGGACCCACTAGAGCATATTAGAGTTCCTTGGTGGGGGCGGCGACCGGCCTATCCCAGCCCTGTGTAAACCTCTGTCCGGATTGCCGGTGTGACGCCTATCCCTCGCGTCGCGCCTTTCCCCCCCCGCGGCAACTAACCGACTGCGAGCCAGACCCAAAGGAGTCGATGCCCATGACCGACTGGCACGGCGGGCAGTACCGGCCTTTGACCGACGACGATTGTGCGCGCATCATCGACGCGGCGTTGACGGTGCTCGCGGAGACGGGGGCCATCGTTGCCACCGATAGCGGGCGCGAGGCATTGCGGGTAGCGGGAGCCGAGGTTGACCAAGGCGCTCGGATTGTGCGTTTCCCGCGCTCAATGGTGGAGGACGCCATTGCTTCGGCTCCCGATTCGGTGACCTTGTGCGGGCGCGACCCGGAGTTCGACTGCGTCCTGGAGGCGGATCGGGTACACCTGGGCACGGGTGGGACGGCCCTATACGTACTGGACCGGGACACCGGCCGGCGGCGCTATTCCACCAATGCCGACGTGGCGGATTGCGCGCGGCTGACCGATGCGCTGCAGAACCTGCACGTATTCACGATCAATGTGTTCCCCAACGAGATCCGGCAGCAGGATGACATCGACGTCAACCGCTTCTACTGGTCGCTGCGCAACACCCAGAAGCACGTGATAGATCGGAAGAGCACACGTCTGAACTCCAGTCACGAGATTCCATCTC
>CAZXDD010000188.1:0-12778 GCA_964639415.1 uncultured Armatimonadia bacterium
TACACCCTATCCTACACTCTTTCCCTACACGACGCTCTTCCGATCTGGGAGGGCACCGCGATCCCCTGCGTGACCGTTCTGGACTGGCCAGGCCTGCGCTACCGCGGCTACTCCGACGACATCAGCCGCGGACCGATCCCCACCATGGACTTCTTCAAGCGCCAGATCCGCACCATGGCGCAGTTCAAGATGAACATGCTCACCTTCTACACCGAGCATGTCTTCAAGCTCGACAAGCACCCCATCATCGCTCCCGAGGACGGGATCACGCGGGAGCAAGTCGCCGAGCTTTCGGAGTATGCCCGCAAGTATCACGTCGAGCTGGTGGGCAACTTCCAGTCTTTCGGGCACTTCTGGCAGATCCTGCGCCACGAGCAATACGCCCACCTGCGCGAGACCCCCGGCATCCTCACCCCCGCCAAGGAAGAGAGCTACCAGTTCCTGGACGAGGTCTACAGCGAGATTGCTCCGGCGTACAACTCCGATCTGTTCAACGTCAACTGCGATGAGACCCAGGGCCTCGGCGAGGGTCCCAGCAAGCCGTTGGCCCAGGAAATCGGCGTGGGCGGCGTGTACCTGCGGCACATGAACCGCATCCACGATCTGCTGGCCAGCAAATACGGCAAGCGCATGATGATGTGGGGAGATATCGCCCTGGAGCACCCCGATATCGTGGGCGATCTGGCCAAGGACACCATCCTGCTGTCCTGGGGCTATGGTGCCCGGGAGAACTACGACAGCGCCATCGAGCCCTTCGTCAACGCCGGTCTGGAGTTCATGGTGTGCCCGGGCGTCTCCTGTTGGTCCCGCATCTTCCCGATCTATGACAACGCAATCGTCAATATCGACAACTACGTGCGCGATGGCGCGAAGTTCGGCGCCATCGGCATGCTGAACACGACATGGGACGATGACGGCGAGAACCTGTTCCACTGGAACTTCTACGGCACCAACTGGGGAGCCGCCTGCGCCTGGCGCCCCGGAGAGGTGAGCATCGATGACTACAATGCCGCGTATTGCCAGCTCAGCTACGGCACTCCGGACGACAAGGTCGTGCAGGCCATCGAGATCCTCACCCGGTGCCACCGCAACCCGCTGACCCAGGGCAACAGCAACCGTGCGTTCTGGGTCCGTCCCTTCAGCGCCCTGGCTACGACGTACGAGGCGGTGACGCGCCAGGCCCATGATCTGTGCGACCAGAGCGGGGGGGCTCTGGAGCTGCTCCGCGCGGCGCAGGCGGAGGCCATCGCCGACGCCCAGGACCTGGAGTATCTGCTCTTCGCCGGCCGCCGGCTGCACGCCATCGGCCAGGGGCGACTGCTGTTTCTGCAGTCCGCCAAGAGATACGATGACGCCGCGAACAGGTTGCCCGATACGGAGCCCGCCAAGGAGGCCCTGCAGTGGGCGGTGCGGGCCGCCGAGGAGCACCTGGCCACCATCGAGGGCCTGCGCGCCGAGTATGAGCGCCTGTGGCTACTGGAGAACCGGCCGTGGTGGCTGGAGGAGATGAGCGGACGGTACGGGGCTCTGCTCAACGATCTCCGCGCGCACCATGACAAGCTGGCAGCGGCTCTCGACGAGTTCAACCGGACCGGCGTGGCTCCGGACCCGACCTTCATCGGCCTGGAGCTTGCCGAGACCACGCGGCGCAATACCCGGCCGACCGCGGCCACCGAGAGCCTGCTGCCCGCGGATGCGGGCTGGTGGGACGACCGCTGGCCGCACCGTATCGCCCTCCGTGTGGACAACGCGGACACTCCCCGACTGGACTACCCCGTGGAGGTTCAGGTGAGTTTCGGCGAGCACACCGTTGCTCCCGCCTCGGTGCGGGTCGTGGAGTACACCGGAGGACGGATGCAGGCACTGGCCACGCAGTACGAGCCCACTTTGCCCAATAAGGGCAATGTGATGTTCTTTGCCCCCGGGCAGACGGCGGCCGGGGCCTCCCGGACCTTCGCCATCTACTACGACCTGCAGGGCACACCCCCAAAGCCGGAGCAGGCCATAGATGGGCTCACGGTCCAGGCCGAGGGGGGCTCGCAATGGGTGGAGAACAGCCGCTACAGGCTGCTTCTGGGCACCCACGGGGCTCACATCTTCGAGTGGCTCGTCAAGGCCCTCGACAATCTGGAGATCACCGCGCCGGGCAGGGGTGGCTGGGCCGGCTTCGCCGACAGCGGCCACAATGACCGCGACGCCCACTTCGCCATCAGCGTGGAGACGGCGGGGCCACTGATGGCCAGGCTCCGCGCCGCTTCCGAGGGCGCCGGCAGCGAGAAGCTCTTCACCTTCTACGCCGACAGGCCCTATGTGGAGGTCATGCTGGCGGCGCCTGTGGGCTTCTACTGGGACTACGATCGAGTGGAGAACTTCGCCGCCGACAGGGGCAATCCGGGCACAGCCCTGTTCTCCAATGGCCATACGGAGCCCGTCTGCGCGTCGGACGAGCAGATCCACGCCGAGGCCTCCGGGGTCTACTGGTGTGCCAAGACCAGGCAGGACGGTCTCCTACTGGCCAATATCACCCCGGAGGTGGATGGCACGCACATGACCGGCCCCGGCGGCGGTTGGGGTGGAGTGGGCATCGAGCGCAGCAAGCCGGCGGCACACTTCGTGACCTTCGCCGACAGGATCGAGGGCGACCCGGCGCCGCTGCTGGATGCGCTCCGGCAGACACTGGACATGCGCGGCCAGCCCGGTCTTGTGATCGGGACGGTGGAGAGCAGATGAGGTGGAGGGCATTGCGGGGTGGGGGAGGCCAGGAGGTCGACGGCGGTAGGCTGCTCTCACCCCGTCTTTCACCTACCGCGATAAGGAGGGTGCGGAATCACGGCGGGAGCGGATAGCCGCGCCACGCTCCGGTCCGCCGTTCCACACCCGCCGCGCCACTCACTCCCCGGCCGGATGCCGCTCGAAGTGCACGTTGTCCAGGTAGAAGCTGCCCTCGCCCTCGCCCGAGCCCACGAAGTACACGCTGTCGCAGCGGAAGAACCACTCCGTCGCGTAGGGGATGCTCTCAGTCACCTGCGGTTCCGTGCCCGCTTCCGCCACACTGAGCCGGTAGGAGGGCGCATCCCCGCCCAGGGCCACAACCACCTCCACATGGAACCACTCTCCCGGAGCGAAGGTGCCCAGTTCGCGGTCTCCCTGGGTGACCCTGCCCTCGTCGGAGAAGCGCAGACTGGGGCCGGGCCCCTTGCCCTCGTAGCGCAGCTCCAGCAGGCACGCGGCGTCCGGATCGACGCGCAGGTCGAAGGACAGCTTCGCCCGCCCCCGCTTGAACGGGGGCACCGACCGGTGCAGGTAGGGCCAGAAGCTCGACCCGGGCTTCTCCGTGAATCTGAGGCTGCGCCGCCCCGAGGCGGCGGTCTCGTCGGTGACCGAGATTGCTGTGCCAAAGCGGTTCTCGGCGGCCCACGGTGCCGCCGGGGGCTGCCCAACGGCCGTGGCCTCGAAGTCATCGGCGAACACCACGCCACCGGCGGTGTCCTGAGGGTGGAAGCGCGCGCTGCGCACCGGAAGGTCGGAGGCCAGGCCGGCGGCGACGCCCGTAGTGGCTTTGTCGATCACCACCGCCACGTGGGTCTGGAAGCGGTCGATCGTGAGGCCGAGCACTCCCTGGGAGTAGCCCGGGGTGACGCGAGTGAGTGCCGGGTAGGCCTTGACCGCCCCGGGCGCCTGATCCATGGGCAGCGACACGGTCAGCCCCACGAGCTCGGGGTTGCGGTCGGTGTACTCGCCGGTGTTGACATCCGTCGGGGTGCCGTTCACCCGACGAGACAGGTCGGTGACATGCAGGACGGTCTGCCCGCCTCTTTGGCGCAATGAGCAGACCACCGGCGGCTCACCGGCGCCGCCTGTGGTGTACGAGGGGCCGGCACCCAACGCGCGCAAGACGGTTCCCAGCAGCCCGTCGTCGGGATAGGGTAATCCTGCCGCCGCCAGGTAGGCGACGGCCCCCTTGCCCAGCGGGCGTCTGGTCACCGCTGGCTGCCCGTCGGAGAAGCGCAGGACGATCTCGGCACCGGGGGCCTGAAGGGCGCAGCGCTGGGTCACATAGTGCTCGGTACCCGCGCAACTCAGCTTCCCCGGCCCGCCGGCCGGCTCCCCCTCGCGCGAGATACCCGCCAACTCCTCGCCCCCGTCGGCCATCGCCGCACCCATGAGCAAGACCACCGCGCCCTCGGCCGCCAGGCGCCCAAGCTCCTCCGCCGTCTCCGGAGCCAGGGCCTCGTGGCCGGGGACGACGACTACACGGTATGGCGTGAGCCGCTGCAGGAGCGTCTGCTCGTTGACGATGTCGGTGCAGTAGTCGGACTCCTGCAGGCAGCGGGCGACCTCGGAGACCTGGTCGGTAGTCCGGAACGTCCCCTCCTGCCGCCAGGAGGTTTCGCTGTCGAGCACGGCCACATCCGACAGCGACGCGCTCTCTCCCAGGGCCGGGGCGCGGTCGCGGACGAAGTCGGCCATCAGCCGTGTGGTCTCAATGCCGACCGCCGGCACCTCGCCACCCCCGAACGTCCAGGCGAACCAGACCCCGCCGGAGGCGACGGTCAGCGCGCCCTCCTGCAGCGTGGTCTGCAGGCTGTAGCGCCGGGCCAGGTCGCGGGAGGCCGGGGTGGCGTAGCTCATGATGTCCCACGGCACCGCCTGTTGCGAGCCGCAACGCATGGCGGTACAGGCAACCTGATGGATGCTCCAGGCATCACCGCTCATGGTGTCGACGAAGTCCGGGACGGGGTTGGGCTCGCGGTTCCAGGACCAGTTCGAGGTGTACATGGCCTTGGGGCTGGACTGATGGATGGTCTCGGCAACCAGCCGCCGGTACTCCTCGAACCGGGCGTAGTGCCAGCGCACCCATTCCTGCCATTGCTCGTCCTCAGGCGTGCGGGGTGCCTCGGTGCCGAATTGCGCCTTCCACTCGCGCAGGCAGCGGGGGCACCAGCAGGGCCGGGTGAGGATGTAGTCGCCGTCGAACCAGAAGCCGTCGGGGTCGTAGAGGGCGATGATCTCGCGGATCTGGGGCAAGAACCGTTCGTACAGGTACCCATCGCCGGTCGCGGTGGGACGCTGGCAGACGATGGGCTCGGAGTTGAGCTGGGGCTGCCCGTCGGGACCGATCTGCTGCCATTCGGGGTGCTCGGCGATCTCTATCGGCCGCCGGTCTACGGACATGTAGATGCACAGCTTCATGCCCAGCCGGTCGGCAACCTGCCTGAAGGTACCGATCGTGTCATAGCCCCCGGCGTGGGGGTTGCTCAGGCCCACCTGCGTGGGGTATGTGGCGTACTGGTTGCTCTGGGCCGAGACCTGGATCATGTCGCAGCCGGTGGTGCCGAACATGGCCACGAGATCCTCAAGATCCTGGCCCTGACCCAGCAGGGCGGAATGGTTGTCGCAGTGGATGGTGGTGAGGGCCTGCCGGTACCACTGGGTGCGGACGTCGCGGTCCTGGGCGTGGGTCGGGCCGGCGGCGAGGGCCATGGCGAGGTACAGTAGCATTGGCGGAACGCTCCTTTGCGGGCGGGGCACCGGGCCATGGACACACGCGGGACAGGGCACTGCCGGCCCTGTCCCGGCCCGAAGGACAGAGAAGCCGCGTCACTGTCCGCCGATCACCATCACATCATCGATCCGCAGGCTGGGCACGATGGTGCCCGGCTCCTCACGGTAGTCGCTGGAGACGGCCACGATATTGCGCAGCATCTCCAGGGCATTGCTGCCGATCATCGTCGTCGCTATCGGATACGCCAACTGCCCGTTTTCGATCTTGAACCCGAAGTCCACCGTGGCGGAGATGTCCCCGGTGGCGCCGTCGGGCTGCAGCCCCCCGTAGTTGATGTACAGCCCCTCTTTGATATCCGCGATCAGTGCCGCCTCCGGCACGTCGCCGGGGACGATCTGCAGGTTCGAAAAGCCGATCCCCACCATGGCCGAGGTGCCGCCCCGGGTGGCGTGGCAGGTGTCTTGGACCTTGTCCTTGTTGGCCGTATAGGAGTTGTGCAGGTAGGTCGTGAGGACACCGTTGGCGATGAGTGCCCGGGCCATCTTGGGCTGCCCCTCCCCGTCCACACCGGCGGAGGAGAGGCCCGCGGGCACGAAGGGCTCCTCGCGCACGGTGAGGCACTCGGCGGCGATGGCCGTGCCCTCGGTGCCGGCCATGAACGATCTCTTGCGCTGGATGCCCTCGGCGTTGGCCGAGGCGATGACGGAGCCCACCAGCGCTGAGACGGCCATGGGGCCCAGCACCAGGGGCATCCGGCCGCCGCCGATGTGCCGGGCGCCCAGGAAGGTCAGGGCCTGCTCGGTGGCCTTGCGCCCGATACCCTCGGGCACGAGGTCCTCCAGGCGCCGGGCGGCGTCGTAGTCGAAGTATGCGCCAACGTCGCCATTGCGGTTCACCACGGACATGAAGCTCAAATCCACGCTGGTGCCCCTGCTCTGGATCGCCACGCCGGTGGAGCTGGCGATGGCTTTCTCTCCGGCGGAGAACCCTGCGCCGCCGGAGACGGAGACCTCGGGGGCCACCGACCTGGCCTCCTCGATGCCCATCTGGCACCACTGCACCACGGTCTCGGCGGGCAGTCCCGCCACCGCATCATCCCAGCGGCCCGGCACGTCGTCCCATGGCTGCGGCTCGGGGAGGGCGATGAAGAAGGGATCGCCGTGGGTGGCCCGGGCCATTTCGGCCGCCTGCCGGCCAACCGTCCTGGCCTGCTCCTCATCCAGGGAGCTGGTGCCGGCGCTGCCCATCCCTCCGCGGAAGAAGGCACGCACGCCCACGCCGTAGTCCCGTACCACCTCGCACTCGCGCATGCTGGAGTTCTCCACCGTGGCATCCACGCTCTTTGCCGAGACCGCCGCGGCGTCGGCCCATTCGGCGCCGGCGTCGATGGCTGCTTTGACTGCTATCTGGGCGATATCCAAGATGCTGGGCATCCGTGCACTCCTTGAGCTGTGTAGATTGGCCGTCGCCGGGCACGCAGGCGTCGCGCCTGAGATGCGGCACGGCATCCCGCACTGCGACGCGCAGGGGCCCGCGGTCCCGGAAGACGGTTGTGGCGTCACTCCTCAGGGCCCTGCGCGCCGCCTTCCTGGCCGCCGACGACGACGTCCTTGATGCGCAGGTGTGGGCCTCCGGCGTCCACGGGTACCGACTGGCCGTCCTTGCCGCACATCCCGCCGAGCTCGAAGGACAGGTCGTTGCCCACGTGGGTGACCTTCTGCAGAGTCTCCAGCGTGAGGCCGGAGATGCACACATTGCGGTAGTGGGTGGTGAGATCGCCGTCTTCGATGGCGTAGGCGTGCTCCACATTGCATGTGAACTGCCCGCGGGCGGTGAACACGTAGCCCCAGTGCCCGCCGGAAAGGTACAGGCCCCTCTTGGTCTCGGCCAGCATCTCCTCCAGGGTCCAGTCCCGGGGCTCGATGTACGTATTGCTCATGCGAACGATGGGGGCGTCGAAGCTGCCCTGTGCCCTGCCGCTGCCGCCGGGCGCTACGCCGAACCTGGCCGCCGTCTCCAGAGTGTGCAAGTAGCCCTGTAGGCTGCCGTCCTCCACCAGCGCATGGCGCACGGCCGGCACGCCCTCGTCATCGTACTTCAGGGTACCGTTGAGATCGGCGTAGGTGGGATCATCGACGATGGTCACCGTATCGGCGGCCACCTTCTCTCCCAGCTTGCCCTTGAGGATTGAGTGTCCGGACCAGACCGCATCCGCCTCGCAGTTGTGGCCGAAGGCCTCGTGCACCAGCAGGCCGCAGATGATGGGATCGATGACCACATCGAACTTCCCCGCCGGTGCTCGCCGGGCCGAGAGCAGGTCCACAGCCTTCTCGGCGGTCTTGGTGGCGAAGTCCTCGGGATCGACGTCCTGCACCAGCTCGTAGCCTCGGCCGTTGGACTGGCTCTTGAGGGCGCTTTGCCGCACATCGCCCTCCTGAGCGGTCACGGACAGCCGCAGGGAGCAGCGCACATCGCTGGCCTCGATGTAGGTACCCGCCGTGTTGGCGATGATCCGGCTGCCGGAGCTATCGCTGTACCCTGCTACGGTGTTGACGATGCGCGGGTCCGTCTCCCGGGCCAGCTTCTCCAGCTCGAAGACCGCCGAGACCCGTTCCTCCAGGGGTACTTCCCGGGGATCCACACGGAACTGGGCCTCCAGCTTGTCCTCCACCGGCTCGATCTCGGCCACCATGCCCGGATCGGAAACCAGGGGCGCGGCGGCCCGAGCCATGCTGATGGCATCCTGCACGCAGCGCATCAGCTCTGCTTCCTCCACATTGCGGGTGGGCGCAAAGCCCCAGGCGCCGTCCACCAGGACACGTACTCCGGCCCCCTGCCCGGATGCCGTCCCCACCTTGTCGGCGGTCCCGTCCTGAACCGAGACCCCGGTGCCGGCCCCTTCGCTCACACGGATGTCGGCGAACTGGGCGCCCAGATCCCGGGCATGCTGCAGTACTCTCTCCAGTAGGTCTCTCATAGATCGGTGGTCTCCTGGCTCGCTTGCGTCGCGGGACCTTCCTCGGCCTGCAGTGGCAAGCTACGGTTCTTGGTACCGGTGGACCTCGGCTCTGGACGGACCAGGCGCCTGCGGGCGCAGATGGGAACGAGCGACGGCAGGCGTCCCGCCCGTGGAGTGTGGCCGGCAGCACAAGCGGCGGTCCCCAAGGCGGCGCCGCATGGCGCGACTGGGGGGGCGGCAGGGCCGATGCGCCGGATCGGCGCCGGTCTCCGGGCAGGTGTCTGCCTTACTCAGACCTGACCGGGCACGGGACTCGGACGCAAGCACTGTCTGGGTCCCGGACGGCCCGCTCCACGGGCCTGCCAACGGCGGGTGTCCGGCCCCCGCCGCAGACGTCGGCAACCGCGCCCACACCGGTGACTGCAGTTGCCGCTATTGGTCGCCGTGGTGTCCGTCCCGTCTGTCCTTGCCGTCCGAGTTATCCGCCGTCATCCGCCGCTGCCCTGTCCATCTTGTCTGTTGGTCTCGCTGTCCGCCCCCTGCCTTCGCGCCGCTGGTCCCGACTGCCGAGTCGGGGCCGAAGGCGCGACCTACGGGGCCGCGAACGGTTCTTTGGTCGAAGCCCTACTCGGCCGGTTGCGCCCCGGCCTGCCCGGCCATCAGCCGCCGGGCCATGGGCAGAGCCCTTTGGAACAGCGCATACCACAGGGGCGAGAGGACCATGTCCCAGTCGCCGACGTATTCGATGTACCGGGCGCCGAAACCTCGCTTGAACCGGTTGAGCCCGGCGATGTGCGGATCCACGGGCTCGCCATCTACCTCCAGAGAGACGCCGCGCATGTCGTAGACGGTGCAGCCCTGTTCCCGAGCCCAGCGCATGGCCTCCCACTGAACCAGGTGATTGGGCATGAGGTTGCGGTGCTCGTTATCCGAGGCGCCGTAGACATACCAGCACTGGTGGCCCAGGGCGAAGAGTAGTGCCCCGGCGACCACGACGTCGCCCACGCGGGCCAAGAGCAGCTTGCCCATTCCCGGCTGCACGATGTGGTCCCACATGTCCTGGAAATAGGAGCGGGCGCGGATGCGGAACCCGTCGCGTTTGGCGGTTACCTGCAGGACATCGTAGAATGCGTCCATATCCTGCGATGCGCCATCCGTCGTCACCTGCACGCCCTTGCGGGCGGCCAGACGGATGTTGTAGCGCCATTTGCTGTGGAAACCGGCGAGGATCGTGTCCTCATCGCCGGAAATATCCACTTTCATGACGGCCTTTGGCTGCCCGCCGCCGAAGCTGGCCCCATCGCCTCGGGGCGGTCTCAGGCCGGCGGCCTGCAGATGCCGGGGATACAGCGGCTCAGAGTTCTCGAGGGCCGGGTCGATCTTCAGGGCTATGGCGCCGTGCTCCCGGGCGCACCGACGGATCTCGGAGAAGATACCCTCGACGTCCTGAGCTGAGGAGTAGTCCACCACCGGCCCCCGGGGACAGTAGAACAGGCAGCGGCCGGTTCGCGGCAGGCGGCGCTTGAGCACGAGGGCCGCCGCCGTGATGCGGCCCTGATCCATGGTGGCCAGGTGCAACGGCGACCAATCCGTGCGGGACTTGAGCTCTCCCCACTCCCAGCATTGCAGCACGTCTCCGCAGGGGGACTGAGCGATGAAGCGGTTCCAGTCCCCGCGGTGCTCTTCAGTGACAATCATGGGCTGCGTCTAGGTCTCCTGTCGATTGCGGCGGGACGGTTGCGCCGCGCCGAAGTGGAGCAAGGGCCGGGCCGACCCCGGCAAAACCCGGTGGCCAATGAGGCTTGGCCGCCTGCACGGGGCTTAGTTGTCCTCGTCCTGTGGCTCCTCATTGGCGGCGGTTCTGGTCTCTTCCTGTCGAGCACGGGCCTCGGCCATGCGCTTGCGACGGGCCTCGGCCACCTCGGCGGCACTGGTGGGTGGCGGCAGCTCGAAGCTATCGTCTTCCAGGGAGTGCTTGGGCACACCGGCCATGAGCGGCGAAAGTGCCCTGAAGACGTGGCCGGCCGCCGGCACCGCCCGCTCGCTGCCTGAGCCGCCGCAGGCGATGAAGGAGGCCACGGCGTAGTGCGGGTTGCCGTACGGTGCGAAGCCGATGAACCATGAGTGGGCGGGCTTGCCCGGAATGTGCTGGGCCGAGCCGGTCTTGCCCGCGATGCTCAGCGACAGCCCGCTGAGGCCTCTGGCGGTGCCCTTGTCGCCGGTGACGGCCAACCTCATGCCCTGACGCACCAGCTCCAGCGTCCCCGGTTTGACATCCAGAGGCAACGCCTTGCCCACGGTGTTCACGGTGTCCGGGCGGTGTGTGTAGGCCGGCCAGCGGATGCGCTTGATGATATTGGGCGTCAGCAGATGCCCCCCATTGGCCACAGCGGCGCAGACCACCGCCATCTGCAGCGGGGTCACGGTCAGGCGGTCCTGGCCGATCACGAAGTTCAGCGAGTGGCCCCGAGTCCACTGCTGGTCGGCCTCACTGGGCCCATAGCGCGGGGCCGGAACCTCCCCGGAGACCTCTCCCGGAAGGCCGAGCCCCGTCACCTGACCCAGCCCGAAGCGCCGCGCATACCTGGCGATCTGTACGGGGTCCAGCGACCACACCCGCACGGCCTCGTAGAAGTAGACATTGCACGACTTGGCGATGGCTTCCAGGAGGCTCACGGAGCCGTGGCCGCCCCTGTCGGCCACCCAGCACTTGTAGATCTGGTTGGCGCGCCCCTCCTTGATGAACCCCGTGCAGTATGCGCTGCTGGCGGGTGTCATCTTCGTCGTCTCCAGCGCGGCGCAGGCAGAGACCACCTTGAAGACCGATCCCGGTGGATACCTGCCGGCGATGGCCCTGTTCAGGAGGGGCAACGCCCGGTCGTCCTGAATCTGTGCCCACTGCTCCCTGGTGTAGCCGCGCACCCAGTCATTGAGGTCGAGGCAGGGGACGCTGGCCAGGGCGATGACATCGCCGTTGCGCACGTCGAGGACCACGATCGCGCCGCTGCCGTCCGCCAGACCGCTGATCGCCCGGGTCAGGGCTCTTTCGGCCACGTGCTGCACCCGCGCGTCCAAGGTGAGCCAGACCTCGGCACCGGGTACCGGCTGGCGCTCGGCGATGAGACGTCGCGGGGCCAAGGACGCGTCCACCTCATACTCCACCCGCCCTCGCCGGCCCGGCAGTACCGGCACGGGAGGATCGCCGGAGGTGTCCATCTCGCAGAGCTCCTCCACCCCGCCGTGCCCGTAGACGGCCTGCATTCCGTAGACGAAGTCGCGGGCAGACCCCAGGTCGTGGAGTGTGGGGTCATTGGCGTCCTCGGGGTAGGTGTACTCCTTGACCCTCTCCAGCCTCTTGTCGTCGATACTGCGCACGTACCCCAGAGCATGGCCTGCCAGCGCCCCGAAGGGGTAGTGGCGGATGGTGCTGGTTGTCACGACCACGCCCGGATGCTCGATCTGCCCCTCCTCGATCACGGCCACCTGGTCGAAGCTCAGATCGTGTCCCAGCTTGCCCAGCGGCTGGGCCTCCAGCAGGCCGGCGCCCCCCAGGTCCTTGAGCGCGTCGCTCACGTCCGCGGTGGACACCGGTGTCTCCTCGGTGGAGATGGCACTGGCGATATAGGCGATCTCGTTTTGGAGTTCCGCCGCGTCCGTGGGCAGCCGCGAGGGGATGATGCTCAGGTTCCACACTTCGCGGTTCTCGGCCAGCACCCGCCCGGAACGGTCGTAGATGGTGCCTCGGGGAGCGGGCCGGTACTCCACCCGGGTTCGGTTCCCGAAGGACGCCTCACTGGCATATGCCGACCAATGCGTAAGCTGCAGCCACCACAGTCGGCCCACGATGACGAGCAGCGCGAGGGCGAACAGCGAACCTGCCACCAGGATGCGCGAGGCCGGATTGGACATTGCCTGACCTGAATGCCGCAGCCGCGTCCGACAGGGCGACGCCTGCGGCGGGAATGGTGTGCCTGGGGCCTGAGGGCCTGTCGGTGAAGTCCTCCTGCCCCCTCGGATGCTGGGGCCGGGTGGCCTCCGCCGGGTGATCGCGTCCTGAATGCGGCGGCCACACACTCAGAAGGCTATGACGACACTCTTGCTGCGTGTTTCGAGCGATGGCACCGCGGCACGTAGGCGGCCCGATTGACCTGGCTGAAAGGCTCCTACGGCCCCATCAGTCGTCGAGGCGGCACGGCGGGGCCCCCGGACTGCGGCCGGAAGCCCGCCGGCGGCCGTGAATGCGCCCCGGGAAGCAGGCCATCAGACGCCAGATCGGAAGAGCGTCGTGTAGGGAAAGAGTGTAGGATAGGGTG
>CAZXDD010000189.1:0-12759 GCA_964639415.1 uncultured Armatimonadia bacterium
CACCCTATCCTACACTCTTTCCCTACACGACGCTCTTCCGATCTCGTCGAGGTGGACCTGGGCCACTTCATCATGACCCCCGACTACGAGACGCAGCTCGCCTTCGTGGCCGTCAGTCCCGAAGGCGTGCCCGACTTCTCATTCCACGTCAAACGCAGCGCCGACCAGATGCTCGCCTCCGATGAGCTCATCCCCCAGTACATCGAGAATGCGGAGATCTTCCACTTCGGCTCGATCACCCTCATCTCCGAGCCCGTGCGCAGCGCCACCCTGCGCGCGATCGACCTTGCCGGTGACGCCGGGCTGCTCATCAGCTATGACCCCAACCTGCGCCCGCCGCTCTGGCCCGACCTGGACATGGCCCACCACTGGATCACCGAGGGAGTGGGGATGTGCGACGTCATCAAGGTCAGCCTGGAGGAGATGACCTTCATCACCGGCCTGGAAGACCCTCAGCGCGGCATGGGCGCCCTGTGGGACATGGGTCCCGAGCTGGTGGCCGTCACCAGGGGCGGTGAGGGCTGCTATTACCTCACCGAGCACACCTTTGGTGAGGTCGCGGGCTTCCAGGTACCGGTGGACGAGACCACCGGCTGCGGCGACGCCTTCGTCGCGGGGATGCTGGTCTGGCTGCTGGAGTGCGAGAAGGACGTCTCCGAGCTGGAGGACGCCGACCTGCAGGAGCTCTTCGCCTTCGCCAACGCCGCCGGCGCTCTCACCGCCACCGGCAAGGGTGCCATCCCCTCCTTGCCCTCGCGCGAGGAGGTTCACGAACTGCTGGGCATAGAGCCGGAGGATGACGAGGACGACTAGATGTCTACATGGGCGCACTTCTTGACGTTTCAGGCAAGTTCCGGGGCCGCAACCAAGCCGTTGGCCACCCCGTAGGTCGGGCTTTCCAGCCCGACTCGGCGATCCCGCCCCGCGGGATCACCGCCTGGCCGTCGCACCGACCGAGGGCGAATCCCCGTGCCGTACTCGTCGGTTTGAGGCGGAGCTTCGCTAGGCGAGAAGTCGCAAGTCGCGAGTCGGCGTCAACGACAACGGCGTCAACGGCGAGGGCCGCTCCCCCGCCGCGTAGGTCGGGCTTTCCGCTCACATCATGCATGAACGCATTGGAGCCACATTTGGACTCAACCGCGCCCGAAACGCTCGCGCCAAGGCCGTTTTCCCCGTCCTCCCGTCTCGCCGGTCTTGTCGGCGAGTACAAGCGACTCGGAGAGACGCCGAGAGGCGGGGCCGGGGGGGTGAGGCGACGTGAGTCGGCGCCCGCCCGGAACCTGCATAGTGTGAGTTTCCAGCCCGACTCCCAGCCGTTGGTACCGTCCCCAGCGGGACCCGCGGCCCCAGGGTACGGCGACGGCACAACGGCCAACGGCTGCGGGCGAGACGCCCGCGGCCCCAGGGCACGGCGACGGCTACGGCGTCAACGGCGGACGCCTACGGCGATGACGCACCACTGCAAACACACTCGAGGTGTTGGTTATGTCTGATGAGAAGCTCAAAGTCGGCGTGATGATGGGCCTGCACGGAGCCCCCGAGGAGGCCATCGCCAAGGTGGCAGGCCTCGGTCTGGAGACCTGTCAGGTCAACTGGCCCGCGGGCGGTAGCCTGGAGCTCGGGCAGCAACTCAAGGCCGCCGCGGACGCCAATGGCGTCACGGTGACTACTCTCTGGGCCGCCCTCGCCGGTCCGGCGGTGTGGAACTTCATCGAGGGGCCCATCACCATCGGCCTCGTGCCACCGGAGCACCGCGCCGAGCGCGTGGAGACCCTCAAGCAGGCCGCGAAAGTGGCCTCCGCCATCGGCGTGCAGTCCATCACCACCCATGCGGGCTTCATCCCCGAGTTCCCCGGCGACCCGCTGTACGTCCAGACCGTCGAGGCCCTCAAGGACGTCGTTGGCGTGTGCCAACAAGAGGGCGTGGAGTTCTGGTTCGAGACCGGCCAGGAGACCCCGATCACGCTCCTGCGCACCATCCAGGACATCGGTCTGCCGAACCTCGGCATCAACCTGGACCCGGCCAATCTGCTCATGTACGGGAAGGCCAACCCCGTCGATGCCCTGGATGTCTTCGGCCAATGGGTGCGCGGCACCCACTGCAAGGACGGCGAGTACCCCACCGACGGCCGAAGTCTCGGAGCGGAGAAGGCCATGGGCGAGGGGCGCGTCAACTTCCCCGTCCTCGTGCCCAAGCTCAAGTCCCTGGGCTACAAGGGTCATCTGACCATCGAGCGCGAGATCGCCGGCGACAAGCAGGTGGAGGACATCAAGCGCGCCATGGCGATCCTCGAGCCGCTGAGGTAGCCGCTGATAGCGAGTGTAAGCCCGCAATCACCAGGGCCGCCCCGAGAAGGGCGGCCCTCTGTGTCTCTGGCGGACACCTGCCGGGCCGAGGGTGTCTGCAGCCCGGTCACTGTGAGCGCGGCTGGATAGTCCACATCCGCATGGGAATGTCAATCTGACAGTCGCCGCTCCCGCAGGAAGCTGCTCGAAGAGTTGCGGGGCATATGGCGAGGTCCCTGGCTACCTCGCTGCGCGAGATGGACGCTCAGGATGACATCCTCACGGGAAGCCCGGCTTTCCGGCCGGGCTATCTCGCTTCTCCCGCCTGCCCCTCAGGACACGGCCCATAGTCCACCGTCACCCGCCTCATCTCGCCGGCCCCCATGTCCAGAACCAGCGCTGTCCACAGCAGGCCCTCGAAACACACCTGCGTCGGCTCCACCACCTCGCCATCCACAGCCGCCACGCAGGGCATCTGGCCCCGGCACGGCGGGAGTAGGATCGTCAGGCCGCAGATGGTCTCCGGCGAAGACACGGTGAGGTCCAAAGTCGGCTCATCCCAGATGATGTCCTCGAACCAGAAGCTTCGCCGGGCGTCGTTGAACTGCAGCCACTCGTCGGCCGTGACGCTGGGCAGACCGCGGCGCCTGACCTCCTCCAGCACCTCGACGAACCAACGGGCGCACTCCACCTCGCCTCGCCCGGTCAGCGAGATCGGATGGAAGTACGGGTGGTAGACCCCGTGATACCGCGTGCACAGGTCGGAGATGATGCCGCGCGACAGCTCAATGCACTCGTCCTGCGCCAGGGGCGGCAGCAGGTACTTGGAGCCCATGCAGCCATCTTCCGTGTGCACCGTGGATTGCTCGTAGCAGTCCACGATCTCTCCCGCCGAGTTGATGAACTTCACCGGCAAGGCGCTGCCGTTGGCGTAGCCGGAGACGAAGCGGACGCCGGAGACGAAGTTGGTGTCCAGGCGCAGACCGCTCTCGGCCGCGATCCGCGGAGCCTCATCCCAGCCCGGGAAGATCATGCAGTGGCTGCGGTAGGAGGTGGGGAAGAAGCCGAACTTGCCGGCGAACGATTCCACAATGCGGCCGATCTCATGCTCCCACTCGGTCACCGTCGGTCGCAGCCCGGCCCACGGATGAGGACCGAAGTCGTGGCCGCGGGCACGCACCGCGCAAACCTCGTCGGCGGAGAAGGCCTGGATCTGCTGCTTCGTCAGGTAGAACGTGTACTTCACCCCATACGGCTCGATGGTGTCCAGTACCCACTGCAGGTCATCCCAGAGCATGCCGTCGCCGTCGCCGTTGACCATGAACGCCGCCGGAGCGGCATTGGGCAAATGCCAGAGCCTGGGGATCGGTAGGGCTTCCGCGGTCAGCCCCACGATGGCGCGGGTGAGGATGTCCTGATGGACGTCGGCCTGAGGAACGTGACGGAGCGAGAAGTCGCGCAGGCCCTCCACGAAGTCGTCCGGGCACAGCTTCCCATCGCGGTTGGCGTCCGGGTCCTGACCGGGGTCGTCATTGGCGGGCCGGCCCTGATGGAACTCAACCACCGCCCGCGCGAGGTCGTAGGTGAAAGTCACCGCGGCCCCGGCGCCAATCCGGTGCAGGGCCACCGCCGGAAATGCGGAAGCCAGCCCCAACTGGCCGGCGACGAAGGCCAAAGCCTCGGCTCCGTCGGCCCGGTAGACATCGGTCTCGCCCGGGCACTGGAGGTCTGCCGCCGCGATGCCCTCCATCCACCGATGCTCCGTGTTCACCGCGACGTACGCATCACGGGCGACGGAGTAGGTCTCGCCCACCTCCTGCAGCCCCAGCACCGGAGCCAGGTGACGCGGCGGCCGCAGGACGATGGCCCGCCCCCCGGCGTCCAGGTACGCCCGGAGTACCTCGGCGGGCAAGAGCCGAGCCGCGCCCGCCGAGATGACCGCCAGCGCGTACGAGGGCGCAAGCTCCAGCGGCGCCCCCTCGGGGCCCCCCACGAGACGGTCGAGAGCTCCGTAACCTTCGGTGAGCAGCAGCTCCTCCGTGTACAGGTCAAAGGGGTGCTCGGGAGTCGGGGCCATCAGAAGCAGTGTGGGTGCCGGCATGGTCCATTCCTCCGCGTAGGACGGTTATCGGTACCACCGGATGTCTACCCCGGCCGGTCCTGTCGCGCATGGGCCAAGTGATGGGGCCTATCCCTGCCGTTTTCTGAGGTCCCGCCCTGCGGGGGCCGCCGCCCCCCGCGCCGATGAGCGGTGGGTAGGCGCCTGCCGGTCTGAGGTCGGGCCGCTCTAGACTGATTCGCCCCCACAGCGCCGTACTCCTGTCGGAGCGACGAACCTGCCGGCGTCGCCGGGCCGCGGCCGCCCGCAAACCATGGGAGCCGAGCACCAAGAAGGGCCGCCACCGGCGCCAAGCCCCCTACTTCCTCGCCGCTCCGCGCTTCCTCTCCACATTCAGGAGACCCTCGCGCGGCGGCTCCCGGTACCCCTCGGGGAGCACGTAGAGCTCGTGCATCGACCACCACCAGCGATCGTGAGAGCCCTTCTGTGTGATGCGGATGTACCTGGCCTCCACCGGGGCGAAGTCCGCTCGCCACAGCCCGTGAATCACACAGCGGCGCGAAGTCGCCTCATCGGCCTTTGCCACCCGACGCCAGTTCTCCCCATCCGGCGACACCTCGATGGTGTAGCCCCTGGGGTAGTCGCGCCCGGATTGGGCGATGTCGGCCCAGACACCCTGGATGCGCCGTGACTCACCCAGATCCACCTGGAACCGGTCTCCGGGACGCATCCCCCTCCCGGTCGTCCAGCGTGTCGTAAGGTCCTCGTCGATCGCCAGTTTGAGGTTCATCTCGGTGGTCGGTGCCGCGTCCGGCACATAGGCATCGAGCCGCCAGCCCTCGGGCGGCAGGCCCCGTCGGGGGCCCACCGGCGGCTTGACCTGCCACTTGACCTCTCGCGACCGGGAAAAGGGCGCGAGCTCCTCGATATGCCCGGACAGGTCCAGCACCGCGCCCTCCTGCACCCTGAAGGTCTGGGGGAGCGCGATGCGGGCGCGATTGCCGTCTCTGGCCACGTGGGTGAACTCGCAATCGGTGTCCTCGAAGGTCCTGGTGATCTCCAGTTGCAGCACGCTCTGGGAGGGGTTGTACATCATCGTGGCCCAGAAGGTGCCCAGAAACACGGGCACATCGAGGCTCGCGGCATCGCTGGGTAGGCGCGGGGAGACGTACAGCGTCTTGGCGGGCAGGTCGAGGGTGACGCCGGTCAGCGCATTGAGCACATGCCAGGTGGTAGGGCAGGTCATGTACGAGCGCAGACCCCCCTGCGCACCCCCGGGCGCCGAGTACGAGAGCGACTGGTCCCACGGGCTCCTGTTTTGCTCCCAGGCGCAGTGGTAGACGCGCCGGAGCACCTCCAACCCGGCATCGGTGTAGCCCTGGTAGATGGCCTCGCAACCCAGGTACGGCTCGTGCTGCAGCAGGTAGCAGGCGGCGGTGGCCGCCTCGCCGTCGGGTGTGACCTCCATCGGCGGTACGGGGAAGAAGGGGTTCAGATGCCTGGCGATGAGCTGCTCCACCTGACGGCGCGCCGTATCGCCCGGCAGGGTGGTGGGCAGGCCGCTGAGGTGGGCCAGCCAGTCACCGGCCAGAGCGGCCACGAAGCTATTGGGGTTCTCGGCCTCCGCCTTGCCCGACCGCCACTTCCGGAAGAACTCCCCGTTCCACAGCCTCTCCATGGTTGCCCGCCGCACCGCGTAGAACCGCTCGGAGTAGGCGTTTGCGCTGTCCGCGTCGTCCATCGCCTCGGCGGCCGCGTGCGCCGCCAGCAGCGCGCCGAGGTAGCAGCTCGCCGAGTAGACGAAGGCACCGCGCGGCAGGGCCTCGTAGTCATATGTGCTGCCGCCCTCAGGGATGAGGTCGCCGTCCTGATCGGCACTCTGCAGCCAGGCCATCGCCCGCTGTATGTGGGGCCACATGGCCCGCAGGAGCTCGGCGTCACCGGTCCAGCGGTAGAGCTTGAGCACCTGCAGGACCCAGGAGGCCGAGAGGTCCGGCCAGTCCGTGACGCCGTAGCCCACGTTCGGGTCTCCGAGCACCTCGTGGAAGTTGCCGTTGAAGTGCGTGATCCGTCCGTCATCCTGCTGGCACCGGGCGAAGCTCTCCAGCTCGTTGCGGTCCAGCGATGGGAAGAGCTGGGTGTAGAAGGCGTGGGCGGCCATGCGCTGGTCCATGGTGCCCAGGGCGCCGTCCATGTCGATGGGGCTCTCCATCACGGCGAAGCGCCCGTCCTTGGCCAGCACCGTGGCCGAGTACATGGTGAAGGCGCAGTTGATGAGCTTGAGCTTCAGCCAGAACGGCAGGTTACTGCGCATCACCTCGTCCTGCCAAAGACGGGTGCCGGCCAGCAGGCTCTCGCGGTGCCCGGCGGCGTACCTGGCGATGCTCTCGATGTTCGGCAGAGCACTGCTGTGGTAGTGGCCGATGTCGGTCTGAACAGACTGCACGGCCACCTCCACCAGGCGGTCGGAGACCGTGGCGCCCGACAGGTCCACGGTACCTTCCGGACCGGTGAGAGCAAGCTCGTGGATCGACCACCACCAGGTGTTCTCGCTCCCCCCGCCGGTGATGCGCAGATGGCGCACCTCGGCGGGCCGCAGGTCGATGGTGAGCTTCCCCCGCTCCTGAGCGCCCGCGGCCTCCACCGGTGTGGCCCTCGCAAGCTCTGTCCAGCTCTTGTCGTCCACGGAGCCCTCCACGAGGTAGCCCCGAGGATAGTCGTTGACGGAGGGGGTACTGTCCAGGACCAGGCCCCGCACCTCGGCGGGCCTGCTCAGGTGCAGGACGAACCGATCGCCGGCCTTCTGGCCCCTCCCCGTGCCCCAGCGAGTGTTGATGTCGCCGTCGATCGCGGCGCGGCCGGCATCCTTCCGCTCCACGAACCTCCCCGTGGGTGCGCTGGCTTGACGGGCCATGCGGAAGGTGGGCATATCCCAGGCCAGCAGGAAACGTAACTGCGCCTCGCCACCCGCCGGGACGGTGGTCCTCGCGCAGACGGCTCCCGCGGCCCGACCTGTGGCGGGAGGGCTGCCGAGAGCCGAGAGCGCCCCCGTCCCTGAGAACTGCTCCCAGAAGGCGACGCTCTTGGCCGCCGGGTCCCAGGCGGGACAGCATGTGACGCTCACCGCCTCACTGCTCTCGGCGCCGAGGAAGTACGTGCCCACCGTGTTCTGACGCAGATCCTCGTAGCTCTGAGTGGTCGCAAACAGCAGCCCCGACCAGGGGCCGATTCCCTCCGGGCGCTGCCGGTTGCCCTCCACGGCGTCCCAGGACACATCGCGTCGGCCGCCGAAACCCAGCAGGTTCTCAAAGGACACGGCCACGGCGACCTCCGCCTCCTGAGAGCCGGGATTGCTGAGGGTGAAGTCGAAGAAGGCCACCGGGAGCGAGGAGTTTGCCACATCGCGGGGGATCAAAGGTGAGTAGGCGTGGAGCTTGATGCCTGCCGGGAGATCGGGGTCGGAGAAGGTCATCTCGGCCCGAGGGTACAGGCCCAGGTACGAGGTGTTCTGCACGCCCCGAGCGTTGGCATAGTCGCCGTCACCTGTGAGCCTCAATAGCCGCGCCGACGCGGCGCCGCCCGACCTGACGCGCACCGCGGCGAAGCCTCCGCGCAGGACCCCCGTGGGCCGGTCCCAGTTGTGGTTGATGGTGACATTGCCCATCGACCCATCCGTGAGCAGCTCCACGGCCCCGCAGCCGATGCCTCCCAGCGGCACCCCGGAGCGCCAGCGCTCATTGGTGATGGTGCCGGTGGCAGGATCGAAGTCCGCGGAGCACAGGCCGGCGGCGATCGTGGCGGCGAGACCAAGAGACAGGGCAATGCGCATCGCAGACCTCCGGAAGACGGTATGCTGCCGGTCGCTGCTGCGGCGACAAACGTCTGTCGGGCGCTGACTTGCGCTGCGCGGCCCGGGAACTAACGCCTGCGAAGACCTGTGCCCCGCCGGCCCCGGCGCCCTTCGCCCCCACACCCGCGCGCCCGGCAGATCCACGGTTGGGCTACTCTCCCTCCCCGCCGCCCGGACGACTCACGGCCACCAGCACATGCGGGCCCTCTCCGGGTGCCCCGACCTCCACCTGCGCTCCGGCACGCAGGGTCAGCTCCGCGCCCCAGTCCCCGGCGTTGATGTCCACCCATCTGCCCGCCAGGACGCCCTGATGGCCGGTGAGGTCCAAAGTCACCCGGCCTCCATCGGTGAAGAAGAGGATGTAGGCCTCTCCCGGCCTGGCCGCGAGGTACGCTTCATTGGGCTCGCGCTCCGCGAGCAGCTCCTGGTGGGGCACAACGTCCCAGAACCTGGCGACACTCTCGACTTTCCGGGCCGCGCGCAGGCAGGCCTGGGACAGCTCGTTGAGGCCGATGCCGGAAGTCGGGCGGTGGAACCGCGAGGAGGCCGCTCCGCCGACGATATTGCGCCAGAACCGCTGCACCCCCTCCTTGGGCGTCCCCGAGCCCCACGCCGATTCGCCCGCCGAGTAGATCTTGGTGTGGTTCAGCGGCCGCGGCGAGCTTTGGACCTGCCCCACGATCCACTGGAACCGGTCCCAGTGATCCTGGCCGAAGTTGCGGCTGTTGACCTGTGATACGTCCAGGAACGGGTACAGCTCCGGCTGCCGAATCTGCTCGGCCAGCTCCCGAGACCGTTCCGGCATGTGGACGTTGTCGAACATGTCGGTGCAGTACACCAGCAGGCGCCTGTGGCCGGCGCGCTGGCGGATGAAGCTCATCCAGTGCTGCCCCCACTGCATCGGGCTGGAGGTCTCGTTGTCCATGCAGTAAAGGACGTTGCCGTAGTCCAGGCTCACAGACAGCAGCTTGTCCACGAACCGCTCCTGGGTCGCGCGAACCACATCCAGCCTCGGCTCGTAGCGGGGCATGCCGGGGATGGTGTGGAAAAACGGCTGCTCATCACTACCCGGGTGGTTTGCGTAGCTGGTGGCCAGGCCGCATTGCTCCACGCTGTAGTTCACGTTGTTGGCCGGGTTGTAGGGGTGCACCTTCCAGTTGTCCCGGGAGTAGTCGAAGCGGTCCCACACCTCGATCTGGACGATGATATCACGCTCGTAGGTGAGCCGGAGCATGTCCGAGAACCGCCGCCAGTATTCGTCATTCCACCGCTCCAGGTCGTACTTACCGTCCGGGAGCTTCGCGAAGGGATAGACCTCGAAGCCGAAGTCCTGCCGGTCGCTCATGGTGTTGCGGATCACGTTTCCGCCCACTGCGGCCAGCAGGTCGAGATGCTCCTGTAGGTCGGGGATCTGGAACAGGTTGTCATCCTTCGACCCTCCGATGAGCAGGACGGGTTCGCCCTGGTACTGCCAGTAGCGGGGGTTATCGGGCCACGGCTGGATGCGCAGGGCATTGGGGGTGGGAAGCGGGGCCTGCGGAGCGGCGTGCACCGAGCCTCCGAGACCGACGACGGCGGAGAGCAGCAGTGTGGCATACATAGGGGGACTGCCTCCTTCTCAGGGACTAAGCTGAGTGGGCATACACCTGACAACACACAGCGACGGCGGCGGTTCCTCCGGCCGCGGCCTGTGCAGGTCGGCGGCCGAGACCTGTGGAAGAGAGCTCCCATGGCCGGTAACGGTCGCCATGCCGTCCCGCCGGAGGCCTCACATGACTCATTCCGCACCGGTGCCCCTCCTGACCTGCTGTGCCCTGCTGGTTCTGGCCGTCGGTGCCTGGGCGCAGAGCCCGCGCCTGCGGGTGAGTGACAACGGGCGATTCCTCGTCACGGAGGACGGCTCCCCCTTCTTCTGGCTCGGTGACACCGCCTGGGAGCTGTTCCATCGGCTGAACCGCGAGGAAGCCGACGCCTATCTGCGCGACCGGGCGCAGAAGGGCTTCACGGTGATCCAGGCCGTGGCACTGGCCGAGCTGGATGGCCTCAACACCCCCAACGCCTACGGGCACCGGCCGCTACTGGACATGGACCCGACGCGACCGGCGGTGCTCGAGGGCTCCGACAACGACTACTGGGACCACGTGGATCACATCGTCGCCCGCGCCGGGGAGCTGGGCCTCTACGTCGCCATGCTCCCCACCTGGGGTGACAAGTGGAACAAGAAGTGGGGCGCCGGGCCGGAGATCTTCAGTCCCAAGAGCGCCGAGGTGTACGGCGAGTGGCTGGGCCGCCGCTACGGAGAGGGCCCGATCATCTGGGTCCTCGGTGGTGACCGGCCGATCGAGAGCGACGAGCAGCGCGAGATCATCCGGGCCATGGCGCGGGGACTCAAGAGGGGAGACGGCGGCCGCTGCCTGATGACCTTCCACCCCGCCGGGGGCCACGGCTCCGCGGAATGGTTCCATGAGGATGACTGGCTTGACCTCAACATGCGCCAGAACGGTCATGTGGTCGAGTACCGATCCTACTCAGCCACGCGCGCCGACTACGACCGCGCCCCGGTCAAACCCGTCCTCGACGGAGAGCCCATCTACGAGGACCACCCGGTGTCCTTCAAGGCCGCGGACTTCGGGCACTCGGTGGCCGGCGACGTGCGCCGCGCCCTGTACTGGGACCTGTTCTCCGGCGCCTGTGGCCACACCTATGGCCACCACTCGGTCTGGCAGATGTGGGAGGAGGGCCGCAGGCCGGTGAACGGCCCTCTGCTTTCCTGGCACCGCGCCCTGGATCAGCCGGGGGCCGGCCAGATGCAGCACGCGCGCTGGCTTCTGCTCAGCCGCCCATACCTCACCCGCATCCCCGATGACGAGGTGATCGTGCCGGCCCAGGTGGCCACCGCGGTACCCGGCGCCGGCAGGTACCGCTTCCTGGCAACCCGCGACTCCGAGGGGAGCTTCGTCATGGTCTACGCCCCTGTGGGACGGGCCTTCCGGGTGAGGATGGACAGGGTCGGCGGAGGCACGGTGCGGGCGTGGTGGTACAATCCGCGCACAGGCGAGGCGACGCGGAGCGGCGAGTTCGCCAACAGCGGGGAGAGGGAGTTTCTGCCGCCGACCCCGGGCGAGGAGCTGGACTGGGTCCTGGTCCTGGACGACGCCGGGCGGGGCTTCCCACCTCCGGGCACGAGGTAGCCGGGACGATGGACGCGGTTCGGCCCCGGAGACCGAGCCCATCACCGTCAGATGGATCGTCTCGCGGGGAGGTCTTCCACCGCCGCCGGTCATTGATAGCCGTTCCGCCCCAATCGCCGTGACAGAACGATCACACACAAGGGGGACCCGCCATGTCTCGGTGGCTCTCGTGTCTCACCGCCCTGCTTGTCGCCCTGCCTCTGTCGGCCCAGGAGATCGTGCGCAACGCTTCCTTCGAGATTGCCGATGACGACGGGCGCCCCGAGGCCTGGACCGGAGTGGTCTGGGGAGGCGCCGACACCGAGCCCTCCGTCTGTACGGTGGTCGCCCGTGACGACGCCCCGGAGGGGCGCTACGTGGCCCAGACGCGGCCGACGGCGCCGATCTGCGCCGCCTGGGCGCAGCAACTGGACAATCTGGAGCCGGGGCGCTGGTACGAGGCCTCCGTGGCCCTGAAATGCGAGGACCTCGTGGGCCACGGGTGTCACCTCAACCTGGAATACTGGCGGGGTGAGATCGGTTACGGCTGCGTGGACGCCGAGCATCTGGTGGGCACCCACGACTGGACCCGGCAGACCGTGCGCTTCCTGGCCCCCGGGCCGGACTACTGGATGAAGCTCAGTCTGTTTCAGATCGGCGGGCCCGGCACGGTGTGGTTCGATGATGTGACCGTCCGCCCCATCGACCCGCCCGACCCCGATCTGAGCCAACGTCGCGTGCTGGAGCAGCCCTTCTGGGGCATGTTCACCTGTTTCGCCCGCTACCTGCATGAGTATGGCGAGCTCATGCGGGATCTGGGCGTGCACTGGCAGCGACAGGGGCTGTCCTCCACCGCCCCCGAGCAGCAGCAGGTGGCCGAGAGGCTGGGCATGTCCTTCCAGACCTGCATCGACGGCATGCCCCTGGCCACCGATCCTCAGGACCCCTGCTTCCCCACCACCGATACCGAGGCCTACCTGGACTTCCTCAACCCCTTCCTGGAGGCGGCGGGCCCCTCGATCAAGTGCTGGGAGTTCTTCAATGAGCCCAATACCCATCTGGGCTGGTCCCTGCCGGGGTACGCCAATCTCATCACCCGCGTCGGTCCCGCGATCAAGGCCCGCCATCCCGAGGCCCTCATCGCCACCGGCGGCTTCGCGCTTCCGGGGGTCGGCTATGCGGAGGCCTGCCTCAAGCGCGACCCGGACCGCGTGATCGACCTGGTCCTCCTGCATCCGTACGCGGTGGACGAGGCCCTGGACGCCACGCTGGTGGGGATGGCCGAGGCCGCCGCGCGCGCGGGCCGGCCCGACGTGGCGGTCGCGATCAACGAGACCGGCTTCGCCACGTGGGACCCCGCCACCGGCTGCGAGAGCTACGAGATGTTCGTGCCT
>CAZXDD010000190.1:0-1354 GCA_964639415.1 uncultured Armatimonadia bacterium
CGCAAGCTCGAGCTTGCGACGCCGACGCTCCAGAATGACAGGAACCGGGCCGGCCAGACTTCTCGGCCGCGCCTGTAGGCGCCTCGACCCATGTGCAGTTGCCGTGCCTCAGGCTCTACCCCACCGGCACCGCGGTTCCGCTGGCGGCGGAGCGGTAGATGGCGTCGCTGATCTGCGCGATCACCAGGGCCCGCTCCAGGTCGGTCTCGGGCCGGTGCCCCTCGCGGATAGCGGAGGCGAAGTCGGTGAGCAGGCGCTCGCTCATCACATCGGTGGGCTCCTCTTGCTCCCAGACCGTCTTGGTCTGCACGCCCTGCTCTGTGGAGGCATCGTCGAAGAGGATGCGCTTGGGGCTGGACTGGGTCATCGTCAGGCGCAGGGAGCCTTTTGTGCCGATGATCTGCCATGCGACCTCGGCCGCGACGGGCATGTACTCACCGCGCTCGATGTGCAGGGCGATACCGCCTTCGCAGTCGATGAGGGCGAGGTAGTGGGTCTCGGCATCCGAGCCCGGGGCGATGTGGCCCTCGAACTGTGGCGGCACGGTCCAGGTCTTGGCGAAACAGGTCCTCGGGCGCAGTGACCAGCCGGTGATGCCCAGCAGGTAGTCCAGGTCGTAGCAGCCCCAGTTGGTGAGGATCCCGCCGGCGTTAAGGTGCCTCTTCAGCCGCCACTCGGGGGGCTGCCCCTGTGGTGGTGGGCCGGCGGCGACGAAGGAGCGACAGAAGACCGAGCGCAGATCACCCAGGGCGCCGGTGGCGATGAACTCGGCGGCCGCCCTGCCGCCGTCCACCAGTCGGTAACGGCTGGAGCAGCACGCGGCCACCAGATCGCCGCGCTCGTCGATCATCTTCTCGACATCCTCGGCGCACATGGCCACGGGCTTTTCCGTGAGCACATGCTTGCCCCGGGAGAAAGCGTGGAGCGCCAGGGGGAGACGGCCGCAGGCGGGCAGGGCAAGCACTACGGCCTCGACATCTGGGTCCTCGATCAGATCGTTGCCCTCGATGTAGGTCTTGGGCACCGAGAACTTCTCTGCGGCGGTCTGGGCGCGATCCCCGATGAGGTCGGCGACGGCGACCAACTCGACCAGGGGAGATTTGAGGGCTCCCGCCATGTGGTGGGGGCCAATGACACCACAGCCGACAACTCCGAGTCTCACAGGCTGCATGTGACCGCTCCTTGGCACGGGCGACGGCTCGGCGGTCGCCGGTGCTTGTGGTGATGTCGCGTCCGGGCAAAGGAGAGTTTCGGCGTGGGGCCGCCGCGGGCCTTCCGGCCGGGTCGTGGAGAGCGCCGTTGGGGGGCGCGGAAGAACTGGGCTTCGTGTAGGACACCTCGCCGCCGCCCGCAG
>CAZXDD010000190.1:1364-9753 GCA_964639415.1 uncultured Armatimonadia bacterium
TTTTGCCCCCGGGGGGTGTGGGGCAGTGCCCCACGGTGTTGGCCGTCTGCCGTCCGCCGTTTGTCGTCTGTCGGTTGCTGGCACGCCGATCTGCCGCGAAGGCCCAGCGAGCGGTGCGCGCCGGCCGAGGGCACCGCTCCTCGCGACCTGGCGCGAATACGGGGGCTGGGGCCCGTGGCCCCAGCGGGGTTTGGGGCCGAGCCCCACGACGTTGGCCGTAGCCGTGTGCGGTGTGTGCCTGCCAGACACATGGGGCCGAGCCCCACGACGTTGGCCGTAGCCGTGTGCGGTGTGTGCCTGCCAGACACATGGGGCCGAGCCCCACGACGTTGGCCGCAGCCGTGAGCGCGGCACAGGCCTCTGGGCCAGGAGGTGTCGGGCCACGGGTCTGTGGGGTCCAGCGCCGGTGCCCGCATCGATCGCTCTACGCCCGCAGACCCTCGGTTCGCGCGATGATCTCGTCCTGCAGGCTGCGCCCCAGGTGGGTGAAGTCCGCGCTGTAGCCCGCCACGCGTACCATGAGACCCTCGTGGGCGGCCGGGTCTTCCTGCGCATCGCGCAGAGTCTCGGCATCCACCACATTGATCTGCAATTGGCTGCCCCCGAGCTGGACGAAGGTGCGGATGAGCGCGACCACCTTCGCTCTTTGCTCCTCCGTGGCGAAGTCCGCCGGACACAGACGCAGGGTGGAGATGTTGCCGGCGACGATCCGCGAATGGTCCAGCCGGCACAGGGAGCGTATCAGTGCCGTGGGTCCGCTGTGGTCTCGGCCCTGCGAGGCCGCAAGAGAGTCCGCCAGTGGCTGTCCGGTCCGGCGGCCGTCCAGGGTGGCACCCATCCGCAGGCCGTAGCCGATGTGCATGTTCTCCCCGCCGGCGAGATGCCCCAGCACGAGAGCGGACCGCAGGGGCGTGCTCCGCCGCTCCAACGCGTCGGCCATGAGGTCGATGAGGCGTGCGGCGATGGCGTCCACTTCCGGCTCATCATTGCCGTAGCGCGGGAGGCCGTCGATCTGCGCCAGCGCCTCGGGATCTTCACGGCCCACGGCCGCGAGAAGCTCGGCCAATGGCCTATCCGCACGGAACGCCAGGGCCTCCGCGGCCTGGACCATCTCCGCCGCATTGGGCAGGCCCATCGCCTCCCAGTGGCCGAAATGGGTGGCCGCGCCACCGTGGGCCACGTCCAGGCAGCGCTCCAGACAGACGGGCATCAGCAGCGTGGGCTGGTAGTAGGTGCCCACGCGCTCGTCGCACCATGCGTTGGCAATCCTGCAGGCCTCCGCCACCTTCTCCACGTGCTGCTCGATGGCGGTCCAGAGCCGCGCACGGCTCTCGCAGCCCTCGGCGGCGCAGTCGCGGATGGCCTCATCCACCAGCAGGGCCAGGTTGATCCAGCCGTTCGGGGCGCCCCAGTTGCCGCGACCGGGGGACACCACCTCGGTGCAGCCGCTGAGGGCGTAGTCGCGGGCGTCCTCCAGCGAGACCCCCAGCCTCGTCAGGCCCTGAACAATCGGCCGGTCACCGTAGAAGCTGGGCTCGGCCAGGTTCTGGCCCAGCATCGCCACCGACAGCTCCAGCACGTCCTGTGGGGTATCCTCGTGGCAGCGCACGTAGACGGTCGGCCGCAGGAGCCGCACATTGCGGATGGCCTGCAGGAACAGCCGGGTCAGGTCATTGCAGGCGTCGGAGCCGTCGGCCAGGACGCCGCCCAGCGTCATGGTCTGCACGGAGCTGACGTTGTAGACGCCCTCCATCACATCGCCGTGGAGCTTGATCATCAGACACTCGATGAGCTCCAGCGCACGCTGCGGGTTGGTGCGTCCTGCGGCGAGGTCGGCCTGGTAGAAGTCGTTGAGGTACACGTCCACGCGCCCGGTGCCGTCGCCGGAGACCATGTAGGCAAACCACAGGCTCTGCAGGGCCTCGTGAAAGGTCTCGGCGGGATTGGCCGGCACCTTCCGACAGATGTCGGCGATCTGGAGAAGCTCCGCCGCCCGCCGGGGCTCGGCGGTCTCGGCCAGCCGCTCGCAGGTCGCGGCATAGGTCAGGGCATGCTCGATCATGGCCTCATGGCCCGTGGCGAAGCCCAGGGCGAACTCTCGCTCGGCTCCATCACGTGTCTGTGCGATCTGCCGTGCCCGCCGGGCCAGTTCCAGAGACCCGGTGCGGATGAAGCCCGCGTAGTCCACGACCTTGTGGTTCAGTGAGCCCTGAGGTGAGATGAGCCCCCGGGCGGCCATGGCGCAGACCTCCGGGTGCTGTGGCGGGGCGTTCCTGGCGAATCCGTCGATGTAGGAGGCACTGCCGTCGGGCAGCCAGCCGTGAGCGGGCCCCTCGGTGGCCCTCACCCGGGCGCCGACGATCAGCTCACCCTCGCGGACGACGGGGGTGAGGCTGGGATGGACGCGGGCGAAGCAGTGGGCCGCGGCTAGGAAGGGCCCCAGATCGGCCGGGGGACTGCAGGCCTCGAAGAGCTGCCTTTGCTCCTCGAAGGGCAGATGCGGGCGGGCAATGGCATCCATCGCCAGCGCGTGCACGCGGGCGGTGGAGCCACGCCGCCGCTCGCCACTCTCATCGTGCAGGGCGGCGGGGACACAGGGCAGTTCCACGAGGTCTCGGGACATGGAAGAGGACACCTTCACAGTCGGTAGTCTGCGACGTGGCCGGGCGGCGTGCAGGTTCGCTGAAGGACAGTGGTTGTCCTGCCCATCCTAGGCGGAAAGCCCGGGGGCTCGGTCTGATCGACCGGCGCCCCGGGCCGTATCCAGGGCCAGCAGCTCCACCGCGAGCGGGGCTAGCCGCCCTTCTTCGTGGGCTTCTCGATCATGACCGCCTTGTTCTTGCCGTCCCAGTTCACCTTCGCCCCCGTGGCCTCGCCCATCTTGCGCAGAGGCAAAAACAGGCTGCCATTGACGACGATGCCCTCGTCCTTGGCGATCATCACGCAACTGTCATCGGTACAGACCTGAGCCTTGTTTATGTTGGCGTGCCACTTCACGTCACAGCCCAGGGCCGCGGCGCCGGCGCGGAGAGGAACATAGACCGTGCCCCCGCGCATGCGGGCGGAGGGGTCCAGGTTCTGCAGCTTCCCGTCCACGTACACCTTCACCATCACATCCTGCGCGGTGGCCACCGCGACGAGACCCATCAACAGCACCATGGCCAGTATCACTCGCATCGCTATGCCTCCCTATGGCGTCTGATCTTGAGCACTTCTGGTCTATAGACGTATATAACCTAGTTACGGTTCTCTGAGCCCGCCCACCGCCCGGGTTCGCGTCGATGGGTCGTGGCCCGCCGTTCGCGGTGCCCGGTGCTCGCCGAAACGACGGCGCGCTACGCCGTCCAGATGAAGTATGCCCCCACGGCAATGAGTAGCCACCCGCCCACGCGCTGGATGGTCACCGAATACTTCGTGAACCGCTCGAGGCTGGTTAGGGCCCCGGCGACCGTGCCGATGATCACCAGCGGCAGGCCGTGGCCCACGGCGTAGGTGAACATGAGCACCGAGCCATAGGCCACCTGGCCCTTGGAGGCGATCATGGCCAGGATGAGTGTCAAGATCGGCATGGCACAGGGACTGGCGACGAGGCCGAACATCATCCCCAGCAGAATCGCGCCGAGAAACCCGCTCATCTGGGCCCACCTGGACTGTCCCGGCGCCCAGGTGGAGAAGCTCAGCGGCAGGAGGCCGGCCATATTGAGGCCGACGGCAATGCACACGGCGGCGACGATGTACATCCAGACGGTGCGGGACAGCCCCAGGACACTGCCGAGGAAGCCGATGGTCGCGCCCAGGATGACATACGTGATCGCCAGGCCGAGGACGAAGGCCAGTGCCAGAAGCAGCCCCTTGGCCTTGGTCTGTGACTTCTGGCCGGAGATATAGCCGATGATGACGGGGATCGTGGGATAGACGCAAGGGTTCATCCCTGTCGCCGCCCCACCCACGAACACCAGAGGGATCACCAGCCACGAGGAGCTGCTGATCGCCTCCTCCAGGGTCTGCATCAGTCCTTCCATCCGGTCACTCCTTGAGCATGCCCAGTTCGTTGAGTTTGGCCAGGATGTCTTCCTTCTCAAAGACCCCGATGTGGCGGAACAGTTCCTTGCCATCGGCATCCAGGAAGACCTGGGTGGGGATGGTCATGATCTGGTACTTCTCGGCGATGGCCGCGTTCTGGCCGACGTCATGGAACTCGACGACCACCTTGCCCGCCAGTTCCTTCTCCAAGGCATCGATGATGGGCGCCATGTACTCACAGGGCTTGCAGCCCACGGAACCCAGTTCCAGCAGCGTGGGCAGCCCCTCCTTTGGGGCCGCGTCGGCGGTCTCCCCGGCAACGGCGGGGGCCGGCCCCGCGGCGGCCTGCTCGTCCGCGGCGGCAGGCTCTGCGGCGACCTCCGCAGCCGGTTCGCCTGCCGGCTCCGGGGCGGTCAGCGCGGCCTGGACGTCCGGAGCCGGAGGAGGCTCCGTGCTTCTCCCAGCTTTGGCCGCGACGATCACCACAAGCACCGCCACGACTGCGGCCAGTGCGAGCATCTGAGTCTTGTTCATCAGGCAACGTCCTCTCTCGATTGTGTGGCCGCAGATCCCTTCAGAGACGCGAGCGGGCGGCATCGCAGACAGCCTGGACCTCGGCGTCGGTGAGGCTGAAATGGTGCCCCTTCTCCACGCCCTCGTCGGTGACGACCACGTAGCTGTCCGCCTTCAGGCCGGCCTTCTCCAGCGCGATCTTCGCGCAGGCCACCGGGCAGCCGTCGATGGCCACGATCCTGTCGGCGCCCCGGGCGTTGACCAGCATCCCCTCGATCCCGGCTCCGACGCCGATGAGGCAGTAGAACTTGCCCAAGCCCTCCTCATCGAGCTTCTTGGCCGCCTCGTTGGCGATCTGGCCCACATTGGAGCCCCCGCTGCAGGCGAAGAGCAGCACGTTGTCTCCGGAGCAGCAGCAGTCGGCGGCGTCCTCTTCTGGGGTGTTGCAGCAATCGGTCATTGGCATGCCTCTCCCTGCCATCAACTGGGGTTCCGGCTCTGTTCAGACGGGCTACTTCGGCGCGCACTGGCCGATCTTGCAGGCATTCCGAATCTGCTGCGGCGTCAGCGCCATCTTGTCGGCGAGTGCCCTGTGGATCGTGATCATCTCGCCGGTCGCCAAGGGATGGGCCTCCACCCAGCGGCGCAGGTTCTCCGGCGATGCGAACAGGCCCTGATGGGAACAGCCAGCGGGTACCCGGGTACCGTCTGGCTGCGCCCTCTGTCCCGACCAGGCCACTGCCGTGGACGGCTCCACGGAAGCCACGCTGCCCTGGTAGATGGTGATGTCGATGGGCTCGCCGGTCAGACGGTCTCGGTCCCGAACATCGACTTCCGAAGCCATCCTCGCCGCGATCCCCATGGCACAGCCTCCGCAGCAGGCCGGCACCTGCAGGCCGCCGAGCTTCACGAGGGCCGCCTCCTCCGGGTAGACCGCCCGTTGGCAGAAACCGCAGCGAGATGCCAACTCCCTGCGTGCCAGAGCCGGAAAGGTCATGATGCTGCCGCCCGACTCGGCGCGGGCCGCAAGGGCCGCGTCACGATCCGCGTAGGCCCTGATGGAGGGTGTGCCGCCGCTCTCGTCGAGCCCGTACAGGTAGACGGCCGACCGAACGGGAACCATGGTTCCGCCGGCCGCCTCAGCAACGGTGGCATGTTCGGCCACGGCGAATGTCTCGGCGTCCAGAGTGGAGGCCGTGACGAAGAAGTGGTGCATCGAGCACAGACGATAGTCGCCGTCCTCCGTTGGAGCCTCCACTCTCGCCTCCAAAGCGATGTCGTCGCCACACACGCTGCAGATCGCGTCCTTGGACCGGCCATCGGGCTGCACGGGCTCCCAGCGGCTGAAGGTCTCGGATTCGGCGGTTCCGACATCGACGCCCAGCTCCCGCCATTTGGCGAGGATGTCTTCCCTGGAGTAGAACCCCTCGTGGCGGAATTGCTCCTTGCCGGAGGCGTCGAGGAAGATCTGCGTGGGGATAACTCGGATCCCGTACTTGTCGCCGGCATCGGGAGTCTGCCACACGTCGATGAACTCAACGACGAACCTGTCGGCGAACTCGGTCCTGAGCTCCTCCAGGATCGGCGCCATCTTCTTGCAGGGGACGCAACCCTCGGAACCCAGGTCCACCAACCGGGGCAGGGCCGGGCCATCAGCGGCAGTCGCCACAGCGGCCAGGCACGCGAAGCTCAATACAACGATCGGCAGCGGACGTCCTTTGCCAGTACCCATACGCGCGGTCTCCTCTGTCGATGCTTGGGGCTATCCCGACAGCTTTGCCTGCACCTCGTTGAGCTTGCCAAGAACCCCGCAGTACGCGTCGCCCACCAGCTTGCAGGCGGCAGGGGCGTCCATGGGCTGCATGCTGATCATGCTTTGCAGCGCCTCCGGCGTGCGGTCGGTCTGCTCCACGATCGCGCCCACGCCCAGGAAGAGCCTGGCGGTGGCCAGGCGTGCCTGCTCCGCCGACAGCCCCGCCGCCTGCGCCGACTCGATGAGCTGCCCCACCAGCGGGAATAGGTACGTCGGCCCAACGGCAAGCAGCGCGCAGCAGGCGTTGAGCTGACTCTCCTCGATCTCAATCGAGCATCCCCACACACCGAGCATCTCTTGCAGGAGGCTCCGGGCCTCCGGGGAGATGCTGGTCTCGCAGACGAAGGCGTTCATGCCGCTGCCTACCTCGGTGGGGGTATTGGGCATGACCCGGGCGAGGAAGACCCCGTCCGGCGCAGCGCAGCGCATGGTGGCCAGATTGGCCCCCGGGGCGAAGGAGATCACCAGGGCGCCAGGCCTGAGGACACTCGCGATCTCCGAGAGTACCGGTACGATCGCCGGTGGGGGCGGGGCGAGGAGCACCACATCGGCCCCGGCTGTTGCGGCGGGATTGCTCCCGCTCGTCGCCACGCCCAACTCCTCTGCCAGCGCCTGTAGCTTGGCCCCGTCGGGGTCGGCGGCGGTGATCTGCGAAGCGGGTACTGCTCCGGCCCCGATGAGTCTTCGCACAAGCACGCCGCCCATGATCCCACTGCCGATACAGGAAACCCGCGTCTCGCTCAGCTTGGACATGATCCTCGGCCTCCCTTTGGGCTGGTACGCAGTCGGCGGCCCTATCCGGCCGCTTTCAGTAGCTCCGCGATCTTCTCGGTCGGTGGGACCTTGCCGGCCAACCTCACTTCGCCGTCGATGGCCAGGGCCGGAGTGAACATCACGCCGAACTTGGCGATCTCCGCCACCGCCGTTACCTTCTCTATCTCAGCCGTCACCCCTGTCTCCCGGATGGCGGCCTCGGTGTTCTCAGCCAGCTTCTTGCACTTGGGGCACCCCGTGCCCAGGATCTGTACCTTCATTGCCTACGCTCCTTGTACCGGCAGTCGACAGTCAAAGGTTGAACCTACGCCCGTCGTTCTCCGTGTGTCTCTGTGCTCTCCGTGTCTCCGTGGTCTGACGTTCCCAGCCGTTCTCAGCCGTTCTCAGGCGTTCTCAGCCAGCTACCGCCCCGTAGATCATCCCGCTTGCTGTTGCCAACACAACGATGATGCAGACAAACGCGATGGTCTTCCTCGTCCCCAGCACACTACGGATCACCAGCATGTTGGGCAAAGACAGCGCCGGGCCGGCCAATAGCAGCGCCAACGCAGGTCCCTTGCCCATCCCGCTACCCATCAGTCCCTGGAGGATCGGGACCTCCGTGAGCGTGGCGAAGTACATCAGCGCCGCCACGATCGAGGCGAAGAAGTTGGCCTGCAGGGAGTTTCCGCCCACCAGGCGCGCCACCCACTCATTGGGGATGATGCCGTTGTCGCTCCCCGGCATCCCCAGGAGGAAGCCCGCCGCCAGCACGCCCACGAACAGAAGCGGCATGATCTGCGCCGTGAAACCCCAGGTCGCGCCCACCCAGTCCTTGAGTTCATCGCGCGAGAACCAGCGCCACAGCATCAGGCCCAGGATCGCCAGCAGCGGCAGCACGATGTACCAGTGGATCTTGTACACCTCCCACCACAGACCGGACTGCTCGGCGGGCTTGGCCCAGGCGGCAAAGATCAAGATGAGCACCATCACGCCCACGTAGACGCCGGTCTGCCACAGCGGGCGCTCTCCATCGTCCTCCAGGTCTCCGAAGGCGGCTTCCGTCTCCGCCGCCCGCTGCTCCTCGTCCCTGCGGAACAGCAAGTGCATGCTCAGGCCCGCGACCACCGAGAACACCACCGCCCCGATGGCCCGCGCGGCCCCCATCTCGAAGCCCAGGATCCGGGCCGTCAGGATGATCGCCAGCACGTTGATCGCCGGACCCGAGTAAAGGAACGCCGTGGCCGGCCCGATGCCCGCTCCCCGCGTGTACAGGCCCGCGAACAG
>CAZXDD010000190.1:9763-12754 GCA_964639415.1 uncultured Armatimonadia bacterium
CCGAGGACTGGCTGATGAAGATGGCGATGGCCCCGGCGATGAAGAACGCGGGGACCAGACAGAACAGCACATGCTTCTGGGCATAGTCCTGCAGCATCAGAAGCATGTCCTGGATCGCGGACTGCACCCGGGGGTGCTGCAGGGGGATGAAGTAGGCAACTAGAAAGACGGCAACGATAAGAGCAAACTTGGTTCGGTCGGACATGCACGGGCCTTTCTCATTTGCCTATGTGAATTAGCAGATATCGACGACAAAAGGGCAGCCCATCACTCGGCGGCCGGCTGGACCCGGGTCGCAGCGTGAAGCCTTCTGGTGTCGGCCGCAACCGTCGGGTCGTCCCTGAGCCATCCCGCCAGCAGTTCAAGCAACTGCGCCTCGGGGCTGCCCTCCGGCGCCTGGACCAGGGAGTATTCGACCCACTGGGCCTCGCGGGCATCGGTGACCAGCCCGGCATCGCGGAGCCACTTGAGGTGCCGCGAGATCCGGGGCTGGGGGAGGGCCAGCGCCTGCACCAGCTCGCAGACGCAGGCGGGCCGCACCTCCAGACATTTGATGATGCGCAGGCGGTTCTCGTCCGATACGGCCGAGAGCAGCGCCGAGATGTCGCATGTTGTGGGCTTCATTGGTTTATCTGCCTAAGCGAATATATCGACCATTATACAGGTCGGTGCAGCGATGTCAACCCCGCCACGCGGGGAGTCACGAGTCGGCGAGTCGCGGGTCGCGAGTCAACGGCAACGGCAGTGGACGCGCGGCCCGCGCCTGAGACGGTAGAGCACCGAGAAGGCCACTGCGCCACCGGGTGCGAAGTAGACTCCTTGTGTGGGCGCCCATCGCCCGCCGCCACGTGCTCCGCCAGCCAAACATGGAGGTTTCATCATGCCGACCGCGATGCGGGCCTTCTCGGTCCTCTTCCTGGGGGTGATCTGCCTGCAGGCCTTTGGACAGGCGACCAACTCTGACGATCCGTTCGTTGCGCAGCGCAGGGCCCTGGCCCACAAGGAGCGCAAGCTGATCCTCAACAATGACGGCTGTGATGTGCTGTACTTCCCTGCCAACAAGGACGTGACGGTGGAGAACCTGCTGGACCTGCGCACCACGCCGCTGGCCGAAACCCAGGTGGACACGCTGTTTTACTGCTCCATCAGTTCCGGGTTCAGCTACTTCACCCACAACACACAGGCCGGCACCGTGCTGGAGCACGACATCGACGACAATCGGAACATCACCCGTGATCTGATCGAGATGGGCACCGACGCATTGCAGGTGATGGTGGACTTCTGCCACGAGCACGGGATGGAGTGCTTCTGGTCGTTCCGGATGAACGACACCCACGACGGGGCGCATCAGCCCGACAAGCCGTACCCGCTGTTCCCGCCGCTGAAGGAGCAGCACCCGGAGTACCTGATCGGGTCCTTCGACAAGCGCCCCAGGCACGGGGCCTACACCTCGGTGAACTACGGCCTGCCCGAGATCCGCGAGCTCGCCTTCCGGTATGCCGAGGAGGTCTGCCGAAACTACGATGTAGACGGCATCGAGCTGGACTTCTTCCGGCACCTGAGCTACTTCGCCACTCCGGCCTACGGCGGCCTGGCGACGGATGAGGAGCTGGAGATGATGACGGAGCTGATGCGCCGGGTGCGGACGATGGCCGACGAGGAGGGGCGCAAGCGAGGTCGCCCGATCCTGATCGCTACGCGCGTCCCCGACTCGGTGGAGTTCAGCCGCGGCCTGGGCCTGGACATCGAGAAGTGGATGGCCGAGGACCTCGTGGACATCGTGATCGGCAGTTGCTACTTCCAGATGAACCCGTGGGAGTACCTGGTGGAACTGGGCCACAAGTACGACCGGGTTGTCTATGCCGGGCTCAGTGAGTCGCGGGTCAGAGGCGACGCGCCCACGATGAGGCGAGGCTCCATCGAGAGCTACCGGGCCCGGGCCCGGCGGGCCATGCAGGCGGGCGCCGACGGCATCTACCTGTTCAACTTCTTCAACCCTCGGGCACCGATGCTCCAGGAGATCGGTAGCCTACAGACCCTGCGGGGCAAGGACAAGCTGTACTTCGTCACCGTCCGCGGCGACACACCGGAGCGCTATCTCACCGGTGGTGAGGCCATGCGGAAGGTGCCGATCCTCACGCCGGAGCGTCCGTCCGGTCTGCAGCCGGAGGAGACCTACGAAGTGGACCTGCTGGTAGGCGACGACCTGGCGGCGGAGGTTGCCGAGGGCCTCGGCCCGCTGGCGACGCTCCACGTCTCGGCCCTCGGCGCAGACCGCCTGGCCGTGGAGCTCAACGGCACGGCGCTCACCGAGAGCATCGAGACCGCCGTCGGCAGGGACTTCGCCGTGGACCCGGGGCTCGTGAAGCAGGGCGAGAACCGCCTGGCCATCACCGCCCTGCCGTTCGCCGCGGCGGAGGCGGACGAATGGACAACGGTCTGGACGGCCGAAGACAAGCCCAAGTCTCCCTGGACCTCGGACCGCCCCTCGGCCCACGCGGTCGCCGAGCTTCAAGACGGTGCGCTGCTCATCGCCGACCGCGGCACCGACTCGGGGCAGTACATGTACTATCACTACCCCTGGGGCATCTCCCCGGAGCACGAGACCGTGGTCGAGGTGCGGGCGAAGGTCATCTCGGGCTGGAACAATGTGATCCTGTGCAATGGCGTGGCCACCGACCGCATCTGCCTGCGGCCCGACGCCGTGTCGCTCTACAGCGACTCCAAGGTCCGCTACGCCATGGACACCACCGCTGACTTCCACACCTACCGTATCGTGCTCAAGGGGCAGGACGTACTGGTCTATGTGGACGGGCAGTTGCGGCTCGACGGCACGGGCAAGTTCACCGCCCTGGTGCAGCCGCTGGGGCGCAACGACTTTGCGTTCGGCGCCGCCAATAGCCCTGAGGTCGGCGAGGCCCTCTGGCAGTCCGTGAAGCTGCGCACCGCGGGGATCTCCGTGTACGACCTGGCCCTGCGGGTGACGTATCC
>CAZXDD010000191.1:0-12746 GCA_964639415.1 uncultured Armatimonadia bacterium
CGCTCCCGGCAAGAGCAGCTCGAACAATCTCCTGACATTCCGCGAGATCCTTGGCCATCTCGCTGCGCGAGACGGACGCTCAGGATGACATGAGCCGGGGCAGCCCGGCTGCTCGGCCGGGCTTCTCGTCCCCAGCCTTCCTCGAGGCGGTGATGCCGTGCTTTCCCGAACTGCCCTCATCTCCTTGCCCCTGCTCCTGTGCGTTGCCGCATGCGCCGACGTCCCGGCGCCTCCCTCGCCGCCACCGGGGGTGACGATCGTCGATGACTTCTCCTATCCGGATTCGCAGGCCGCCGCCGAGGCCTGGCGGGCGATGAGTGACCAGATGGCTCCGGCCGAGGTTGTTGACCTCGAGGGCCGTTCCGCCCTGAAGCTCACGTGCAACTTCGCGGGCACCACTATCCCCCGGGGAGCGTGGGACAAGGAGCTCTCCCTGGACCTCAGCGTGGCCTCCGCCTTCAGCTTCGACGTCTACGCCGGGAATCTGCAGGCGGTCTCCAACGCGCACCTGTACATCCGCAGCGGGCCCGGCTGGTACGGCTGCGAGTGGTATCCGCAGGCGGAGGGCAGATGGTGCCACGTGCGCCTGCGCAAGAGCCACTTCCATGTGGACCGGCCCGGCGCCGGCTGGGCGCGGATCGATGCCATCCGCTTCAGCCCCTGGGCGCTGAAGCGCGAAGATGCCACGCTGTACATCGCCAACCTCGCCGTGGAAAGCTCCGCCGCGCCGGCGCTGATCCTGCGCCAGGAGTACACCGACCCGGCCAAGAGCGGCGACCAGGCAAACGCCAACAGATTCACCCAGACCGTGGCGGACCTGCTGGAAGACAGCGGGATCTCTTTGCCGGTGGTGAACTCGCCGGACCTGACCGCCGAGATCCTCGCCGCTGCCGAAGTGGTCCTCATGCCCTATGCCTCGGGCATGGAGCCTGAGACGGTGCAGTTGCTGGCAGACTTCATCGACGGCGGCGGCAAGATCATCGCCTGTTTCTCGGCTCCGGGCCCCATCGCCGAGCGCCTCGGCATCGCCACACCGACCTGGCGCGGAGCGGCGTTTCCGGGCGAGTTCTCCGCGATGCATCTGGTGGAGGGTGAGCTGCCCGAGGTCCCGCGGGTACTGGGCCAAAGCTCCTGGGGCGTCCTACAGGTGGAGCCCGTTGCGGATGTAGGCCGCGTGGCGGCGTGGTGGCATTCGAAGGACGGCGAGCGCACCGACGCGCCGGCGATTGTGATCTCCGAAAGCGGCGCGTACGTCTCCCACGTGATCCTCGACGACGATCCCGCCGGGAAGCGGGCGCTGCTGAAGGAACTGATCGCCCGGCACTGTCCGCAGGTGCGCGGGCAGGCCGCCGAGGCCCGCGTGGCGGCGCTGGGCACCGGTCTGGGAGCCGTGGACTGGGAGGCCGCTTCAAAGCTGGTCCGTGCGCAGCCCGCCTACAGCGACCGGGCGGCGGCGGCGCTGGGCAAAGCACACGACCTCCGCACCGAGGCCCTGGCGGTTCTGGAGGCGGGGCGCCACAACGAGGCCTTCGGTCTGGCCGAGCAGGCCGATCACCAGATCCTCCGGGCCTTCTGCCTCGCGCAGCGCAGCCTATGGCCCGAGTTCCGCGCCACCTGGTGCCACCCGGTCCAGGGCATCGCGGGGCAAAGCTGGGACGAGACCGCGGCCCTGCTCAAGCAAAGCGGCATCGACCACCTGCTGCTCAATGCGCTGCACGGCGCCTCGGCGGGCTACGAGAGCGAAGTGCTCCCCACCGACGCCACGCTCCCCGCGGGCAGCAACGCCTTCGCCCGGTGCATCGCCGCCTGCCGCAAGCATGACATCAAGCTGCATGTGTGGATGACCAACTACCAGACCCACGGCCACGCGCCGGCACAGTTCGTCGAGCAGCTCCGGGCCGAGGGGCGGCTGCAGGTGGATGTCAACGGTGAGACCTCCGAGCAGCTCTGCCCCTCCGATGACCGCAACGTGGCTCTGCAGCGAGACGCCATGGTGGAGGCCGCGCTCATCGAGGGAGTGGCGGGCGTTCACTTCGACTACATCCGCTATCCGGACGAGAGGACGTGCACTTGCCCCACGTGCAGGGCCAAGTTCGAGGCCCGCATCGGGCGCGAGATCGGCGACTGGCCCGGAGAGGTGACGCAGGAGGCGGCGCTGCGCGAGCAGTGGCTGCAGTTCCGCTGCGACCAGATCACCCGATTGGTGCGCGAGGTGAGCCGGGAGGTGCGCCGGGTCGCCCCGAACTGCCTGATCTCGGCCGCGGTGTTCAGCAACTACCCGCAGTGCCGCACCGGCGTGGGTCAGGACTGGAAGCTGTGGATCGACGAGGGCCTGCTGGACTTCGTCTGCCCCATGAACTACACAGGCAGCGACGCGGAGTTCGCCAGCCGCGTGAGAAGCCAGCTTGAGATCGTGGCGGGCAAGGTCCCGTGCTATCCGGGAATCGGACTATTGGAGCACAGGAGCCCGGCGGATGCGGTGCGGCAGATCGAGATCACCCGCAGGCTAAACACGGGGGGCTTCGTGATCTGGTCGGTATACCCGCAGTACATGGCCACCTATCCGCTGCTGGGGCTGGGCGTGACGGCGAGGTAGCCACGCCGGGAGAGCGTACGCCGGACCGCCTATCGCTGTCCCGACCCGTGGGCTCTGAATGTGCTCCCCGCTGCCGACAGGAGGGATGTGGCCGTCGAGGAGCGAACTGGCTCCTGCCAGCAGGGGTGGGTGGCCTCACGACGCTGCCGGAAAGGACTTCAGTCATGTCTACCGGGGCGCAGTATCCCATGCTGTTTGGGCCGGTGACGATCGCCGGCCTGCGGCTTGCCAACCGTGTGGTCATGCCCCCCATGGCCACGGCGATGGAGATCGGCTCGCCGCAGTTCTGCGCCTGGTACGAGGCACGGGCCCACGGAGGCGTGGGCCTCATCGTGATGGAGGCTATCTCCGTCGACCTGCTCCTGCGCGACGACATCTGCGAGCGCCTCCAGGAGACCGTGGAGGCGATCCACGAGCACTCGGTCCCGGTACTCGTCCAGCTCTTCCAGCCCTCCACGGCTCAGGACGGGGGCCCCTTTGCACCCTCAGAGACACCCGAGGCCCGGGCGGCCACCGAGGCCGAGCTGGACGCCATGCCGGGGCGCTTCTCCACCGCCGCCGGCCGCTGCAGAGAGGTGGGCTTCGACGGGGTCGAGCCCCACGGCGCCCACGGGTACTTCCTCAACCAGATGTTCGATCCCGGCAGCAACCGACGTGAGGACAAGTACGGCGGCGACCTGCAGGGCCGCATGCGTCTTGGCCTCGACATCGTCCGCGCGATCCGCGCGGCCTGTGGCAAGTACCCCCTCTTCTACCGCCACACGGCCCAGACAGAGCACTACACGCTGGAGGATTCCATCGGGTTTTGCCGACAACTGGTGGCCGCCGGCGTGGACGTACTGGACATCTCGCCCTCCATGGACAAGTCCCATGCGGACATCGCGGCCACGGTGAAGGCGGCCGTGGACGTCCCCGTGCTCGCGGTCAATGGGATGGAGGACCCGCGGATGGCCGAGGACGCGCTGCAGGCCGGGCGCTGCGACCTCTGCGCCGTGGGCCGCCAGCTCATCGCCGATGCCGACTGGCCGCTGAAGATACGCGAGGGCCGCCGGGACGAGATCATCGTCTGCACCAAGTGCAACATTAAGTGCTTCGGCCACCTGGGGCAGGGCATTCCCATCGGCTGCGAGCAAAACCCTCAGTCGGGCAATGAGTACCGAATGATCTAGACGGCGGGAAACAGGGAACAGGTGACAGGAAACAGGGGAACGGCGGGGACGGCAACGGCAGGGACGGCAACGGCAGTGACGGCAACGGCGGGGACGGCAACGGCAGGAACGGCGGGGACGGCAACGGCGGGGACGGCAACGGCGGGCTTTCGCCTGCAGTAGCCCTACACTATCGTTCTCTGTGCTCTCCTACTCTCTGTGTCTCTGTGTTGAGTCGTACTCCGTGTGACTCCGTGTGACTCCGTGTGCTCCGTGTCTCCGTGGTGAGACGTTGCCGTTCCCAGCCGTCCTCCGCCGTTGCCTTCGCTCGCCGTTCTCCGAGGAACTCCGAGGAACTCCGAGCACTCCGTGTCTCCGTGGTGAGACGTTGCCGTTCCCAGCCGTTCTCCGCCGTTCTCCCCTGTGGGAGGTCCCTCCACTCCCGGCGCGAATAGCCCCCGCAGCGATCCCGGGCGCAGCGGCGCCTTGCACCCCGCTCCCCATCATGCCTGGAGGCCATAGTATGAGGCTGGGAACCGTCACCTACAATCTGGCGAAAGACTGGGACGTCGACACGATCATCGCGATGTGCCACAAGACGGGCTTCGAGGGCGTCGAGCTGCGCACCACACATGCCCACGGCGTGGAGCCCTCACTCACAAGTCAGGAGCGGGCCGAGGTGAAGGCGAAGTTCGCCGAAAGCGGCGTGGTGCTCTGGGGCCTGGGCTCGGTGTGCGAGTACCACTCCCCCGACCCGGCGGTGCTGCGCGAGAACATTCAGAGCACCGCGGAGTTCGTGAAGCTGGCCAGGGACGTGGGGGCGGTAGGGGTCAAGGTCCGCCCGAACGGTTTTGCCAAGGACGCCGGCATCAGCGAGGAGCAGACCCTGGAGCAGATTGGCAGGGCCCTGCGGGAGTGTGGGCAGCAGGCGGAGGCCTACGGCATCGAGCTGTGGCTGGAAGTGCACGGCCCCGGTACCAGCCATCCGCCACACGTCAAGACGATCATGGACGTCGCCGACCATCCGCTGGTGGGTGTCACGTGGAACTGCAATCAGCAGGACATCGTGGACCTGTCGATTGAGAAGTACTACCGCCCCTTGGCCGCGAAGGTGCGCTGCCTGCACATCCACGACCTGTACGAGGACTACCCGTACCGGGAGCTGTTCCGCATCCTGAAGGAGACCGGGTTCGACGGCTTCTGCCTCACGGAGCTTGGCGAGAGCGCCGAGCCGGAGCGGTTCATGAAGACGTACAACCTGCTGTTCCGCGAGTGGACCAAATAGCAGCAGGGGCAATCGACCGGGGGCACGGCGCGCAGACTCCCTCGCCGTGCCCCTGTCCTGGCTCTTTTCCGTCGTTCTCCGCCGTCCTTCGTGCGGTTCGCCGTTCTCCGTGAGACTCCGTGCTCTCCGTGGCTCCGTGGTGAGATGTTGCCGTTCCTCCGGTCCGTCGTTGACGTTTGGGCTCCGCTACTCCCCCACAATCCGGTCGATCTCCACCTTCTGCCCCTTCTCGGCGCCACCGGTGGTGGGGTCAAGACGGATCCCGCGGATCTCCTTGCCCGCCCATTGGTCGTGCGTCCCCACCGGAACCTCGTACTCATGCCATTCGCCGTCCGGGATCACGGGGAAGTTCAGGTACTTGGTGTCCGAAAAGCCGGGGTCGTCGCCGGTGGTCCAGAAGAGCTGGCCCTCGGTGTTGCAGGGCGGGAGCTTCATGCGCACGCGGATCTTGGTGTAGGTGTCGCGGGCGATCTTGAGGCTGGTGCGGGTGAAGAACGGGTCGGGGCCGGTGAAGGACATGGCCAGGACGCCATCCTGTACCACCGGCGGGGTCAGGCTATTGCCGGCCTCCCAGCCCTCCGCATCGCCGTCGGTGTTGAACCCGAAGTCGATGGCCTCCAGAATCGCCGGCGGCTCGGGATAGTCAAACTCGGTGGTCAGGCGCAGGAGGATGCCGTCTCCCGGCTCGAGGGCCAAGTGCAGCTTGCCCTCGGCGATCTCCAACGGCTGCAGGCTCCCATCCTCGGGCGAGAGAGCCTCGACTCCCACGACGTGCGGAGCGAGGCTGGCGTCGAGCTCGGTGGGAGCTGCAAAGTCGCGGTTCACCACCATCGCGTACTGCACGCCCTCAGCGTCCTGCAGGAAGCCCACGAGCAGGGGCAGCTCCTGGGGCACGCGCAAGACGGCGTCGCGCCCCAGGCGCCGCGCCCCCTGTGGCACGTCGCCGGTGTGGAAAACTCCGGTGGAGGTAAGGCCGAGCAGGGTCCTGCCGAGGGCCTGCATCTCGGCATTGAGCTTCTGAACGATCGGGTACAGCCGCCCGGGCCTGCCCGCCGAGTCGACGATGGCGATCTCTCCGGCGGCCTCCCAGTCCGGGTGCGTCCAGTAGGTGAAGTACATGAGGCCCTTGATGCCGTAGGCAAGCGAGGTGTACACCTGCCAGCGCATCTCGGCCGCGCTCGGGTCGCGGTAGCCCAGGTGCGGCAGGGACAGGATGATGTTCCACGCCGGCACGCCGTGGCGCAGGGCCGCCTCGCGGATCAGCTCCAGGTTCTCGAAGTAATCCCGGCGCAGCGAGCCGTCTTTCATCAGGGCATAGTGATCGTAGCTCAGCACCCGGGGAGTGACGATGGACAGGTACTGCTCCAGATGATCGGCATAGGTGGGGGTCCCCAGTTGGTCCACGCTGGCGTAGGTCGGGAAGAGGTTGATGTAGGGCAGGTGCGCCGGGTCGGCTTTCTCCAGCGCCCGGCTCACCTCCCCCAGAGGCTTGAACAACCGGTAGCTCGGTTCGTCCTGGATGTAATAGCCATACAGGGCCGGAGAGTCGGCGTAATCGGCCACGACCTGCGCCACCAAGCCCTCCAAGTCGTCGCCGGCCGCCGTCTGCCAGTTGATGCGGCTGTCGATGACGAGGGCCTTGAGGCCCAACTGCTCGCAGAACTGCAGCATCTGCCGGTTCTGCTCGGTGGTGTACCCGGACATGCCGCCGAAGGTGAAGTTGCCGTCCTTAACGGTCTGCCAGGTCTCGAGGGTGTTGAACTCCCGACTGGGGCCGTACCAGTAGCCGATGGGGAACTCTTCGGGCTCCCAGGGCTGCTGGGCAGGAGCGGCGGCCGAAAGCAGCAGGCACAGCAGGCACAGACTCAGAAGCAACATAGGGGGCCTCCGGATGGAGAAGTGGATGGCACAGGCAGGCGTTTCCCCGTGGAAGCGCCGCCGCCCTGCCCCGGCGGCGGGCAGCGGACGGTTGATGGCTGCCCCGCGCCCGGCGCATCCGCGAGGGCTCCGGTGACTGCATCCCAAGGTGGTGTTCCCGTTCGATGATTCAGTTCGGCGCTGTGCTGATCGCCTTTGTTACCGGGGCCGCGTGGGCCCAGCTCGACTATGCCGACGCCGGTACCTATCAGGTCTCGCACTCCGTGACGGTCGGCGGCGGAGCGCGGGACGTTGAGGTCTGGATTCCCGTGCCCGTGGACGACCCCGGCCAGACCATCGAAGACCTCAAGCTGCAGCCGGAGACGGCTCAGCTTGTCACCGACGACAGTCAGACGGTCACGCTGGCACGCCTACGCCCACAGGGAGCTCAGGGCGAGGCGAGGCTGACGGTGAGCTACACCGCCCGCCTGCGCCGGCCCGCCTTCGACAAGGCTGCATCGGCCCAGATGGACTTCGGTCCCTACGACCCCGAGAGCCCCGAGGTCCGCGACTACACCGTGCCGCGCTCGCGCATCGAATCCGACGACCCGCGCATCGTCGAGCTGGCCCGGCAGTTCGCCGCCGAGGAGAACCCCTACCGCCGCGCCTGGGCCATCTACAACCACGTCATCGACCATTCCACCTACGTGGACGCCCCGGCCCGCGGCGCCCTGGCGATGCTGCAGACCAAGGTGGGCTGCTGTGCAGACTACGCCATGCTCTTCGTCGCGATCTGCCGCGCGGCGGGCATTCCGGCCCGGGAGTGCTCGGGCTTCGTGGTCAAGGGCGGCGGAACCTGGCACTCGTGGGCCGAGTTCTACCTCCCGAACCTGGGCTGGATCCCCTGCGACCCGCAGGCCGGGGACAGCTCGCCGGAGGCCCGAGAGCTTGCCTTCGCCGAGGTGAGCGGCCCGCCCGGAGTGGCCCTGGCCAAGCGCCACGACATCACCGTCAGTGGCGACGGCCCCACCCGCACCGCCCCGGCGATCCAGGACAGCATGGTCTGGGGCCGCGGGCAGATCCGCGCCGAGCTGCGGGTCCTCGACGTCACCGAGCCGCACTATGGCGTCCTTCTGGCCGCCGGAGCGGCGACGACACTCCGGCTCGACATGAGCAAGGAAGACCTCCTGCTTGCCTGCGAGGAGGTACGCGAGCAGGGCCGCGCTTGTCTTTCCGTGGCGATGAGCCACCGCCGCGACGGGATCGCCTACGCCGCCGTCTTCGGTAGCGACGACAGCGGCGGCCGCTGGCAGCTCTACCCGGAGATGACCCGGCAGCAGTGTGATACACTGCTGGCCCAGGCCGCGCAGGCCCGGGTGATGCCGGCGGCGATGGCCTCCTGCCGGGTGGGCGAGGCCGACGCGTTCACCATCATCCTCAAGGACGACGGCGGCCTGTCCTGGAGCGCCCTCATCGGCCTGCCCCAGGAGCAGTTCACCCAGCAGGTACAGGCCAAGATCCAGGCGGCCCAGATACCCGCCGTGCTCGCCGCTCACGACGCCGGCCACGGCCTGCTCGGCAGCGCCGCCTTCGTTCCGCTCACACCGGGCTCGGGCTTGACGGTCAAGCTCTGGGCTCCGGAGAAGCAGTTCCACGAGGAGCTGGACGGCTACGGCCCGGACGGGTACCGCCCCGTTGCTATCTGCATGGCGGGCAAGTACCCGCCTTTGTACACAGTAGCCGCGACCAGGGGCCCGGGCGGCCCGGAGTGGGACGTGGAGGCGGGGGTGACGGCCGAGACATTGGGTGAGCTGCAGGCGGACTGGGAGGCCCGAGGCTTCGGTGTAGCGGCGGTGTGGGCGCAGTAGGCGGAATGGGCGTGCCGAGTGGGCCGTCCAGCCCCGCAGGGGCGAGACACAAACAGGCGGGGGCGTTGGCCCCCGTTCTGGGGCACAGCGCAACCCCGAGCCCCGGAGGGGCGACACAACCTCCGGCACCGCCGCCGTTGGTCGTTCCCGTTGGCCGGCGCCCCCTGGCGCGGTACCGGCCTCCGCCCTACAGTAGCGCGGCTGCTGCGCGCCTCTCAGGGGACCTTCCACAGCACGCGGATATGCTCCCAGAGCCGCTGCGCGATGGCCGCCATGCCCCGGTCGCCCGGATGCCAGTTGACCCCTGAATGTGTGAAGTGCCCCTCCGAGCCCGCGCGGTTCTGAGCATCGGCGCCCAGATCACGGATCATGACGAAGGGGACCCCCTGCGCCTCGGCGGCGGCCTGAATCTGCGTGTCCAGCGCCTCGCTCCCCCAACTGCCCACACAGAAGACGCGCGTCCGTCCGCCGTTGCGCGCCGCGGCCACCATCCGCTCGTACGGCCCGCGCAGCTCCTCCTCGTTCACCGCCCCGCGGTAGTTATCTCCAAGCTGCAGGATCACCACATCGGCGTCCGAGGGCAGAGCCTGCTCGAAGCCCTTCATGTGGGCCTCGTCGGTGATGCGCCCCAATCGCAGCTCCGGAACAAGCTGCGGCTGGGCCTCACAGATGCGTCGGTACAGCAGGTGGGCGTAGTCCTTGTCCTCTCCCGTGGCGGCCATGCCGCAGTCGTAGGGCCAGCCCAGAGCCTCGCTGGCACCGTGGCGGGTGAGGCTATTGCCGATGATGAGGACCCGGCGGACCGGTGCGGGCGGCGGCTCGGGCGTGAGGCGAATGCAGTAGACGGGCTCGTCTGCCGTGATCTCAAGCTCCTCGCCGGCCCGGCCCTGCTGGAGACAATTGCGGGCGAAGTCGACCTTCTGATACCACCGGCCCCGCAGCCAGGGCGCCGCGAGCGTTGCGGCTACGCGGTCCACCAGTACCGGCGCGCGGCCGCCGTTGACCACGGCTTGCCCCAGGCCCGTGGACCACTGCGCCTCCATGCGCTCGGGGTCCAGCACGCAGTCGGTGTTCGTGCTCCGACTGACTAAGGTGAGCATCACGTCGCTGGACTGATCCAGGGGCCTGCCGTCCCGGCCCACGGCGGCGATGTAGGTGTACTCGCGGTTGATCCCCGTTACCCGCAGATCATCGAAGAGCACCTCAGCCCCGCTGAAGCCCACCTGCGCCTTCACCGCCGGGGCGTCGATCCGCACTGTACCCCGGCCGTCCGTCCAGTCGAGACTGATCTCTTCACCCATCCGCAGAGACGAGGGGTGATCGCCGGGCGAAGCGGCGGGCAGCGCCGTGGAGACCTCGGAATCATAGCTGATCTCAAGCCCTGTGCGCCAGGCGGCACGATGCAGCCGGTCGTAGACCCGCTGCATCTGGTGGTCGGAGAGGTTCAGGAGGATGTCTCCGCCGATGGTGGCGGTGGCGGGTGCGGCCGCCGGCTTCAGACCACCGTGGCGGAAGACGTCCCCTGCCGAGGCGATGGCCGCCAGAGCCACCTCGTCATTGGCCAGCACCAGGCCGGCGTTGGGATAGGTGGTGTCGGGCATCGGCATGCGGGTTTTGGCATAGTCCTCGTCCGTCGCCAGTGTATGCAGATACCCGCTGTCGTCCCAGGTGAACCAGAACACGCCGTCCCCGTCCTTCCACAGCGCATTGATCGCCGCGCGCAGCGGAAACTCGACGGTGAACGGGTTCGGGCGATAGTCGTTGGTCTCGTAGATCAGGTACGGCTTGCCGGCCACGCGCACCAGGTCGATCGGCGTCTCCATCATCGGAAAGCCGTTGACCCGCACGACCCACGGATAGTGTGGGGCCTCCTTGGCCACCTCCCAGGGCCGGAGGGCGAAGCCGTAGTTCCCCACCGAGGTGAAGTCACCGCAGGAGCCGGAGTAGTAGCCCGCAAGACTGTTGGCGAAGTTCCCCGTGGGTGTGATCGGGACCACGCCGATGCCCACTCCGGGCGCTCCCAGGGAGCGCACGTACTCGATGAAGCGGTGCGTGAAACCGGTATACAGGTCGTAGACGAAGCGCATCAGGTCCTGGCCGCGCGCCTCGGGATAGCCGGCCGCCTCATCGGCCAGGGGCGCGAAGGCCACCGTCCCCTCCGCCGGCGATTCGCCCTCCTTGACGGCTCCCCAGGCCTGCCTGAGCTCCGCATCGGTTGGGTAGCGGGCCTGGAGCCAGGCGTTCCAGCGCTCCTGCAGCTTGCGGCCGACGATGCCCTCCTTCTTCTGAGTGAGCGTGCTCTCGACGAAGCCGTCCTCGTTGAAGATCTCGTACAGGCCGATGGCCTCCTCATCGGCATAGCGTCTGCCGGTGTAGGGGTTGACGTGATTCAGCACGTTGGCGGCGTACCTGAGAAACACGGCCTCGGCGCGGTCGTCGACGTACACCAGATAGGGGATCGAGGCCTCCTGAATCATGGCCTCCCACTCGGCGCGGGTTCCGTCATCGGAAAGCAGGTCGTAGTCGGCGGGCAGGAAGCTGCGGTACTGGTTGAAAGAGAACCAAAAGAACATCCCGCGCTGCCGGGCCAGGAAGATGGAGTGGTCCAGCCGGTCGATGTCACTGCCGCTGCCCATCACCGTCTCGGCCACATCGCAACTGTGCTGCAAAGGCTCATGGCCCTGGATCATGAAGGAAGAGTAGTTCAGGCGCACCCCGTTGAAGCCGCCGAAGGCAAGCCGGTCGAAGCACAGTTCCAGGTCCTTGCCCTGGCGCTTGACGGAGTGGCAGAAGTTGACGCCCCAGAGTCTCAGCCGGCTGCCGTTGTGCCACAGGTGCCCGTCGCGGATGGTGACATACTGCCCCTGCGGGAGTGGCTCTGAGAGGGCGGGGAGTAGGGCGGCCACGGTGAGGGTCAGAGCGAAAGCCGTTCGAAGCATGGGATCTCTCCCTTAGGGAATGGAGATGGCGAGGGCCTCAGGGCTCACGGTTCACGCGGGCGCCTGGCGCCCGGAAAATCCGCGATCTCAACATCACCGGCATATGTGGTGCGCCGATCGTACCAAGAGCCGCTTCCAGACTCGTCCGTGGAAGCATCGAGGTAGATCGCGAACCGATCGAGTCCGGACAAGGAGCCGGCAGGCCGCGCGGCGAAGGAGAGCCCGACGCAGCCCTGCTACCTTGATCTGGAGGTGAAAGAGATGAGACGTGCGGGCTTCACGCTGATAGAGTTGCTGGTCGTCATTGCGATCATCGCCATCCTGGCGGCGATCCTGTTCCCGGTCTTTGCACGAGCCCGAGAGAAGGCACGACAGGCCAGTTGCCAGTCCAACGTCAAGCAGCTTGCGCTGGCGGGTCTGATGTATGCCACCGACTACGACCAACGGATGGTCCCCGTGGCTCGGGCCAGCAGCGCCTACCCCGGCTATAACGGGTACTGGTGGATGGTGCTGCTGCAGCCCTACATCAAGAACGAGCACATCATGGACTGTCCCAGCGCGGACGGGCAATACTGGTGCGGTGCGCCCAGTTGGACGTGTGACCAGCCGCCGCGCGCCCGCTATGTGGGCGGGTATGGCATCAACTGGGGCAACTACTACAGTGGGACGACCCACGCGGGATCGTTCCCCGGCCCCTGCGATGTGAAGGACTCCGTGATCGAGGACCCCGCCGGCACGCTCTTGATCGTGGACGTGCGCTGCATCGTGGCGGCGCCCGGTACCAATGGACAGGAAGGCCACCCGACTTTCGACCCCGAGGCGCCGCGCACCGACTGGCCGCAGCCCAGGCACAACGGCGGCTTCAACGTCGGTTTCTGCGATGGTCATGTGAAGTGGATCAAGACCACGAAGCAGTCGACAGACAAGTTCACTCCCTACCCGGTGCCCGGAATGTGGACTCGCATCTCAGGCGACTGACCGGGTGCGGCCCCGCGAGCCCGCTGGTTTCCTGACGCCGGCGGGGCCGGACCCCCTGGCGACGAAAAGCGCGCG
>CAZXDD010000192.1:0-12713 GCA_964639415.1 uncultured Armatimonadia bacterium
CTTGCCCCTCACCCTCCGCTCCAGCCCTCCGGGCTGTCACGGAGACCTCTCCCGGACGCCCGCTTCGCGGGCTGGGAGAGGTGGTACGGCTAACGGCTCACGGCCGGCGGGCCCGGAGACCCGCCGGCACGGTGGTTTGCACCATTGTCTGACTAGGACCCGGAAGGTGCCCGGCCGACGACGAACGGCGGACGAATCGGCGGCCAGGATCGAGGTATCCATGCAAGACGAGAAGCTCCCCGGCGATGACACAAAGCAGGCGGACGAAGCCTCCGATGCCCGGGCAGGGCGGCAGATGAGCCTCGGGGCGGTGATCGTCACCGCCTTCTTGATCCTGGGCAAGGTCATGGGCTATGCCAAGGAGATGGTGCTGTCCAGCCTGGGAGCCACACGAGCTACCGATGCCTACAAGATCGCGTATAACAGCGTGATCATGATGATCTACACCAAGGTGGAGAAGCTCCTGCGCCCCACCTACCTGCCGGAGTTCGTGAAGGTCAGACGCGAGGAGGGCGAACCGGCCGCCTGGCAACTGGCGGGGGTCATGACGGGCTTCCAGTTCCTGCTACTATCCGTCCTGGCAGGGCTCTGCGTGGTGTTCGCGCGCCCAATCCTGCTCTTCGCCGGGCCGGGGCTGGCGGACTCGCCGGAGGACCTGGCCCGAGGGATCGTGATGCTGCGGATCATGGCTCCGGCGCTCCTTTTGTTCTCGCTCTCCGTGATGCCGGAACTGACCCTCCACTCGTACAAGAAGTTCACACTCCCGGCCGTCGCTGAGGCGGCATTCCGCACCGGGGTAGTGCTCTCGTTCATAGCGCTGACGGCTCTGCTTTGGCCCGGTCGGCCACCGGACGCCATCTACGCCATTGCCTATGCCGTGCTGATTGGTGGCTGCCTGCGGTTCCTCGTGCAGATTCCCGGCCTGCGCGACAAGGTAGGGATGTTCCGCATCGGCGCCAATATCCTGCGCAATCGCGGCGCCATCACCATCTTCCGTCTGATGCCCCCGGTGGTTCTCGGTCTGGTCTTCTCAGCGATACGCACCCTGGCCGACAGCCGCTTTGGCAGCGAGATCGGCGAGGGCGTCTACACCTGCCTGGATTTCGCCCGCAAGGTCCCCGACCTGCTCCTGCAGACCCTCCCGCTGGCGGTGAGCTTCGTCGTCTACCCGTTCCTTTCCGAGTGGGCGCTGCGGGGAGAGAAGGACAAGATGGCCGAGGCGTTGGTGAAGACCACCCGCGCCATGGCCTTCATCTTCATCCCCGCCGGCGTTGCGCTCATGATCGTCTCGCTGCCCGTGATCCGGCTCATGTTCCAGCACGGCGACTTCAGCCCCGAGAGTGCGGAGCTATCGGCCCTCGGGGTGTACTGGTACTCGCCGGGGCTGGTGTTCTACTCCCTGGACGCGGCCATCAACCACTGGTACTTCGCCTTCAAGGACACGGCGACCCCCAATATCGCCGGGGCGGCCTTCGCCGTCCTGCATGTGCTCATCGGGTACGCGGGTGTCTATCATCTTGGTGCCAGTACCCGGGCGAAACTGTCGTGGATCGCGGCGGCGCTGACCGTGAGCAAGAGCGGGAAGGTCGCACTCCTGTACGCGCTGATCCGCAAGCGCCTGGGCTACATCGACGGCAGGGCGGCCATCGCCTTCGCCCTGAAGCTGGCGGCGTGCACGGCGCTCATGGGCCTGGTCATGTGGCAGACGGAGAGCTACTCCTCGCCCCTGCTCCAGGCCTGGGAGCCCCCGGCCGGCGGCGTGAAGCTCAAGGCCCTGCTCAACATGGGGGGCAACTCGCTGGTCGGCGTGGTGGTGTTCCTCGCCGCGGCAGGCCTGGCGCGCATCGAGGAGATCAGCATCGTGCGGGACGCGGCGCGGAAGCTCACCGGGAAGATCGCCGGGAAGCTGGGACGGCGAAGTGGCTAGCCACAGGCTCCGGGTCGCCCAGGTGCTGGAGGCCACGGTCGGCGGCACGGCCCGGCACGTCCTGGACCTGTGCGAGGGGCTCGACCGCGCCGCCTTTGAGCTGCTGGTGCTCTGGTCCCCCACACGGGACGCACATCCCGAGCGTTCTGTGGCCAGACTCAAGGCGGCCGGAGCGCTGGTTGCTCTTGTGCCGATGGCCCGGGGGCCGGTGCCCCCGGCCGACCTGGCCGCGCTGCGCACCGTGCGTCGGACCCTTCAGGGGTTTGCCCCTGACATTGTCCACGCCCACAGCTCCAAGGCCGGAGTCCTGGGACGCGTGGCCGCCGCCGGCAACCCGAACTCCCCGGCCACCGTCTACACCCCCCATGCCTTCTCGTTTGTGATGAACGTCTCGCCCGCCAGACGGGCGCTCTATCTGGCGGTAGAACGTCGGCTGGGGCGCAGCACGGATCGGCTCATCGCCGTCTGCGAGAGCGAGCGCCAGGTGGCGCTGGCCGCCGGGGTCATCGCCCCGGAGCGCTGCGTGGTCGTCCGCAACGGCGTGCCGCCTCCGGTGCCGACCGCCGCCGGTCCCGCGGCAAACACCGCTATCCCGGAGCTGCCGCCCGCCGCGACCGTCATCCTCTGCGTCGGTGATCTGCGGGCACAGAAGGGGCATGTCTACGCCGCCGCCGCGATAAGGCAGGTGGCTCGCAGCCTGCCCGCGGCCCATCTCCTGATCGCCGGCGAGGGGCCCCGGAGCGCGGCCATCCGGGAGGCGGCCGGCGAGGCCGCAGGACACGTCCACCTCCTGGGCCACCGCGACGATATCCCTCAGCTTCTGGCCCGTTGCGACGTCTTCTGCCAGCCCTCGCTATGGGAGGGCTGTCCGTACGCCCTGCTGGAGGCCGCGGCCGCCGGTCGGGCCCTGGTGGGCAGTGACGTTCCGGGAGTATCCGACATCCTGCAGGGGGGCCGTTGCGGCTGGCCGGTGAGGCCGGCGGATGAGAAGGCGCTGGCCGCGGCGCTCTGCCAGGCCCTGCGAGACCCCGCGGCCCGAGCAGCCAGAGGTCGCGCCGCCGCCGCACTGGTCGCGGAGCAGTACACGCTGGGAGGCATGGTGGCACGGACGGCGGAGCTCTATGCGGAGCTGGGGGAGGCGAGGCGTGGCCTGAGCTAGCACACTGGGCCCAGGCCTGGGGGCCCCGACCCGACCCCTCTGTGAGGCCACCGGCGTTGTGCCGCTGTGTGGCCCTCGACGCCCGGGGCCCTGCGGACGCCGAGCCGCCTACCCCTCGACCGGTGGCTGAGCCCGTCTCTGGAGCTTCTCGGCACGCCCGGCGAGACGCGCCAGAAGCTCCTCGGGTTCCTCGAGGCTCGCCTCCTCCCGGCCCTCCCCCTCCAGCAGCGCAATACTGACCGTGCGCTCGAAGCTCTGGATGAGACGTTCCAGGACGTGGGGCCGGGCCGCCCAGTCGGGGAGGTCGAGGGCCTCGCGAAGACCGGCTGCGGCGAGGTTCCGGGCCTCCTCGGGCTGCTGATGGGTCACCGCCGTGAGCAGTGCCTGGGCGGCGTGGGCGTGGGCGCAGGCCAGGCCGTCGCCGCTGCGCTCCACGTGGAAGAGGCGCCGAGCCTCGGGCCATTGCCCGGTGTCGGCCATGCGCAGCGCGACCAAGCCGGCGGCCAGGGCCCCCGCGCCCCTGAGCGCTACGGCCTTCTCCGCGGCTTCCACGGCGCCGCTCCACTCCCCGGCGACCAGTTGCACCCGCGCGAGCTGCTCCAGGGCCATGGCGCTCTGAGGCGCCTTCAGCGCCGTCTGAGCCGCGTGCTGGAGGGCCGCGCTCGTCTCGCCGCGGCGCAGCGCTATCTCCGCCTGAAGCGTCCCGCACGTAACCAGCGCCGCTTTGCGGTTCTCTAGTTCCCGGACCGCCCAGGAGGCGGTGTCCAGGTCGTCGTCATTCATCGCCGAACGGGCGATGATGACGTAAGCGCGCTCCTGCAGGCTCGGCCCCAGGCAACTGAGCACCTGGCGCGCGAGCTCGCGCTCCCCGGTGCGGGCCAGGTGTTGGCAGAACTCCAGGGCAAGCGGCACGATTCTCGGCGCGGCCCGCAGGCGCAGACCGAGGTCCTCGCGATGGATCAGCCCGCGTTTCACCCCGTGGGCCAGGCGGCGGATCACCTCGGTCTCCGGTGACCCCGCGCGGCTCTCCTGAGCCCGCTCACAGGTGTCCAGCGCCTTGGGAGCCCGCCCGGAGCGCAGGTACGACCAGGCCAGCGCCGTCCAGATCTGGGGCTCGCCGGTGAGGTCGGCCTCCCCCCGCATGGACCGCTCGATTACCTGGATCGCTTCCTCATGCCGACCGGCCATGGTTAGGGCGATGCCCAGGTTGGCGATCACCACGTCGCTGTGGGGCAGTATCGTGGCACACTGCCGCAGCAGCGCGACGGCGCCCTCGATGTCGCCGCGGTCCCGGGCCATGGAGCCCTCGATCAGATACAGCCAACCCCGGGCCCGATCCAGCCGTGGATCGAACATCAGGGCCTGGGACAGGAACCAGTGCGCCGCTCCAGCTCCCGTACGCCCCAGGGGTATCGTGGCCTGAGCCAGCCAATAGAGGGCTCGGGCAAACTACCTGTTGACCATGTGGATCGCAACTTCCTATGCGGGGGCTCGTGACCCCCGGCTCAATGTGGCGCGGGGAGTGCGGCAACTACAGTGGCTCGTCGCCGGGGAACACACTCCGGCCGTGGCAGTCATAGGCAACCATCGCCGGAAAGTCTCTGACCTGCAGGAGCCGAATGGCCTCCGGACCGAGATCCTCGTAGGCCACAATGCGCGCGCTCTCGACGCTCCGCGACAGCAGTGCCCCCGCCCCCCCGATGGCAACCAGGTACACCGCACAGAGCTTCCGGCAGGCTTCACGCACCTCAATGCCGCGCTCGCCCTTGCCGATCGATCCGGCCAGGCCAAGCTCGTGCAGACGCGGCGTGTAGGGGTCCATGCGATAGCTCGTGGTCGGTCCCGCCGAGCCCATCGCGTGGCCCGGTGCGGCGGGCGCCGGGCCGCAATAGTAGATGAGCTGCCCGCGAAGCTCTACCGGAAGCTCCTCCCCCACCTCCAGCAGGTCGACGAGACGGCGGTGGGCGGCATCACGCCCCGTGTACAACGGGCCGGTGAGTAGTACCCGGTCGCCGGCATGCAGGTTGCGTACGGCCTCGCAGGTGAGCGGAGTGGTGATCCGGAGCTCGGCATCAGACATGCGTTCGCCATCCTGTCCGCGTCCGCCCGAGCATCAAGCTCTGGCGAGAACCCAGGGAGTACAGGCATCTACCGCCTGTGGGGGGCGTGGGCCCTACAGCACGACCGTCTTGTGGCGGGAGGCGTGGCACTGCACGTTCATCGCCACCGGCAGACTGGCGATGTGGCAGGGGTGCCTGAGCACATGCACGGCCAGAGCCGTGGTCATGCCCCCCAGACCCATGGGGCCCACGCCCGTGGCGTTGACCGCTTCCAGCAGGTCCTTCTCCAGCTCAGCAAGGTCGGGCTCCGGACTGGGCTCCCCCACGGGGCGCAGCAGTGCTTCCTTGGCCAGCAGGGCCGCCTTCTCCAGGTTCCCCCCCAGCCCGATCCCCAGGACCAGTGGCGGACACGGCTTGCCGCCGGCCTCCGTTATCTTTTGGACAACACGAGACACCAGTCCGTCGCGGCCCTCGGCGGGGACCATCATCCACACCGCGCTCATGTTCTCGCTCCCCCCACCTTTGGGCGCCACGGTGAGTGCCAGGCGATCTCCCTCCACCAGCCGCAGGTGAACGATGGCCGGTGTATTGTCTCCCGTATTCGTGTGGCGCCGCAGAGGGTCGCGGACCATGGACTTTCGCAGGTACCCATCGGCATAGCCGCGGCGCACCCCCTCATCGACAGCGGCGTATAGGTCGCCATCGAGGTGTACCTCACGACCGAGGTCGACGAACACCACCGCGATGCCACAGTCCTGGCACATGGCGATCTGCTCCTCCTCGGCGATCCTCGCATTGAGCAGGAGCTTGTCCAGAGTGTCGACGGCGAGGGGGTGGGTCTCGCGTTCCTTGGCCCTGCGCAGGGCGTCGATGACGTCCTGGGGGAGGCCGAAGTTGGCGGCGCGGCACAGATCGGCGACGGCCCCGGTGATCTGACTGCAGGCAATCTCACGCATGGCTTCTCCAGGGGCATTGAGTGATCGCAGCGGTGGGCAGGGACGGTGGCCGCCGCCCGTCGGCAACGAGCCGGGCACAGTGCCCGGCCCACTTCTGCGCACGGCGGGCGGCCGGCTCTGTGGCTACCGGCGGCGCATGGCCTCTCTGAGATCCCTGTAGCTGATGAGCTTGATGCCCAACTCGTCGATCAGCTCGCGGGTCTGGGGGTCAACCAGCCAGCGGTAGTCGGCGTCCCGCCGGGCGTGGCTGCCTGAGATGGCCTGCATCTCCGGGCCGTCGATAGCCGGGTGCAGGTAGAGCTCCGTCAGCCCCGGCTTGAGATTGCGCAGGACGTTGTTGTAAAGCTCCGGAACGTCGGCCAGACTCTGGGGGTTGGGGAGACTGTAGATCAGCGCGTCGGGCCCCAGCACCCCCGCCTCCCGCTCGGCTTCCTTGCGCCCCGTGGCTCCCAGAGCATTGTACAGCTCCCTGGACGCCTGGCGTTGCGGGAGTCTGTACTCCCTGGACAGGTCCAAGTAGACCTGCCAGAAATCCGGATGCAACTGCATCGTCCCCATGTGCGAGTCGATGTGGGTGGGCTCGATGCCCAGCGAGAGGGCGTAGTCGATCTGGGCCTTCGCCTCGGCCATGGCCTCCTGCGGCGTGGCGTGGCCCCAGACGTCCTCCTCGCGGGCCCACATGTACCCATCGGGCGCCAGCATGCCCGGAACCGCGGCGCGCCCCGCCACGGGTGCCCACTTGTAGTTCTTCCACTCGCTGGTGTGGGTGAGATGAACACCCACCGCCGCCTCTGGGTGCTCCTGGACCCACAGGGCCACTTCCTTGACCCACGCGGTGGGCATCATCACCGTTGCCGAGGTGAGGACCCCGCGCTGGAAAGCATCGAACACCGCCAGATTGGTGGCGTGGCTCATCCCGAAGTCATCGGCATTGATGATAAGCAGCTTGGTCTCGGGCGGGTACCCCAGCAGTTCGGCGACATTCTTGTCGGCATCGGCGGCGAGCAGCGGGCAGGCGTACAGGGCCAGCGGTAGCAGCAAGAGGCCGGCTTTCATGTGATACATCCTCCCGATGAGATTGGCCGCGGCAAAGCGCGATCGGCGCGAGCCGCCATGGGCTCAGACGCGCCGGGGGCCCGCTAGGTTTTGAGCACGAACAGCGGCTCCAGCCGAGCGGCCACGGTACCCAGACCGCAGTCCACCGTACGCTGCACGACCTGCTCGTCACGGTAGCTGCACACCAGGTCCTTGGGCTCGCTGACGATCTGCGTGTCGCCCTGGCTGGGATTGGCCAGCTCGAAGTAGCGGGTGCCATCGATCTCGAACACCTGGCGGACGCCGGCCACGTGAGGCAGCGAGTACCCGGCCCCGTGGGGGATGACATCGGCGTGCACAAGCCGGTCGAGGACCCCCAGCTCTGTCGCCCGCGTCGAAAACCCCAGGCGCTCCAGGACCTCCGCGGTCAAATTCGGCTTCCCGTGCATTAGGAAGGCGGGGCGATCGGCGCGCACCATGATCGGCAGCAGCCGCGGCCTTGTCTGTCGCGTGCTCTGACACCCCAGCAGGATCTCATTGGCGTTCAGCAGGCCCTGGTGGTTGATGTTGGAGATCAGCTCAAAGGGCCCGAACAAGGCCTCCCCCGCAAGGTGTCGCCGGCGCGTGGCGAAGTCCTCCGTGGCGCGGTAGTTGTCGACGTACTCCGCCACCGCATCGCCCCGCAGGATGTGCAGTGGCCCCCAGGGGGTCTGCAGCAAGTCGGCGCGCTGCAGCCAGTGGTCGCTGGAGTCCCAGTACAGCCCCGGGCCATGCTCGGACTGGCTGCGGAGCTCGGCGGCCGAGGCGTGGATGACGAACACATAGGGCGGCGCCGCCGGCTCGGTGTCGCTCTTCACCGTGCGGAACACGTCCACGAAATGGTTGCCCGTGCCGAAATCCCAGGCAATGGTCACGCCGTCCATGACCGTGTGGCGCCCATGAAGGTCGTGGAGGCGCCGGGTGACGCTGCGCGCGTCCGGTTCGTCGTGCAGGCCGCCCACCAGCATGCCGCAGGTATTGGGCTTGACATCCAGCACCAGCATGTCTCGGTCGCCATCGCCCCAGCTCAGCTTGCCGCCGTAGCCGATCCCGGCTTTCCAGCGGCCGCTGTTGCGCGTGATGGTCATATCCGGGGTGCCGATGAAGGTGGCGTCGGCGGGCAGGCCATAGTGTGCCTGAGCGAAGTGTATCTTGGCAAGACCGTAGGTCATGTTGGCGATGCACAGTTGGGCCGCCGCGTCATCCGGAGCCATGGAGAAGATGTGCTCTCGGGCGCGGGCCAGTGCCTCGTTTCTGTGGGCAGGCTTCATCAGTCAGCACCTCCCGAACTACTATATGCAATAGTTCGTCATCAGCATAGTATACACCTTCTGCCGACCGCGACAAGGTCTTCCGAGGTCCAGACACCGGAGCCCCCCCAGCGGCAGGGATTGCCCCGGACGCCGCCGAACAAGCGAGTACGGGACGCTCGGGGGCCCAAAGACCCGAGCCCGCCGCCGGAGGGATTCGCGTGCAACTGCCCTTGATGCCACTGAACACGGTTTTGTTCCCCGGAATGCCGATGCCGCTGGCAATCTTCGAGCAAAGATACCTGCGCATGGTGGAGGAGTGTCGCTGCCGGGACATCCCCTTCGGCGTGGCGCTTCTTCGCAACGGGCCGGAGGTCGGAGGTATCGGAGAGCCCCACTCCGTCGGCACCAGCGCCCTTATCGTCGAGACAACGGATACCGATGACGGCCTGCACATCGTGGTCGTGGGGCGCGAGCGCTTCCGTATCCGGGCGTTGGAGGTGGATGACGACCTTCTGCGCGCAGAGGTGGCGCTGATCCCCGCGTCACGGCAGACGGCCCATGTGTCGCAGGAGCTCCTGCAGGAGTTGTCGCATATGCTCCAGCGGCATGTGCGCACGATTCTGGAATTGCTGGGGCTGCCCGCCGTTGAGGTGGCCTTGCCCCCGGACCCGGAGCGGCTCTCGTTCATGATCGCCGCACACCTCACCGCGGGGCTTGCGGTGCGCCAGGGACTGCTGGAGATCGACGACCCGGGCGAGCGCCTGGTGCAGGTCCGCGAGCTACTGCGGGAGGAAAGCAGTCAGTACGAGCTGCTCCTGGCCGCCTCACGCCGCGCGGCCGAAGCAGGTGGCGACGAGGGCGCGGCGCGCGGGGGATTCTCAAGGAACTAGCACACCACCGCGTGACCCGCGTGCCGACGCCGCGAGGGCTCCGCCCCTGTGGCGCAATGGGTCCGGGGCCCGGGACCGCCGGGCACGGCCAATCTCCTTGCTCGCCCTCTGCGTTACCGCCGCGGCCCTTCCGGTGTGCTTCCTGCATTTTCCTGCATTTTGCCCATTGACAAGGGCCGTCGAGGTCTCTATACTTAACCACCGTGCCAGGGAGAGCGGCCATCAATGACCTGGTGTGGGAGACGGCCCGCGACCGGGGACTTCTGTGGCGGTGGTCTGAGAGAGCCGTTAGCTCAGTTGGTAGAGCATCGGACTTTTAATCCGAGGGTCGCAGGTTCGATCCCTGCACGGCTCACCAGTGGCAACTCATGGATGGCCCCTTCGTCTAACGGCTAGGACACCGCTCTTTCAAGGCGGCGGCAGGGGTTCGATTCCCCTAGGGGCTACCACTATACTCCTCCGCATGACCTGCGGCGGACATGGGCGGGTAGCTCAGTTGGTCAGAGCGCATGCCTTACAAGCATGAGGTCGCAGGTTCGAGGCCTGCTCCGCCCACCAGAAGCACCCCAGGATGGCGAGATAGCTCAGCTGGTAGAGCGACGGACTGAAAATCCGTGTGTCCCCAGTTCGACTCTGGGTCTCGCCACCACCACTACAACCGGCTCGCTGTTACCGTACAGCGGGCATCCATGGAGCCAGCGTAGCTCAACTGGCAGAGCAGCGGAATCGTAATCCGCAGGTTATCAGTTCGAGTCTGATCGCTGGCTCCACTTCTTGCACACAGGACGCCTGGCAGGCGCAAGCGCTCCCATCGGGACGCGAGGCGATGGCCAGGCGCTTTCATTGTGGGCCGCAGTTTGCGGCGCCGGGCTCGCCGGTCGCCGACACGGAGGACGTACGTTGCCGATCCTCAAGGCAGTGATACCTGCGGCCGGCCTGGGCACACGCCTGTACCCGGCCACCAAGTCCCAGCCCAAGGAGATGCTTCCTCTGGGCGCCAAGCCCACTATTCAGTACGTGGCCGAGGAGCTGGTGGCCGCCGGCCTCCCGAACATCCTCGTCGTCACGGGGCGGCAGAAACGCGCTATCGAGGACCACTTCGACCCCGCCGACGGCCTCCCTCCGGGCGACGGCTCCCAGCGCGGCGATGAACTGCTCAGGGATCCGGCCGTCCGCTTCTTCTACGTGCGGCAGTCCACCCCGCGGGGTCTGGGAGATGCCGTGGCGCACGCCGAGCAGTTCGTGGGCCACGACCCCTTCGTGGTGGCGCTGGGGGACTGTGTGATCCTCGAGCCCATCCGAGCCGGTTTGCTTGGTAGGATGATGCGATTCCACGAGTCACACGCCGCGGCCGCCACCATCGCCGTGCAGAGGGTCACCCCCGAGGATACCACACGCTACGGGATCGTGGCGCCGGCGGCGAGTCGCGAGCAAGACGCTTTGCGTCTCGAGGGCATCGTGGAGAAACCGGGCCCGGAGCATGCCCCGAGCGACCTGGCGGTGTGCGCGCGCTACGTCTTCTCACCCGACATCTTCTCTCACCTCCGAGCCACCGCTCCGGGACACGGTGGAGAGATCCAGCTCACCGACGCGATTCGCTCCCTGATCTCGGCCGGCCTCCCGGTGCTCGCCGTACCACTGCAGTCCGGCGAGGAGCGCCTGGACGTGGGGAACCAGCAGTCCTACGCCAGGGCATTCCTGCGCGTCGCGCTCGCCGACGCCCAACTGGGTGAGCCCCTGCGCCGGTACCTGCGCGGGCTTCTGTAGGGTTCGCGAGCCGGGCCGCGTTGGGCCCCGGATGCTCAAAAGTAGCGTCCGGCGGGGCAGGTGTGGTATCATGGGACGGCGAAATAGCGAGAAGCCTGTATGACTGTGGGCGACGGCTCGCCACGGGCGCCGCCCATGGCAGCGTGCAGGGATGCGGCTGTGCGGTACGTCGGGCTCGCAGCGCGTATTGTCACTGAGTGCCAACTCCCCTTCAGCGCGTCTTGCGCTGAGCCAGGAAGGGACGGACCGATGCGTGATCTTGCTTCCATCATCGGGCTCAAGGTGTTCTCTTCGAAGGAAGGCCGCGAGGTGGGGACGGTTAGCCAGGCCATTGTCAGTCTCTCATCGGGTGCTCTGGAGGGGCTGATCGTGGGCAAGGGCCCGTCGGAGAAAGGCATCGCCGCATCGGATGTCGAGGTGATCGGTACCGACGCGGTGATGGTCGGCACGTACCGCGTGGCGCGCCACCTGTCCGAGCTCCCGAGTCTGATGGAGAGGCGCCGCGATCCCGCGGCAGGCCCTCGGGAGGTGCTCACGGCCGCCGGACGACGGCTGGGAGTGCTCAGCACCGTGTACATCGACCCGATCAACAAGAGGGTCTCGCGCTACGAGGTCTCCGGTGGCGCGTGGCGCGACATCACCGAGGGCGTCATCTGCCTTACGCCCATGGAGGGCACCGTCGACGGGCGCGACTCAGTCGTGGTTCCGGCGGAGGCGCTTGCCGCCACTCCCGGCGAGGGCGGCCTCAAGCAGCAACTGGCCAAGCTCAGCGAACTGGCCAAGTCACAGGCCCAACAGGCCGCCGAGAGCCTTTCGGAGACGGGCGATTCGGTGAAGAAGGGCTGGGGCGGGGTGGTAGGGGCCGCCAAGACCCTGGCCCAGAACGCCCAGGACCAGAAGGATGAGCCCCAGGCTTCGCCGGCCGCCCCGGTAGCCGGCGACGCGGGCGAGGCTTCGCCGGCCGCCGAGCCCCCCGCGGCGGCGCACGAGCCGGGCGAGGGGCAAGAGCCGGGTGCCCGGGACCAAGCTCAGCCCCAGGAGCAGCCCTCCGCGCCCCCCGACACCTCGCACGAAGACAGCGGCTGGGAGGCCTGCCAACCCGCGCCAACCGACGACGACTCCGGTCCGACGGAGGGCGATGACCAGCACAATGGCTAGCGTGCCCATCACCGGTGGGTGGCGCACCCGGGCCGCGAGCACCACCGACGGATCATCGACGAAGCAAATGAACGCACTTCAGACGCTGCAGCGCATCCCGGACCTGACCGTTGAGGGCCATGTGCCCATGTCGGCGCACACGTCCTTTGGCATCGGTGGCCCCGCCGATGTCCTGGTGATCCCCCACAGTGTCGCCGGGCTCGCCGAGGCTCTCCGGGCACTGAGCACCCTCAACGAGAAGCCCACGGTGATCGGCAACGGCACCAACATGCTGGTGCTGGATGGCGGCATCCGCGGTGTCGTGGTGAAGATCGCCAACGGAATGTCCGCGGTGCACGTACGCGGCGACCAGGTGGTTGCCGAGGCCGGCGTGAGGGTCGCCGAGCTCTGTCGCACCTGTGCCTACCAGGGCCTGGGAGGCCTGGAATGGGCGGCCGGCATCCCCGGCACGCTGGGCGGGGCGCTGAGC
>CAZXDD010000193.1:0-9977 GCA_964639415.1 uncultured Armatimonadia bacterium
CGTGGCCGTTGTAGGGCGCGGGCCTGTACCGCGCCGAGAAGGCCCTCCAACACCAACGACCAACGGCGGCGGCGCACAGGTCGCCGCCCTACAACGACGAGCGGCGGCGCACAGGTCGCCGCCCTGCAGCCGCCGGCCGTCAGCGGCCCGGAGCCCCGCGGGGACGCCCGCGGCCCCACCGGCTCAGAAGTCATTGCACACCCGCACCGGCTGCCCGCCGGCGATGGACTGGGCCCCCGCCAGGCACGTGGCCACGGTCTTGGCGCCCTCCACCACGTCCGCGATGGGCCGGCTCCCCGCGTCCAGACACTCCACCAGGTGCTGAGCCTGGTCGTCGAAGATCCCCCGGTCGCCGTGCAGGTGCGGCGACAGGGGCACCGGCATGAAGTCCTCCAGACCCTCGTAGCGACCCAGGAACAGCTTCTCATCTTCCAGCGTGCCTTCCTCACCGTACAGGCTGAGCCCCAGCGAGTACGGCCGGCTGCAGCCCACCGACACCAGACACTTGCCAATCGCGCCGCTGTGGAATCTCAGGTTCAGCAGCGCGCAATCGTGCTCGATGGGGTTGTCCGGAGGGAAGACGAGCTTGTTGGCCACCGCGTGCACCTCCTCCACGTCGCCCATCAGCCAGCGCAGCAGGTCCAGAGGATGGCAGCCTCCGCCCAGCACGATGTTCTGCGGAGCGGAGGGATCGATGCGCCAGCCGCGAAGGAAGTCCGACAGGTTGTGCAGGTAGTCGGCCTCGGCGAAGAACAGCCTCCCCAACTCGCCACGCTGTACCAGACCGTGGGCGAACTGGGAGCGTGGGAAGAAACGGGCGCACTGTCCGGTCATGAACACCGTCCCCGCCCGGCGGGCCGCGGCCACCACGCGCCGCGCATCCTCAAGCTCGGTGACCAACGGCTTCTCGCACAGGATGTGCAGGCCTCGCTCCAGAGCGGCGACGGCGTAGTCGGCGTGCAGGTGGTCCGGCGTGGCGATGACCAGAACGTCGATCCCGGCATCCAGCAGCTCCTCGAAGCTACCGCATGCCTTGGGGATCTCGTACTGCCGGCAGACGGCGGTCAGTAGCTCAGCGTTACGGGTGCAGGCCGCCTTCACCCGTGTGCGCGGGTTCTTGCCGAAGGCCTTGACATGCTCCATCCCGGCCATGCCCAGGGCCATCACGCCGATCTCGTAGGTCCTCATGACGGTGGTTCCTCCCGAGGCGGTACCCCCCAGCAGCCCGGCTTCGTCCGCCGGCGCTCTGCGAAGGTGGCGCCATGCATGCTTCTGCTGCCCCCTCAGTTTCTCTCCCCGGACGCGGCGCCCTTCTGCCCATCGCGCTGCTGGGAGCCTTTGCGGCGCCACCGGTTCTCGGAGGCGCTCCCATGATCCGGCAGACCGCCGACCGCCTCGCGCTGGGCAACGGGCTGGTGCGCGTGGTCTGCGAGGCCGGGCAGTTGCGGAGCATTGATGATCTGCGAACCGGTCGGGCCCTGCTCTCGTGGCGGCCGGGCCGGCCCGCCTGACAGCCTCCGCTCCCGGGTACAGCAGCTCGAGAGAACCTCCCGGGATGTAGCAGGATCCCTCGCTATCTCGCTGCGCGAGCTTGACGCTCAGGATGACATTCCGATGGCAAAACCTGCCTTTCGGCCGGGTATATGGTGTCAAAGTGATGCGCCCGGCTCAGGGCAGCCGGGCGCGGTGTCGCGACGGGAGACCGTCGATCAACTCTCGTCCTCAGGACCCTCCGCGCTCATGTCACCTTCTACCTTCTCATCCGAGTCCTCGGTACTCGGGGGCTCGTAGACGCTTTCGGGCGGGCTCTTGAGGGCCGCGACGTACTGCATGTAGGGGGTCCGCCAGGTCTCATTGCCCTCCGTGCCCGTTGCCGTGCCTCGGAAGACGTAGACCGGCTGAACGAACCCCTGCTCCTCCGCGGCGGCTCGCCCGTAGTAGGCCACGGAAATCTCGCTGATGACGATACGGTCCGGACGCGTGAGGGTGAGGTGCTCCAGCGCGCCACCTTCGGCCAGCCTCTTGACCGCCTCGCGCACGTCCAGCAGCTCCCCGGTCTTGTCCGGGCTCAGCGCGCGGCGCACCACGAGACAGCCGGCGATCTTCCCGTCGTCGTCGTAGAACACCTTGGCCTTCTCACCGCCCCCCACGGTGGGGTAGCCGTTCAGCCGGGGACGCACCGACACCTGGAAGGGGCCGGGGATGCGCCGCGGGCGCCCGCCGCGCTCGGTGATGGTAACCAGGTCCTGCCGGGCCTCGGCGGTGTACTCCTGGCCTATGTCCACACCCATCTGCCGGAGAAACTCCACCGCCTGAGTCTTGGCGGTCTCCGGCGTGAGACCCCGCGTCGGCTGCTCCGGAATCTTGGCCCACAGGCGCCCCATGTCCGCACCGAATACGGCTCCGGAGGCCTCGAACACCTCCACCTCCGCCTCGCCCTCCTCGGTGGCCTGAAGGCCCTCCTCGGCGGCCTTCATGTCACCATTGACCTTGAGGAACCCCGCGAGCCGCGAGGCCACCGCCCTGGACGTGCCCATGTCCACGGACGCCTTGTAGTAAGGCAGTGATCTGGGCATCGTCTCCGCCAGCTTCTCCACGGTCATGCCGCCCTGTAGCCTGATGTCCAACTGGTACCGCACCTGCGTTACCACGGGGCGAAGCGGCCTGTCTCCCAACCGCGGCCGCGGTTGGGCCATCACGACAATCGCAATCCCGAGCAGGCCTGCCGCCAGCAGACCCACACCGGCGTAGAACAGCACCTTGTGTCTCATCTCCGGGCCTCCTCTCGCTGCAGGCTAGTCGCAGTTGTGCGAGTAGTACCAAAACGACGTGGGCGAGCTGCTGTCGCGGGCCACCGAGCCCTTCCCGTGGATGCGGTCGGAGTACGTGTCGTTGGGCCGGTAGACGCCCATTGCCGCGGCGTCCGTGCCCGAGCCCTCCGTCACCTCGCAGGCGTACCACCACGACTGCACCACGCTTTTTTTGCGGAACGCCTTGTAGGCAAACCAGAAGCCGCGCGTCCTCTTGTCGTGGGCGTTGGTGTCGAAGCCAAGGATGGTGTGCAGCCTGGCGAAGGCCGTCTGCCAGTTGGCATGGGTGGCCGAGGCCAGGCAACTGCAGGCGTCGAGGATGATCCACTCCAGGTCGTCGTCGTCGCCCCACCGGGCCTCGGTGCGCGATAGCCACTGATCGTCGTGTCTGGAGTTGAAGGAGAAGCCTCCGGAGTTGCCGTGGGTGGCGATCATCGCGATATCGCAACGGTCGCAGTAGCTGCCGTCGGTGCCTCCGCTGGAAGCCTCCTTCCAGTGCTCTTCCCAGGCGTTGTCGTTGCCGTTGCAGAAACGGCCCTTCCATCCTTTGAACTTGAAGTAGTTGTAGAGCCCCTTGGCGCAGTTATCTCGGTTGTACAGCCGGTCACAGCTCGGATTGTCGGGGAACTTGTTGATCCATTCCACGCCTACATCGACGTCACCGGCCACTGCAACTCCCGGCAGCGCCAGCAGTCCTACCACGAAGCACAACACGGCACGCCCCATCTGGACACAGGCACGTCTCCACATGGTTCACCTCCACCTTGTGATGGTCCGTCTCTGCGGCGGCACGAAGGATCAAGATGATGGCGCCCGGCGGTGTGACATGCTGAACTGACTGCTATCCGGGGGCAGAAAGGAGGGCTCGTCGGTGAGCGGCAGGGAGCGGCGGAGCGTCTCTGCAGCAGCCGCGCCACAGTCGCCTCGTGGCAACTGAGACGGCGGATCGCCGCTCGCATGAAGCGGCCTACATGCGGACCATCGCGGGCCTGGTACCACGGGGACGGAGCAAGTGATGAAGGTGGATAGGGAAGAGGATGGCCCCGTGATGCGCCCGACCCCTCTGGGACATTGTGGGACGGAAGTATACAGAAAGTAGTACCCTCTTCCCGGCCGGTGTCAAACACAGCACTGCGCCGCAAGGCACGGTGTCCATGCAGCATCGCCGGAGAGGCCCTCGGTCTTCCTGTCGCGCCAGAGTGCCCGCCGGGCTACCGGCCAAGTAGCCGCTCCGCGTTACCGCCCAGGATCGCCTCCTGCTCGGAGGCTGTGAACCGGCACTCGCGGGTGATCTTCAGAAGAGCGCTCTCGGGGTAGTAGTACGGAGCGTGGGTCCCAAAGAGCACCCTCTCCACGCCGATCCTGCGCGCCACCGTCTCCACACCACAGACGCTCTCGAAACGCGACATCTCGAAGTACAGGTTCGGTAGCCCCTCGATGGCTCCGGCGATGCGCCCCACATCGCCGTTGTTGCCGTTGACCACGAGGAGGCGCAGCTTCGGATGCCTGCCCGCCAGGGCCGGCAGGGGCCCCAGGTCAACCGGGGGGATCATGCAGCGCGGGAAATGGTGGCGCTCGTCGGTCATGCGTACCGCCAGGGCGACGAAGACGTCCAGCTCCTCGGCGGCGGTGAGCAGGGCCTCGAACCGGGGGTCATCCAGAGTGTACAGATGATAGTTGGGGTACACGCGGATGCCACGGAAGCCGTAGCTGTGCACACAGGCACAGAGGTCCTGCTCCCAGCGGGGGAACTCCGGGTTGATGGTGGCCAGCGGCAGGAGCGCCTCGTGGCCGGAGACGGCGTCCGCCAGCGGGGCATTCTCCATGTGGCAGTCACGCGCCAGCACGGCCTCGAAAGCACCGACCCAGGCCTGCCGGATGTCGCAACGCCCCAGACGCTCGAGCAGCCCGGCGGGATCGCTGTAGCTCAGACGGCGGAAGGGCCAGCGGCCGATATTGGCATTGCAGTCGATGGTCATCTTTGCACGAGTCGCTCCATATTGCCGCCGAGGATGGCGGCCTTCTGTGTTTCGCTGATATCGGCACCGAGGACCTTGGATATCTGGGAGGCGAAGCTGCGGCCATCGGCATCCGAGCCCCACACCACGCGCTCGGCGCCCACCAGCCCGACCGCCCTCTCGGTCTGCCCCATCTCCGGGTCGCCACCGGCCAGCTCGGCGTAGACGTTGGGCAGGTCGGCGACGGTCTTGAGCCCGCGTTCCCAGTTGCCCCCGCTGTGGCCGCAGATGAAGTTGACCTCCGGGTGTCGCGCGGCCAAAGCCGCCAGATGCCGCGGCTCAGGCTCATTGGCCAGGTTCCCGGTGGTCTTGATCCAGGTGTGCTGCAAGATAGGCACCTGAAGCTCGGCGGCCCTGTCCGCGATCGGGTCGAGGTTCGGCTGATCGGAGTGCATGGCCACCCACAGCTTGATCCCCCTGCACGGGCCGTCAACGATGCAACGGTTGATCTCGTCGAGACTCTGCAGCAGATAGCACGGGTTGAGGTAGCAGTAGCCCACATAGCGGTCGGGATAGCGCTCGATGGCCCGGGCCACGGTGTCATTGGACCTGACGATGTCCTCCATAGCGGGCTGCTCGCCGCCCAGGAGCACGGACACACAGAGCTTGTCGATGCCCATCCGGTCGGCGGCGGGAAGCAGAGAGCCGCCGCAGTCCTCGAGATCCTCGTAGTACTGGTGGATGTGCACGTGGCAGTCGATGATCACGATGAGTGTCTCCGTTGGCGTGTCGTCTGTCTGTATGCGCGACGCCCCGTGGCCGTCCGCCGTAGCCCTCTCCTGAGCGGCCGTACCGCGAAGGAGAGGGAAAGCGGGCCCGCGGCCCGCAGGGAGCGGCGCCGTGGCCGTTGGCCGTGCTCCCACCCCACGGACGGTGCCGCTACCTCGCCTCCGCCTGCGCCGCCTCCCAACTCTGCGGGTACCCGGCCCCGATGGCCAGGCCGACCCGGGTCTGAACCCGTTCGCCCGGCTCGAGGCGGATCTCCTTGAATGCATGTGCCGAGCCGTCGCCACCGATGTCGCTCGTCTTCCAGAACTCGGGCTCGAGTCTCACGGCCACGAAGCGGCCTTCGTCAACGCAAAGCAGGGTGCCGTCCTCCAGCACCTGCGTCTCATCGTCCTCCCACGCACCGTCGCCGGTCTCCAGAAAGCCGGGGATCCCGATTCCGTTCCAGAGCCACAGCCGGCCGCTGCGGGCCTCCTCACCGGTGTTTTCCACCGAGAGCGTCACATCGAGCCAGCACGAGCCGACGCGAACCGTAGTCTCTTTCTGTATGAGGCAGCCGTTGCCCTTCACCTCGGTGAGCAACACGATCGATTCCCGGTCGCGCCGGGTGACGGTGGTCTGGTTCGGACTGCCCCAGGGGTCGAACCAGCCCGTCACCCGGGTGCGCAGCAGGCCCAGCTCGTAGGCGTCCGTGCTCGCATCGCCGCACAGGCCGGCGAACTCCAGGTCGTCGAAGTTCAGCGCCCGGCCGTCCTGCCTCAGCACCCAGTCGGGCCCCGCTATCTCCACGGCATCCGCCTGCTCCGAGATGGTCACCTGATAGGGCGGCAGGGTGACTCGCACATCGTTGGCATGCAGCTCGGCGGCGTTGGCGCGGGCGTAGAGGTTCAGCGCTGCCTCCATCGCCTCGAGGTTGCCGGGTTCCTCGATCCAGCTACCCACATCGGGGGCCTGGGCACCGTTCCGCACAACAGGCGCGTACCTCGTCCACTGCTCCCTGTCGGCCTCCGAGCCGTACTGCGCAACCGCCCGACCGATGGCGCCCAGCAGCGTGCTCAGCCCCGCCCTGGCCTCGTCCTGGTCGCCGGCCCGCAGCGGCCGGTAGACCAGCGTCGCCAGTTGGTTCACCCCACGCACCCCCGCCATGTCTTCAGCGGACATCTTCCCCACGGGCCAGAAGGCGTAGCCGTCGATCCCGGCCCGCAGACAGTCCCAGGACGTCGCGATCAGCTCGGAGACCGGCTCATCCACGAAGAACCCCGCGTCCACGCACTCGATGATCTCGGCCTCTCCGGGCATGGCGGTGTAGACCTCCAGCGCCCGCTTCATCCAGCCCAGCGGCGCCTTCCCGGAGCCCTGGTAGATCATGGGCGCCAGCGTCCCGATACTGCTGCGCAAAGCCACCGTGTCCATGCCCAGATCGCTGCCGGGGTTCACCACATACCCACCCACCCGGAAGCTGGCCCCCTCTTCGCCTGCGTACGCCGCCACCCGGCGACTGAGGTTGGCCAGCGCCGTGGTGGTGCTCTCCTCCCGGACCTTGAGCCAGGTCTGCAGCGCTGCGCCGCCCTCATGGATCGCCTTCACCAGCTCCTCGCGGTCGTAGGTCGTACCCGCGGCGGCATTGAAGGCCGCCACACACGCCGGACAGAAGCAGGCCTCATAAGTGCGGCTCTCCACCGTGACGAAGTCCCAGATCATGCCGTCGGCGCCGGTGTCGACCACGGCTTTTGTCGCTTCCAGCATCTCCGCAGCGCGCCGGGCCGAGCGCGGGCAGACGGTGCCCTGCTTGTGCGTCCCATCCGCCAGCACCTGGTAGTCCTCGCGCTCGTCGACCTGCTCGATGAACGCCGTGGCGTAGGCGTACACGGTGAAGCCCGCCTCGTGGAATGCCTCGATGCGCCTGCGCACATCGGGTGCCTTGACGTCGACAGAGCACTGCAGGTGGTTGATGCCGTCACGCTGCAGGGCGGCGATGCTGTCGGGCAGCGTCTCGGCGCTCGGGAGTGACAACCCGCCGATGCCGCAGTAGGGCCTCTGGGCGAAGCAGACGGTGAGGGAGCAAAGGAGCAGCACGACCACCAGAACCGCCCGTGACGTCTCCCTGTCGTGTCCCAGTCGTTCGAAGGCGCGTAGGTCCGGCTCTCCGGCCCGACTCGGCGAGCCGCCGGGCTCGGCGTCGGGTCGTCGCACCGCCGCAACGAGAACCTCCGCATCCTGACTCACCGGCCCCGCGCTGCGTCCCATCGAGGTACTCATCGGCCCTCGCCTCCGTGGCGCAGCAGCTCCAGCCCGCGGTTGAGGATGAACTCCAGCATGAGCTGGTTCGTGTCGCGGTGGTGCCCGCGGCGCAGGTGGGCGGCGAAGAAGTGGCCCTTGCCGCCCGGTACCCGGAAGCACACCGGGTCGGCGGCCACCATGGGCTGCCCGGCCGGTCCCGGCCTCTCGCCCCGCCCGTAGACCTCGTACCATTCGCAGCTCTCCGCCACCGCCGTGGCGTCGAAGGGCCGCATCGTACTCCCCGGGCGCAGACCCGGAAGCACCGCCTTGCCCTCCTCCGTCGGCGTCGTGGCGACCCCTACATAGCCGTCTTTCACCAGATCGGCGTCGAATACGTCGTCGTCGCCCTCGAGCTGAGCGCCGTCGCCGCCCGCCTTCGCCTCACCCGCCAAAGCATACCAAAACATGGGCCAGTCCCCGCTGTAGCACAGGATGCCTCCCGCTTCCAGCCAGCTCTCCAGCGGTGAGCCATCGTCCTGGCCGCTGTAGATGATGCCCGGCACCGTCTGGCAGATGTCCACCACAATGCAGCGCTCCGGCTCCCGACAGAGCCTAAGCCAGCCCTCGGCGTCGACGATCGCCGCCTCAACGCCCTCGCGCTCCAGAGCCTGGATCAGCGCCTCGCACATGAGCCGGTGGTAGAGCGGGGCGGTGACCTGCTTGTCGGCGTCCAGGTAACCCACATGCCAATAGGTCTCGTCGTGGTAGACGCGCACGGGCTGCGCGGCCGCTGCGCCGAGCGAGGCAAGCACGGCCGCGATGGCCAGACAGTGTGGCAATACCGGTAGCTTCATGTCTGCGGCTCCTTCTTCGGCCGGTGGCGGGCGTCGATCATCTCTCTCAGCGAGCGTCCGGGAGCGGTGAGGGCGCCGCCGCTCCAACCTCTCCCAGCGAGCGTCCGGGAGAGTCGGGCGACCCCGCCCGGCGGGGTCGCAGGCGGGTGAGGGGCCGCCCGCTCGCGAGTCACCGTTCGCCGCAGAGTACCACAACGCCACTGGGGGCCATAGCGCCACAGCGCGTGGCAGGGGCATGGTCTTGCACGGCGCAACCGTGCTGCCGACAGCGTGTTGGTTCAGTCCGTGACGGCCCCCGCAAGGCGGGAGCGTCCTCACCCCCTCTACCCGCGCCCAGACGGCGAGCGCCGGGAGAGGGGACCACGGCCACGGCGCCGCTGCCTGCGGGCCGCTTGCGCGGTACGGCTGCCCCAAAGAAAGGGCGACCAACGCCCATTCCCCTACTCGAACGGCACCTGCTCAGTCTGGCCCGAGGCCGAGGACTTCTCGGCGGCCTCGAAGACCCCGATCACTCTCCGCCCGAACTCACCGGTCACCGGCACCGGTCCACCACGCAGGAGGTGATCGGCCACCTCCTGCCAGTACGTGGGCCAGTCGCAGTCCAGATACGGCACCTGCTCCTCCTTGCGCCCCTCGTCCCCGATCGTCACCAGTGTCAGGCTACCCCCCGAGGGCCCCCGGATCTGCTTCTCATAGCCCGGATTGGCCCCCGCTCCGGTGTCCAGTATCGCGCCTGTGGTCCCCAGGATGCGCCACAGCGGCTTTCCTACCGCCGCGATGGTGGACCACGTCACATCGGCCACCGTACCATTTGAAAAGCGGATGATCGCCCTTGTCTGGTCCTCATTGCTCATGGTGTCCCAGACCAGCTTGTGGAAGAAGCCGTTGACCCCCGCCACCGGGTGGGGGATCAGGTCCAGGACCCAGTCCACGGCATGCGGGCCCCAGTAGAAGAACCCGCCGCCCGAGGTGCTCTTCTCCCGGTACCAGCCGTTCTGTGGCTCCCAGAAGCCGCCGGCCGTGAGCTCGATGTGGAACACATCACCGATGGCGCCTTCGCTCACGAGCTGCTTGATCCGCCGGAAGTTCCCGTCATGGCGGCGATTGTGGTGTACCGCCAGCATCCTGCCTGCCCTCTTGCTGGCCTCCACCATCTGGGTGGCCTCGGCCACGTTCAGGCACATGGCCTTCTCCACCACCACGTGTTTGCCGGCCTCCAGGGCGGCCACAACGATGGGGCAGTGGGTGAAGTGAGGCGTGACGACGGAGACGAGCTGGATCCCGTCATCATCCCACACCTCCTGCAGGCTGTTGTAGGTGCGGATGGCCGGAAAGGCCTCCTTAGCGGC
>CAZXDD010000193.1:9987-12707 GCA_964639415.1 uncultured Armatimonadia bacterium
TCCTGAGCGGCGGCGGTGCGCTCGGGGTCCAGGTCGCACACCGCGAGCAGCTCCAAGTCCGGGGTGGCATCGATCCAGGCCGCGTGGGCCCAGCCGAAATTGTGCTTGGGGCCATAGCCGATGACGGCGCAACCGACGGGCGCGTCCATGGGGTCATTCCTCCGAGTGTGGGCCGGACTTGTGAGATGTCTCGGGCGACGAGAGATACTGCGGTAAGACGTGCTCGGTGAGCCAGACGCCATTGGCCCTGTAGGGAGGCGGTGCTTATCCAGGTACATGCGGTCGGCGTCCACCGTCAGCACGACTGGCTCTCCGAAGCGTGCGCCCACGGCGGTGGCCGTCTCGAGGCCCACCGTCGCCGGGCGCCAGACACACAGGGGCCCGGCAGGGAGCCGCGCCGTTCGTCGTTGCCGTAGCCCTCTCCTGAGCGGTGTCTGCGAAGGGGAGGGAAAGCAGGGCCACAGGCCCTGCAGGGAGGGGCGCCGTTGCCGTAGCCCTCTCCTGAGCGGTGTTTGCGAAGGGGAGGGAAAGCGGGTCCCGCTCGGCGGGACCTGCAGGGAGCGGCGCCGTTGCCGTAGCCCTCTCCTGAGCGCCGTCTGCCAAGGAGCGCGAAAGCAGGGCCGTACGCCCTGCAGGGAGGGGCGCCGTTGCCGTAGCCCTCTCCTGAGCGGTGTTTGCCAAGGGGAGGGACAGCGGGGCCGCAGGCCCTGCAGGGAGCGGCGCCGTTGCCGTTCCGCGCCACGCGCCACGGCCGTTGCGCCGCCACCTTACCACTTCTCCGGCGGCCGCCAGTTGTCCCGCCAGATCGAGCCTTCCGGCGGAGCCTCCTGACCCTCGGACAGAGCCTGCATCGAGCGGAACTGCCTAACCAGCGGCGCCACGCTCGCCTCCCAGATCTCCTCGGCGTCCTGGTAGGTCAGCGGCCGCCGCGGCGGCTGCAGCCTGTCATACTCGCCCACCAGCTCCTGCGCCCTCGTGCCCAGGCGGTCGCCGATCTCGTCGATGATCTCCTGGCCGCGGCGCAGACTGGCCTTTGCCGCATCGGCGCCCATGGCGAAATGCGGCCCCGCCCCGTCCGGCTCCGGGAGCCGCGACAGGTCCGTGCAGTCCTCGTGGGCCGCCCACAGCATGGCCGTCTCGATCGCCCCGCCGTGGCCGCTGCCGCTCCACAGGTCGTTGTACTCGCCGTCCAGCAGGAACGCCAGTCGCGCGGCGAAATGCGGCTGGAGAGCCTCCTGCACGGTCTTGGCATCCTGTGCATGTGGCCCGGAGTGGCCGGAGAAGACCACGATCGCCTTGAACCCCAGATTCTCGCAGGCGCGGACGTGGTAGAGGATGTTCTTGAAGAACATCGCCGGCGGCAGGGCCGTGAGCCAGGGCCTTTTCTGCCCGATGACGGCCTGGCCCCAGGCGGCGTAGATGCCCAGCTCGTGCACGTTCCAGAACATGGGCGGGGCCACGATGCCGCCGTGAAGCTCCGCGGCCCGTCGGGTGAATGCATGGGCCCGCAGGCCGTCGCAGCCCAGGGCGTTCTGGGGCCCGTGGGGCTCGCACAGCCCGTAGGGCAGGTAGGCCACCGGGCAGGCGGCAAAGGCGGCCTCGAGCTCGTCGACAAACATCCGCTCCCAGCGGACTTCGTGTCTCATGGTGACAGGTGGCCTCTCGGTTATTCGGACGCTCCCCTGCCGGCCCGCCGTCGTCGGCGGTTGCCGGGGTACATCGGCGTGGTAGAGGCCCGAGCCGCAGTCCTTCGCCGTCCGGTGCTGCTCAGACCATCGCTCGGATCGTCTGCACGATGTCCTCGACCTGGGGGATGCAATAGTCCTCCAGCGGCGGGCTGTAGGGCATGGCCGCCGGCTTGCTGCCCAGGACCTTCGGCGGGGCCTTGAACATGTCCACCCCGGCCTCCACTACCCGGCGCACGATCTCCGCGCCGACGCCCCCGCGCTCCGGGGCCTCATGTACCACCAGCAGCCGCCCGGTCTTCCGCACCGAGGCCAGGATCGTCTCCACATCCAGGGGCACCACCGTGCGCGGGTCCACCACCTCCACGCTGACTTCACCCGCCAGCTCCTCCGCCGCCTGCAGGGCCTTGACCATCCCGTAGGATACGGAGACCAGAGTGATGTCCTCCCCCTGGCGTTTCACATCGGCCCGGCCCAGCGGGATCAGCAGGTCGCCCTCGGGCACCTCGCCGGAGATGGGGAAGAGGAGCCGGTGCTGAATGTAGACCACCGGGCCGTCATCGCGGATGCTGGACTTCAAGAGACCCTTGGCGTCGGCCGGGGTGCTGGGCATGGCCACCTTGAGTCCGGGAGTGTGCAGAAACCAGGCCTCGTGGCTACCGCTGTGATGACCGCCCTCCCGGGTGCCGCAGCCGGCGGGGGTCTTGATGACCATCGGCACCTTCAGTTGGCCGCCGGACATCAGGTTCATCTTCGCCGCCTGGTTGCAGATCTGATCCATGCAGACGGTGACGAAGTCGCAGTACATGATCTCCACCACGGGGCGGAGGCCGACGGCCGCCGCTCCCACGCCCAGGCCGGTGAAAGCGGCCTCCGAGATCGGGGTCTGGAATACGCGGCGCTCCCGGAAGGCCGCGAAGACGTCCTCGGCCTCGCGGACGGGACCGATGTCCTCCCCGATGACGAAGACCGACTCATCGCGCTGCATCTCCTCGCTCAGAGCCTCGTTGATCGCTGCTGCGTAGGTCATCTGTG
>CAZXDD010000194.1:0-12680 GCA_964639415.1 uncultured Armatimonadia bacterium
AGATGGAATCTCGTGACTGGAGTTCAGACGTGTGCTCTTCCGATCTCAAAAAGGACGAAGGCGAGGACAAAGGCCGCCAGAATGAGCGCACCGCGTCTGAGCATCGCACCGTGATGTCCTGTGGGGTCGGTAGTTCTCGGCGCGCCCGCCGGGGCAACCTTCTCCGGGCGCCGCCAAGAACCGCGTGGAGAGCCGAGCCACCGGGGGCCGCCCGGACGAGCGGGCCGAGTGAGGCCTGTCGGCCCGGCCTATGCGTGGACGAACCGCGGCGACATCTACCGACGCTCGAGCGCCGCGGCCGCTTCGGCGGCACGATAGCTGCTACGCACGAAGGGCCCGGCGAATACGTGGGCTATCCCTGCATCTTTGCCCCATTCCACGTACTGCCCAAACTCCTCGGGAGGCACGTAGCGGGCGACCGGTACGTGCCGTCGCGTGGGCCGCAGGTACTGGCCAATGGTGAGAAGGACGACGCCCGCCTGCGCCAGGTCGTCCATGGTGGCGCGGATCTCGTCCCCCGTCTCGCCGAGACCGACCATGAGCCCGGACTTCATTGGCGCGGGCGCCGCCGAAGCGCGGCGCAGCACTTCTAGAGAGGTCTCGTAGCTTGCCTGCGGCCGTACCCGGGCCTGCAGCCTGCGAACGGTCTCCACGTTGTGGTTGAACACGTCGGGCCCGGCCTGAAGGACAGTGTGCAGGCAAGTCTCATCGCCGCGGAAGTCCGGAGTGAGCACCTCAACCTTTGCATGAGGAAGAGTTTCTCGCACCGCGTGGATCGTGGCGGCGAAATGGGATGCCCCGCCGTCGGGCAGATCGTCGCGGGTCACGGAGGTGACCACGACATAGCGCAACCCCAGGGCGGCGGAGGCGGCGGCCACGCGCTGTGGCTCGTCGGGCTCAAGAGAGCAAGGGGTGCCGTGCTCCACGGCACAGAACCGGCAGTCGCGGGTGCAGCGGGCCCCCATGACCATGAAGGTCGCGGTCTTTTGGCAGTAGCACTCGCCGATATTGGGGCAGCGCGCCCCCTCGCAGACGGTGTGGAGCCCATAGGCGGCCACGAGATCGTGGGTCGCCCGGCTCTGGCGGGCCTTTCCCGTCTTCACCCGCAGCCATGGAGGCAGGCGGCGGGCATCTCCTGCTTCGCCGGTGGCGGCGACAGTGCTGTCGTGATAGGTTGGTTCGTCAGGCATGTGTTGTGGACCTTCTTGCGGGAAGCCCCGCGGACGACCGGAGGCCATTGGCGCCCCCCGGGCGTTTGGCAAGATACGGTTCAAGCCGGCTATTGGGCCTCAGCCACAACCGGATTGGTCAACGTTCCTACGCCCGTCACCGTAACGCTCACCACGTCTCCCGCCACGAGTCTGGCGTCTCTGGCCGCGCCTACGCCGGCCGGCGTGCCCATGGCGATGACGTCACCGACCTCCAGGGTCATGAAGTGGCTGATATACTCGATGGTCTGAGCGACGCTATGGTACATCTCCCCGGTACTGCCCTCCTGACGCACCTCGCCATTGACGTGGCAGGTGATGTCGAGGTTGCCCAAATCCACGTCGGAGGCCGGCACGAGGCAGGGGCCCATGGGAGCGAAACTGTCCATCCACTTGCCGTTGAGCCAGTCGAAGAAGTTGTCCCACTCCCGCTCGTCCTTGCGGTCCCAGATCTTGAGCCTGCGCTCGGAGACGTCGTTGATGGCCGTGACGCCCAGGACGTAATCCAAGGCTTCGGCGGCCTTGATGTACTTGCCTTCCCTGCCGATGACCACGGCCACTTCGGCCTCGTAGTCGATGAACTGGGCGGTGGGGGTGATGACAATCGGGTCGCCATCGCCGCGGACGTTGTTGCTGCTGGGCTTCATGAACACGTGGGGCGTCATGGCGTCGGCCACGCTGACGCCGCTGTGGGTGATGTGCCGATTGGCCTCGGCGGCATGGGCGGCGAAGTTCTGGGCAAGGCACAGCAGCTTGTTGGGTCTGGCTACGGGCGCGAGGAGCTTGACCTGTCCCCCGGGCAGCGTCAAGTCGCCTCGAGTCTGTGCGTCCTGGGCGGCGAACCAATCCGCATAGGCGCGGGCCGCGGCCAGGCAGGCCTCGCAAGTGGCCAGGCTCAGCACGGCACTCCAGCAGTCGGGGCAGTCGCAGGCCGATCTCACCGACGTGCAGGCCTTTCCGACGCGCCCGAAGCCCACGACACCCTCGTCGGTGAGAAAGCCCGTCTGCTGTCGCCCGTCGGTGTCCTTGCTCTCGGTGTAGTTCACCAGTCTCAGTAGCACGCAGATCCCGTCCCTTCTGTGCTCATGCCACAACGGCTTTTGGTGCAGTCGATCGCGTACCCCAAGGATAGCCCATCAGCGCATACCGAGGCAATGGGTCTTGCGTGGGGCGGGGTCCGGCACGCCCGGAGGCACTCCAGTGGGAAGCGGCAGGTGCCGATAGGGCACGCAAGGGGCGGTGAAGCCGCGACGGGGGGCCGATTGTCACAGGGCCTCGGTCGAGGCGCTGCTCGGGCTTGCGGGGCCAGGTAGTGGGCCGGGTGACCTACATGCGGCAACAGCCACTGGACCGCCCGCCGGTGCTCTTGTACACTGTTGCCCTCGGCAGCGCTTGGGCCCATTCATCTCTCGGCAGCGTGCCAAATCCAGTGACAGGCATATGAGCAATGGATAGCGGACCAGAGGACAGCGGGAGCCTACCTGGCGATGACGGCCTAGGCCGTGGGCTGCGGGCCGTCGTGTCCGCCGCCGACGAGCTTCTGGCGTGCCCGGACCTCGACACGCTGTGCCGGCGGGCGGTTGAGCTTGCCCGCCAGAGGCTCGGAATCGAGCGGTGCGCGCTGATGCTGCGCGATGGCCCGTCCATGCGGGGGACCTACGGGACGGACACGTCGGGGCGCACGGTGGACGAGACGGGCTTCTCGGAGAGCTTCGACAGGCTCTGGGCCGACGAGGTCACCCCTCCGACCCAGGACGGCCCGAGATGGCGGGCGGCCGGGTCCGCCCTTCGAGAGTGGGATGGGGAGCAGTACCGGATCATCGGGGAGGGGGTTGTGGCGACAACCCACATCTGGCACAACGGGGAGTACCTGGGGGTGCTATGGAATGACAATGCCATCAGCGGCGGGGGCCTGGTGCCCCGGCAGCAGGAGGTTTTGGCCGCCTACGTCTCGTTTCTAGGCCCACTGATCGCGCGGAAGCGTGAGGAGCAATCCCAGGAGCGTCTGATGCGCGGCGCTTTGGATGCCGTCAAGGAGCTGATGCTGTGCGCGGACACCGACACACTCCATCGCGCGGCGGTGGAGCTGGCTCGGGAGAGACTGGGCCTGGAGCGCTGCGCCCTGTTCGTGGTGGAGGAGGGCGTGATCCGTGGCGCCTACGGCACGGATATGGAAGGCAGGACGACCGACGAGCGCACGCTGTGGTATGCCCGTGACGAGGGCTGGGAGCGCGTCCTGGAGGATCACCCGGAGGGTGGCCCAGAATGGGACCTGCAGAGGGAGACGCTGCTCACCAGTTGGGACGCGGGGTCTGTTGCCAAGGTCGGCCACGGCTGGGTGGCACGCAATGTGCTCAGTGCGGGCAGTGGGCCGATCGCGGTCTTCTTCAATGACGCGGCGATCAGCGGCACGGCGCCAGATCCCGTCCAGCAGTGGGTAGTGTCGGTCTACTGCTCGACGTTGGCCGGTCTTCTGCAGCGCATGCGGGCCGAGGAGACCCGCATGCGAATGGCGGAGGGGCTCGCGGAGGTGGTGCAGGCGGCCCGAGAGCTCACGGAATGCCGGGAGCCCGAGGAGCTCTACCGGCGGGCGGTGGAGCTGGCTCGGGAGCGCCTGGGCCTGGAGAGGTGCGGATTGCTGCTGTATGATGGAGCGGTGCTGAGGGGCACCTTCGGGACTGATGAGCGGGGTGAGACCACCGATGAGAGGGAAAGGGTCGTGGACGTCGTGGGAGCGTGGCAAGAGGCGCTGCGCGTGCCACGGCCGGGCGAGAGGGGCTATCGCATCGAGTACACCACGGATGGGCAGGTGGACGGCGAGGGCCGGGTTGTCGGACTGCATGCCTGGGTGGCGCTGACGACTCTGGCGACGACCAACCGGGTGATCGGAGGCTTCTCCAACGATGCCGCCATCGGCGGGTCGCCACCGGATGAGGTGCAGCAGCAGGTGGTGGCGGTGTACTGCTCCGTGTTGGCCGGTCTGATCGAGCAAAAGCGCGCCGAGTCAGAGCTGCGCCAGAGCCAGCAGCGGTTTCGTGCTCTGATCGAGAACTCCAACGATGTGATCATGGTGTTTGGCGCCGACGGGGAGGCGACGTATGTGTCGCCGAGCGTGACCCGGATCGTGGGCTGGGCCACCGAGGACCTGATCGGGCAGCAGATGGGCAGTCTGGTGCATCCCGAGGACCGGCCAAGGCTGGCCGAGGCCTTCGCTCGACGCATGAGTGGGGCCGCCTCGACGGGCCCGGTGGAGTTCCGGTGTCTGCACAGGGAGGGGCATTGCGTGGACATTGAGGCCTTCGGGACCCCGGCGCCTCCGGACGGCCCCCTGCAGGGCCTGATCGTCACCGCCCGGGACGTCGGTGACCGGAAGCGTCTCGAGCACCAGTTGCGACAGGCCTCCAAGCTTGAGGCCGTGGGTACTCTGGCAGGCGGCATCGCTCACGACTTCAACAACATCCTCACCGGGATCCTGGGGCTCTCCGAGCTGCTGCAGCCGCGGGCCAGCGACGAGAGAAGCGCACGCGGGTTGAAGTCGATCCAGCAGTTGGGCGAGCGGGGCGCGGCCCTCGTGCGGCAGCTTCTGGTGTTCACGCGCGGTCAGGGGGGCCGCCCGGCACCGGTGGACCTCAACCTGGTTATCTCGAACATGGCGCTCCTGCTCCGGCAAGGGCTGGGCGAGGACATCACTCAAGAGCTGGACCTGGCCCCCGATCTGGTGACGGTCTCTGCCGACATGAGCCAGCTAGAGCAGGTGCTGATGAACCTGGCGGTCAATGCCAGAGACGCCATGTCTGCCGGCGGCACGCTGCGAATCGCCACCAGAAACGCGCTGGTGGAGCCGGGTCCGGGGGCCGAGGGCCTGCGGTTGCGCCCCGGTACCTATGCCTGCCTGTCTGTCATCGACAGCGGCTGCGGCATGGATCAAGCCACGCTGGATCGGGTCTTCGAGCCGTTCTTCACCACGAAGGCCGTGGGGGAGGGCACCGGCCTGGGCCTTGCCACGGTCTACGGCATCGTCCGGCAGCACGGGGGGGCCGTCACCGTAACCAGCAGCCCCGGGGCGGGGACCACGGTTGAGGTGTACCTTCCCATGACCACCGAGGCGCCGGCCCAGAGCGAAGCTACGGAGCGCGAGCTCACGCAGTTCCGAGGCACCGAGACCATCTTGCTTGTGGAAGACGAACCCCAGGTGCTGGAGCTGGTCTGCTCCGTACTGCAAGAGCAGGGCTACCGGGTGCTGCCGGCGGCGTCACCCTTCGAGGCCCTCAGCATCTTCAGCGCCCATGAGAGCCGCATCGATCTGCTCCTCACCGATCTGGTCATGCCCGGGATGACGGGCGTGGAGCTGCATCGGGCCATCGCCCGCCAACGCTCCGGACTCCGGGTGCTGTTCATGTCCGGGTATGCGGACCACCCGGCCATCGACCAGAGCCCGCAGGCCGCAGGTTACCCGTTCCTGGCCAAGCCCTTTGGCCCCGCCGATCTGGCGGCGAAGATCCGCGAGGTCATCGACGCCGAGCCCGCGGGATAGCCCCCCTCTTCCCCGACGCATTACCGTGGCGCAACCTGTTTCCCCATCCGAAATTGGAGACCAGTCAGGAGGCCTCATGTGAAGTCCGTCAACGAAGCCAAGGTGTCGCCATCTGAGTACGCCGATCGTTGGAGCAAGAACCTCGTCGGTACCGAGGACGTGCGGACGACCAACGGCTTCAATCTGGGAGTGGCGGAGTACCACGCCACCGACTTCTCGCAGGTGCAGGTACACGACGACCAGGAAGCCCTGTACGTTGTCTCGGGCGTGGGCGAGATCAAGCTCGATGAGCAGGTGCTCTCTTTGGAGCCGGGCACTGCGGTGTATGTTGGTCCGGGGGTGTCGCACTCCACGCGGCGGACCTCGGAGGCGCCGGTGAAGGTGGTTTACACTCACGGCGCGGTGTAACGCTCCGGCCGGAAAGCCGGGCCTGCCGTGCAGATGTCATCCTGAGCGCTGATCTCGCACAGCGAGATAGCGAAGTATCTCACCAGATCCCAGGACATTCCTCGAACTGCTCTTGCCGGGAGCGGACGCTCTGAGAACAACGCTCCCGTACGAGTGTGCACTTCTCGGTCGGGCTGCTTGATGGAGCCTCTATCCGTGCGACAGAGGAGAATGGGGGAAAAACCGACGGGGCGGGGGAACAAAGGGTTGACGGGTTGCGTCTACTACTATAGAATGTAGTAGCAATACTACCTGAAACAGTATCGGACGCACTTCGAAGGAGGCGAGACAGATGGCAAACAGGCACCCGATCGGCGGCGGCATCGGTCGGTCCTCGCGCCCGGCACTTGGCAGGGGGACGGCACTGATGCTGGGCGCCTGTATCGTCCTGCCCCTGATCTTCGCAGGTTGCGACAGCAGCCATCGGCCACGGCATCTGCACGACTACACGCCCAGTCCGGTCTACCACTATGTGACCTTCGTGCTCAACGTCTCGGACCTGGACGGCTACGCTCTGGGAGAGGCCACGGTGTGGGTGGACGGGGTCGCCCAGCGCGAGAAGACGTCGTGGGAGTTCGTGGCCCTGGATGACGGCTTCCCCAGCACGTGGCGGGGCTTCCTGGCCAATTGGATCGTGGGCGAGTTCACGGTGGTGACGTACGGCTGGGACGACCTGGTCGAGGTGGATGTCATGGTAACCAAGGCGGGGTACCGGTCGCAGGCAACGACATTCGAGATCACCGGCGATCTGCCGGTGGACGTGTACGGCCGGGAGACCTTCGCGATGGAGCGGTATGTGGGGCCTCTGTCGGCGGAGAATGACAAGCCGGTCCGGAAGGCCAAGCCCGGCGAGGTCATCGGGTGGAGCAAGGAGACCAAGAGTGATAGCGCCCTGCTCCCGACCCTGTACAAGCTGGCCGCCGCGGGCAACTGGGTGGCACTGGATCGCCGCGAGCCGGCGCTGGGTTAGGACGCAGTGGAGTTCAGGTCGAGGTGGGGAAAGGCCCTGCGAAACTCTCGCAGGGCCTTTCCGCGATGACTGACCAGGCTCTTTTGCTCGCGGGACATCTGGGCGAAGGTCATGGCCGCGGGTGGGTAGTAGAAGACAGGATCGTAGCCGAACCCATCCTCCCCGGTAGGGGTGTCGATGATGAGCCCCTCCACGACACCTTCCCACTGGCCCACCGGCCCGTCCGGCGATGCCAAGGCCAGGGCGCAGACGAATCGGGCCCGGCGACAGGGGGGCGCCACGTGGCGCAGTTGGGCAAGCAGCCAGGCGATACGTTCCGGGTCCGAGCCGGCGACCCGTGCGGATCGCACCCCCGGCGCGCCGTGGAGGGCATCCACCAGCAGTCCGCTGTCATCGGCCAGGGCGGGCAGACCGAGAGCTCGGGCCGTCACCATGGCCTTGTGGACGGAGTTAGCGGCGAAGGTCTCGTAGGGCTCGTCGACCTCCGGAGCATGGGGGAAGTCGGCCAGACAGAGCACTTCGGCGTCCATGCCCTCGAGCAACTGGGCGATCTCGGCCTGCTTGCCCTTGTTGGATGTGGCGACCACGATGCGGGTGCTCATCGGGGCCTAGCCTGCTTGGTGTCGCTGGATGATCTCGTCGATCTTCGCCAGCAGATCGGCGCCAAGCGTCCACTCGCCGGCGGCGGCGGTCTCCTCGATCTGACTGGGGCGCTTGGCGCCGGCCAGGGCGCTGGTCAGTCCGGGTTGGCCGGTGACCCAGGCCAGCGCCATCTGGGCCATGGTCTTGCCGGCGGCCTCGGCCAGCTCGCGCATCTCGGCCACGGCGGCCACGTTCCTGGCCAGCCTCTCGCCCTGCCACAGGGCGTCGGCGGACCTGGCGTCCGAGGGCGGGAAGGTGGCGGTCTCGTCGTAGCGCCCGGTGAGCAGTCCGCGCGCCATGGGGCTGTAGGCCAGCACGCCGATGTTGTGCCGCCGGCAGAAGGGCAAGATATCCGCCTCGATGTCGCGACGGATCATGCTGTAGGGAGGCTGCAGGGAATGCAACGGGCAGACGGCCATGAACTGCTCCATCTGCTCCACGGAGTAGTTCGATACGCCGACGCTGCGGATCTTCTTGGCCTCGTACAGTTGCCGCATGGCGTCGGCGGTCTCGGCGATGGGCACGTTCTTGTCGGGCCAGTGCACCTGTAGCAGGTCCAGATAGTCGGTGCCCAGGCGCTCCAGGCTCTCGTCGCACGAGCGCAGCACATACTCCGGCGAGCTGTCGTTGCTGATCTTGCCGGCCTCGTCCCATGTCAGGCCGGTCTTGGTGGCGACGACCAGGCTCTTGCGGTCGTGCTTGGCCAAAGCCTTGCCCAGCACCCGCTCCGAGTGGCCGCAGCCATAGGCCTGGGCGGTGTCGAAGAAGCGCAGGTCCAGCTCGATGGCACGGTCGACGGCCGCCATGGTCTCGTCGTCGACAACGTCCTCACCCCAGAAGGCCTTCCCCATCGCCCAGCATCCGAACCCGATCACAGAGACCTCGATATCGCTTGAGCCCAGCTTCCGGTATTGCATGGGATCCCTCCCCGATTTTGGTGCGCAGCGGTGCGACGGCAGTGGCGTCGAGTTCGAGCCTCGGGTGGCGGCGACACGGACCGGCCGGACGGCCGCCGGTGTCTGGCTCAGCCTCTTGGACGGCCGGCGGAGGCGGAAAGCAGCGACCGCACTAGTCGGTGAACTTGGCGATGGCTTCCTTCTGCCTCTCAAAAAGCTCGCCGATGCCCTTCTGGCCGACGGCGATCATATCGCTGAGCTGCTGCAGGGAGAACGGCTCACCCTCGGCCGTGCCCTGGATCTCGATGACCCGGCCGTCGTTGGTCATGGCCAGATTCAGGTCCGTCCCGGCCCGACAGTCCTCGCTGTAGGCCAGGTCCAGCAGTACCTCACCGGACACGATGCCCACGGAGATGGCGGCCACCTGCTGGCGCAGCGGATTGCGCTTGAGCAGCTTCTTCTTCTCGAGGTGCCTGCAGGCCTGAGCGAGCGCCACGTATGCGCCGGTGATGGAGGCCGTGCGGGTGCCGCCATCGGCCTGGATCACATCGCAGTCGATGGTGATGGTGCGCTGCCCGAGGGCGGCGGTGTCGCAACTGGCGCGCAGACAACGGCCGATGAGCCGCTGTATCTCCAGCGTGCGGCCGCCCTGCTTGCCTGTGGAGGCCTCGCGCGGGGTGCGATCTCCCGTGGCCCGGGGCAGCATTCCGTACTCGGCGGTGATCCAGCCGTTGCCGCTGTCCAGCATCCAGCGCGGTACCCGGTCCTCGATGGAGGCGGTGATATGTACCTTGGTATGCCCCATGGAGATCAGGCAAGAGCCCTCGGCATACTTGTTAACACCCACCAGGAATCGACAGTCACGCAGGTCGCTATTGCCCCTGCCGTCTTCACGGATCAAAGCACTCGTCCTTTCGGTTCATGGGGTCTGACTCGAGGGTCCGGCACGAGGCGGCGGCGCAGATCCATGGGAGCCAACACCGCCGGCGGCAAGACAGTGGCTCAGAAGAAGGGCGAGACGGCCTCCGGCAGGGCTCCCAGGCGCGTGAGTCCGGCGCCGCCCTCCAATTCGCGAGGTGCCGTACCGCTACCTTCCACATACTGGCGCAGGCCTTCAACGATGGCACAAGCCGCCGCCTCGCGGGTCTCTTCCTGCTGCAGCATGGCCTCCTCTTTGTCGCTGTTGAGAAACAAGAGCTCCGCGAGGATCGCGGGCATCTTGGCCTCGCGGATGACCACAAACCGCGCGTGCTTCACCCCTCGATCGGGCCTCTTGAGGCTGCTTGTCAGGGCCGCCTGCGTGAGGTAGGCCAGGCACTTGCTCTCGCGCCAGTGGTAGAAGGTCTCGGTACCCACGCCCTGGTTGCGTTTGGGCATGGCATTGCAGTGGATGCTGACAAACATGTCCGCCCCCACCTGCCGGGCGGCCCGGGGGCGGTCATGGAGGTCCACGAAGGTGTCGTCCGTCCGGGTGAGATAGGCTCGGGCCCCGAGCTCCTGCAGGCGACGAGAGGCGCGGACCGCCACATCGAGGTTGACGTCTTTCTCCTTGAGGACCTTCCCGCGCGCGCCGTCGTCCTTTCCTCCATGGCCCGGGTCGAGCACGACGCACTTGTCGCTCAGCCGCTCACGGCGGAAGAGGATGTCGGCCCCGCCTCCCTCCACGCGCCGCACGTCGAACTGGATGAGCTCCTTGAGGTAGGCGGTCACGGTGGTAGAGGGCGGCGACTGCTGGGTACGCACGGTGACGCGATCCACGAACTCACCGTCGATGGGCAGGTCGCTGTTGCCGGCGCGGTTCACGACCTCGGGAAATGAGAGGGTGATGCGTGGCGGCCCGACCTCCAGGTCCCAGCCGGCCTCCACGGGCCAATCGACGGTCACCTGCAGCCGTTCTTGGCCTGCAGCCGGCTGCCGGCACGAGACTCCGGTGATCCGCGGCAGGTTGTTCTCCACGGGAAGCAGCTCATCGGACTGCGGCCCCAGGGCCAGGGAGCCCGAAGTCGCCGAGGACGCTTGCCAGCGTGCGGCGAGCTTGCCCGTTACATCGGCCACTATGCGGACCGACCTGGTTCCCTCGCCGCTCTGCCCGATTCTGACCCGCATCAAGGGCCCCGTGTAGATGGGCCGGGTCTCATCGCCTGCAGGGGTGGAGATGCCGCGCAGGTCCACGTAGTATCGGGGCGGGCCGTCGAGGAACTCGGCCGAGGGGTCAATGGGAGTGGACGTCCGGATCCGCACGGTGCCTCCGGCGGGGCCGGCGAGGACGGTCACGTCCAGAAGTACGCCATTGGCGTACAGCGTACGCGAGGCTTTGGACCAAGCCACCCGGCAACCGAGGGCCTCCAGCACCGCTGAGATCGGCGAGTAGAGCACGCCGTTGCGCATCAGGGCAACCAGAGGTAGCTGTATCACGGTGTCGCCGACAGTCATCTTCTTGGACCCGGCGATGAGGCGCACCGTCTGTCCGGTGGCCGAGACGAGCGTGAGGGTATCGCCGCTTTGCGTGCTCTGGGCACCGGCGAGCTGGGCACAGCGCGCCACGGGCGCCAGCAGCGTCAGACCCGAGAAGTAGGGGGCGGCGTCCCCGGTCAGCCGTCGGCCGCAGACGACAATGCTCACAGCAGGCTCGGCGCCGCAATGCATCACGGCGCCGAGCAGGAGGAAGATCGCGAGAGGTCTGATGAACCGACCCATCTTCGGTGCTCCCCCGAAGTCCGTTGCTGCCTCAATGGGCGCGATTGCGAGTGGGGAGGTCAACGAGCTAAGCTCCGCCTCAAGCCGACCAGGTGCCCACTGAAGGCTCGTGGTAGCGAACGACGGCGGTCGTCCCGGCCGCAAGAGCCGGAAAGCCCAATCCCGCCCTGCGGGCGGGTGGCCAACGGCCTGGTTGCGGCCCCGGAACCTGCTTCAGACGTCAACAAGCGCGTCCGTGTAGGCGTCTAGCTCTGACGGGACCTTGCATCCACGTCGAACACATCAAAGGCAATCACCACGACCCAGGCGAAGCCCGCCACACTACAGCACATCATGACCACCCCCGCCACCGCCCTGCGGACCTCAGGTGTGCGCCCCACCGGCAGTAACGTTACCACATAGGCCAGCGCCGCACTGACCACAGCAACCAGGACTGCCAGAGCGATGGGCTTGGCCCAGCGTCTGTCGAGCCTGGGGGCAGCGGGCGTCTGCTCCATGAAAACAGGCCACCCTGGCGGCACAAGGCCAAAGCGGGATAGGTATGGTGGAGGCGGCGGGAATTGAACCCGCGTCCGAAAAGGGGACCGACGCCGCATCTACGAGCGTAGCGCCCGAGTGATCTTCGCCGGAGCAACTCTCAGGCGCAAAGCTTTGCCCCGACTAGTCCGCTTCTTAGTTCCCCGACCCTTTAGCAGGCGGTTATGGTCTGGGTATCCGACCTAGCTGATGTCCGGACCGGAGCTGATCGGATAGCTCCGGGGGACACGGCCGACTAAGCGGCCAATGCCAATGGTTGGTTGGCGTCTATGGGTTCCCGTGTTTTACGAGGATACGGGGATCTCGGCTCGCAGCTTCGCCGTTCCATCCTCTCCGTCGAAACCAATCGCCCCCACTTCATCTACTGTGTAGTATACCCCGGCGAGGGCCGAGTAGTCAACGGCTCCTGCGCTCCCCCGTGCGCTCCCGCGACGGCAGGCGCTGCCGGCACACAGGGCCCGCCCGTGCCCAGACCACACATGAATGGTTCTTAATATGACCACGAATTGACTTGACTTCAGCTCATTACATATTATGCATTTGGGTTGTTGGGTCGGCGCACCAATGCCACGTGTCAGGGGGTAGTTCCCATTTGGGGCGGGCCGTGCCCGACCGGAATCGGCCGTCAGGAACAGAAAGGAAGTGCAAAGATGCGCAGAGGTTTCACGCTGATCGAACTGCTCGTGGTGATCGCCATCATCGCCATCCTTGCCGCGATCTTGTTCCCCGTGTTCGCCCGCGCCCGCGAG
>CAZXDD010000195.1:0-12672 GCA_964639415.1 uncultured Armatimonadia bacterium
CCCGCGGTCTTCCAAGACCGCAATGTACGCCAGATACACTTCGCCAGTATCCAGAGGCCTGAGTGCAATCACGGGGAGCTATCGGTGAGTGGTTTGTGGCGGTCGGGGTGCTGCCCCACCTTGCGGTCTTGGAGCTCACATTGTGCATGAACGCACCGGAGCCACATTTGGCCGCAAGCGCGCCCGAAACGCTCGCGCCAGGGCCGTTCTCCCCCCTCCTCCCGTCTCGCCGGTCGTATCGGCGAGTAAGGGAGAGGGGGGCTGGGGGGGTGAGGCGACGTGAGTCGCCGCCCGCCCGGAACCTGCATGATCTGAGTTGGAAGACCGCAGGCACGGAGGGTTTCGGAGGGGTCGTGGTTTGCGGCGGGGGGGGGCGTGCGGGCGAGACCCCCGCGGTCTCGGGGAACGGCGCCGGCCGTCGGCCGTTGACTCGCGACTCGCCGACTCGCGACTTCCTCTCAGTCGTCCATCCGCAAGTCCATGATCCGCGGCGGGGGAGGGCGGCGGAAGGGCTTGCTCGCCACCATCTTACCCCACACGAACCCGATCACAAAACCCCCGATGTGTGCCCAGTAGGCCACGCCGCCGGGGGCTCCGGCCAGGCTGCCGGCGCCGCTGAACAGTTGGCTGATGAACCACAGGACGATGAAGAAGATCGCCGGGACGTTGATGACGGTGATGATGAAGAAGATCACCAGCGTGCGCACCGAGGAATGGGGGAACAAGACGAGATAGGCCCCCAGCACACCGGCCACGGCTCCGCTGGCGCCGACGATAGCACGATCCAGGGAGTGGGGATCATACAGCAGGCCGAAGCCTGCGGAAAGGCTGTGGGCCAACGTGGCTACGATGCCGCAGACCAGGTAGAACACCAGGAACCGGAAGTGCCCCAGACGGTCCTCGACGTTGTCGCCAAACACCCACAGGAACAGCATATTGCTACCGATGTGCATCAGCCCGCCGTGCATGAACATGGACAGGATCATGGTCTGCAGGGCCATGCCCGGCCCGACGCGGAACAGGTCGGTGGACAGCACGTAGGCGGGTCGGAAGGCGAACTGCTGAACGAATCCGGGGGCGAGGTACTCGTAGATGAAGACGGCAATGCAGGCGATGAGAAGGGAGATGGTGACGTAGGGGACGCGGCGGGAGGCGATGTTGTCGGAAAGGGGTATCATCCTGAGGGCTGCCCTTCTGCCGTCACCGCGGCCATCGGGCTCGCCGCCGGGAGCGGGTCCCGCACGCCAGGGGACCGATGAGAACGCGGGACGGGGTCATCCCCCGCCCCGCGCGTGTGTCTCTCAGGCAGGACGGACTACATCATGCCGCCCATGCCGCCCATGCCACCCATGCCGCCCATACCCATGTCGCCGCCACCGGCGGGCATCGGAGGCTGCTTCTCCTCGATCTCGGCCAGGATGCTCTCGGTGGTGAGGATCATGCTGGCGATGCTGGCGGCGTTCTGCAACGCCGCGCGCGTCACCTTAACCGGGTCGGTGACGCCGGCCTTGAGCATGTCCTCGAATTCGCCGTTGAGCGCATTGAAGCCGATCTTGACGCCCTTCTTGGCCGCCTGGTCGGCGATCACGGAACCCTCGTGGCCGGCGTTGGAGGCGATGACTTTGATCGGCTCGGCCAGGGCCTCGTAGACGATGGACACGCCGGTCTTCTCGTCCTGATCCACGGTCTCTACGCCCTCGAGAGCCGCACGGGCGTGCAAGAGCGCCGTGCCGCCGCCGGGGATGATGCCTTCCTCGACGGCCGCGCGAGTTGCCGAGAGGGCGTCCTCGAAGCGATGCTTGCGCTCCTTGAGCTCGGTCTCGGTGGCGGCTCCGACCTTGATGACGGCCACGCCGCCGGAGAGCTTGGCCAGGCGCTCTTCCAGCTTCTCGCGGTCGTAGTCCGAATCGGTAGTCTCGATCTGGCGGCGGATCTGGTCGATGCGCCCCTTGATCGCCTCGGCGCTGCCGGCGCCCTCGACGATGGTGGTCTCGTCGCTGGTGACGGTGACCCGCTGGGCCCTACCGAGCTGCTCGAGGGCCACGTTCTCCAACTTGATGCCGAGGTCCTCGGTGATGAATGTGCCGCCGGTGAGGATGGCGATGTCCTCGAGGATGGCCTTGCGGCGGTCGCCGAAGCCCGGCGCCTTGACGGCCACGGCGTTCAGGGCGCCGCGGAGCTTGTTGACGACCAATGTCGCCAGGGCCTCACCCTCGACGTCCTCGGCCACGATCAGCAGCGGGCGGCCGGACTGGACGACCTGCTCCAGCACCGGAACGAGGTCCATCACCGAGCTGATCTTCTTCTCGAACAGGAGGATGTAGGGCTCCTGCAGGATGGCGCTGAGGCTCTCGCGGTCGGTCATCATGTAGGGCGAGAGGTAGCCCTTGTCAAACTGCATGCCCTCCACCAGGTCCAGCAGCGTCTCGGTGGTCTTGGACTCGTCCACAGTGATGACGCCGTCCTTGCCCACCTCGCTCATGGCGTCGGCGACGATGGTGCCGATGCCCTCGTCATTGCCGGCGATGGAAGCCACGTTCTTCATCTCGGCCGGGGTCTTGACCTCGGAGGCCATCTCGCGCAGCTTGGCGACGACGGCCGCGACGCCCTTGTCGATCCCGCGCTTGAGGAACATCGGGTTGGCACCGGCGGCCACGGCCTTGAGGCCGCCCTTGAGCATGCTCTGGGCCAAAACCGTGGCGGTGGTGGTGCCGTCGCCGGCCACGTCATTGGTCTGCGAGGCGACCTGCTTGAGGAGCTGGGCCCCCATGTTCTCGGTGCGCTCGGGGATCTCGATCTCCTTGGCAACCGTCACGCCGTCCTTGGTGATGGTCGGCGAGCCGAACTTCGTCTGCAGGAGCACGTTCCGCCGGGCGGGCCGCTGGGTTACCTTGTCTGCATCGGCTACGAGGTTGCCGGCCGCATCGAGCGCTCGGCGCGCCGCTTCGTCGTAGAGAATCTCCTTGGCTGCCATAGCCACTTCGTCTCCTTTTGCTCGGATGGGTCTCTCAGCCGGCGGGAGACGCTCGTCCCCCTATGCCCCCCGCCGGGGAAATGACGTCTGTACATCCATGTACACCGGTCGGGCCGTGGGGCGATCGCCCCTGCGGGAGCCCACCTCCCCGGCGAAAAGCCACCGTCGCCGGCGGATCACCGCCGGGAGTTGGCGACGGCGCGTGGTCAAACCCCGCGCCGCCGGTTCACCGGGGGCCCAGCTCGCCTAGGCGTCCTTCTCCAGCGTCCCCAGGATCTGGCTCGTGCTCATGACCATCAACTCTTCGCCGTCCACCTTGATCTCGGTACCACCGTACTTGGTGAACAGCACCCGGTCGCCTTCTTCGACGTCCACGGGGGCGAAGCTACCGTCCTCCAGCCGCCGCCCCTCACCCACGGACACGACGATACCCGTCTTCGGCTTCTCCTGCGCCGACTCGGGCAGGAAGATGCCTCCCTGTGTGGCTTCGGCTTCATCGACTCGGACAAGCACTCTATCCCCAAGAACTCGGATTCCCGTGGCGAGCACCTCCCTTCAAAATCTGCCAACTGTGGTCTTCATGCTGCGGCCGGGCCCTGCGCCGGGTGCCGGCGCAGCGTTCCGGACCGCTATGATAGCCGTTTTTGCCGACAGGCGCAAGAGCCGATTAGCACTCTCGGCCCGAAAGTGCTAATCGCAGACATCACTCGTCATCCAGCAGCTCATCCTCGGAGACGGTCCACTGCTCCACGGCCTTCTCCTCCAGCGGCGTGCCCAGTCGGTTGTACAGCCAGGCGGCGGCGAAGGCCACGACCAGGCCGTCGATGAAGCCCCAGATGAGGCCGAGGATGCCGCCGAAGAAACCGGCATGATAACCGGGGTAGATGCTGTGGAGAACCTCGATGGCGGGGCCAAACAGCTTGCCGCCGGTGGGCCAGCTCGCCCACGCCATGAGCAGCGCACAGACACCCCACACCGTGCCCACCGCGATACCGAACGCCGGGACATTGAGTCTACGGGCCATTGCCGATCACCTGACCTTGGCTGTGTCATGAGGCCGTGGCCGTCGGTACGGCCCCGGCCGGTACGGTACGTGGCGGTAGAACCCCGTCCGCGATCCGGCGGAGGGCCGGCGGCCCCGGGCCGCGGCCCCCCTTGTGCGATACCCAAACGCCCTGGCACTACTCCGGTCGTTGGCCCCCACCGAGGGCCACCAGCAGGCCGAACACGGCACCGAGAATGACGGCCGCGTACGGATTGCTGGTCGCCGGTCACCCACCGGCTCCGCCGGTGCACAGGGCCTGGAGCTTGTGGATGCCGAAGCCCAGCAGGCCTCCGACCACAGTCCCCACTATCGGCCAGACGATGTTCACTTGGCTCTCCTCGCCGCCCCGGTCGCTCAGTGATCCTGGCCCGGGGCTGTCTGTTGGGTACGATGTGGAATGCTCGACGCGCCCGGTGCGATGGAAGGCATGGAGGCTGCGGTGCGGCACTCGTCTCTCCTGCAACAGGCCCGGAGGGCCTCCGAGGGGCGACGGTCCGCCGCCTGCCGGCGTTCACCCAGCACTCAGGGAATCATCCCCTACCTCGCACCCGGCTGTCCATACCGTCTACCCGTGATCCACCGCCGGTTCCGCTATCCGCTTTCGGCAACCACCAGCCTCAACCTCAGCTCATCACCTTCGGCGTCCACCTGGATCGTGTCGCCGTGGCCGAACTCGCCGCGGAGGATAGCGCTGGAGATGGGGTTCTCCACCATCTTCTGGATCACTCGCCGCAGGGGCCGGGCGCCGTAGAGCGGGTCGTAGCCCTCGCGGGCCAGCAGCGCCTTGGCGGCGTCCGTGGCCACCAGCGACATACCCCGCTGCGCCAGGGCGGAATCGACCCGCCCCAGCATCAGGTCAACGATGCCGAGAATCTCGTGCCGGGTGAGGGCGTGGAACACGATGATCTCGTCGATGCGGTTGAGCAGCTCGGGACGGAACACGTCCCGCAGGGCGGTGACCACATTGCTCCGCGTGGTCTCGTAGTGCTCCTGTCTCTGCTGCTCGTTCCACTCCTGCTCCGGGGGCTCGATATACTGGCTGCCGATATTGGAGGTCATGATGAGCACGGTATTGGCGAAACTCACCACGCGGCCGGTGTTGTCCGTGAGCCGGCCGTCCTCCAGGATCTGCAGCAGGATGTTGAACACGTCGGGATGCGCCTTTTCGATCTCGTCCAGGAGCACCACGCGGTAGGGCCGGCGCCGCACGGCCTCGGTGAGCTGGCCGCCTTCTTCATAGCCCACATAGCCCGGCGGTGCCCCGATGAGTCGTGACACGGCGTGGCGCTCCATATACTCGGACATGTCGATGCGCACCATGGCGTCTTCGTCATCGAACATGAACTCGGCCAGGGCCTTGGCAAGCTCCGTCTTGCCCACACCGGTGGGGCCCAGGAAGATGAAGGAGCCGATGGGGCGCCGCGGGTCGCTGAGGCCCGCGCGGGAACGGCGGATGGCCTCGCACACGGCCGTGACCGCTTCGTCCTGCCCCTTGACGCGCTCGTGAATGCGGGCCTCCATCTGCAGCAGCTTCTGGGCCTCCTGCTCGAACATCCGCGTGACGGGAATGCCCGTCCACTGCGAGACGATACCCGCCACGTCCTCGGCATCCACCACATCGTCGATGCTCTCCACTCCGGCCCACTTGTCTTCGGCCGCGGGCAGCTTGGCCTGCAGCTCGTCCAGGCGCCTCTTGCAGCGCTCGGCTTCCTCGTAGTTCCCGCGGTCCACGGCCTCCTGGCCCTGCTGTGAGAGCTGGGCGATCTCCTGGCGCAGGGCCTCGGGGCGCGGGGGGAGATCGTAGGTGTCGATGCGCAGCTTGCTGGCTGCCTCGTCGATGAGGTCGATGGCCTTGTCCGGCAGGTAGCGATCGGTGATATAGCGTTCCGAGAGCTCGGCGGCGGCCTCCAGGGCGTCGTCGGAGATCCTGACACCGTGGTGCTCCTCGTAGCGGGGCCTGAGGCCCTGGAGGATGAGTACGGTGTCGTCGACGCTGGGCTCCTCCACGAACACCGGCTGAAAGCGGCGCTCCAGTGCCGGGTCCTTCTCGATGTTCTCACGGTACTCGTCGAGAGTCGTGGCGCCGATGCAGCGTAGCTCGCCTCGGGCCAGCGCGGGCTTCATCATATTGGAGGCGTCCATGGCGCCTTCGGCCGCCCCGGCGCCGACCACGGTGTGCATCTCGTCGATGAACACGATGATCTCGCCCTGGGCGGCGCGGATCTCGTCGATGACACCCTTGAGGCGCTCCTCGAACTCGCCGCGGTACTTGCTGCCCGCCACCAGACTCCCCAGGTCCAGCGACACGACCTTCTTGCCGCGCAGCATCTCCGGGACCCCGCCGGAGACGATCTCCTGAGCCAGGCCCTCGACGATGGCCGTCTTGCCCACTCCCGGATCGCCGATGAGCACGGGGTTGTTCTTGGTCCGCCGCGACAGCACCTGGACCACGCGCCGGATCTCCGGATCGCGGCCGATCACCGGGTCCAGCTTGCCTTCGTGAGCAAGCTGCGTCAGGTCCCGGGAATGCTTGGCCAACGCCTCGTACTTGGACTCGGCCCCGGCGTCGGTGACCTGGTGGCTTCCGCGGATGCCCTGCAGAGCCCCCAGCACGCTTTCAGAGCTCAGGCCGGCGGCAGCGAGAAGCTTGGCGGCCGCCGTCTGGCCGTCCTCGAGGGTCGCAAGCAGCAGGTGCTCGCTGGCGATGTACTGATCGCCCATGCGCCGGCAGACTTCCCACGCCTGATCGAACACCCGCTGGGTGTGGGGTGTGATGTAGATCTGCTGGCCGTCGCCGGAGACCTGCACCTGCGGCCTTTGCCCCAGCTCGCGCTCCAGCCGAGCCTTCAAGTCGGCCACATCCACGTTCAGACTCTGCAAGACACGCGGCGTCAGGCCGTCCTCCTGCTCCAGCATGGCAAGCAGGAGGTGCTCCACATCGAGTTGATTGTGGTGGTAGCGTTGCAGAAGCTGCTGGCTGTCGGCAAGGGCCTCTTTGGCCTTGTTGGTAAAGCGCTCAAAGTCCATGACTGATCACTTCGCAATAGGGGCAGGCCCGCTGTTGCCGCCGGGCGGTGATCCCAACCGCCACCGTTCAGACCTCGGCCTGCTCGCCCTCCAGTATCTCAATTGCTCTTTGCAGTTTGTCCAGCGGCACCAGCACCCGGCTGGGCACCGACGGCATATTGCCCAGCGTCCCCCAGACGGCCACCGTGTTGGTCGGCACCTGCATGGCGGGGATGCCGGCGGCCTTCAACTCCGCCACCGCCGCGGCGGCCAGAGCGCTACCGGTGCCCGTCTCGCCATGGAACACCGCCGCGACGCCGAACCCCTGGTACTCTTCGCCGACGGCCATGCTCAGTCCCTCCCGATCGTGGCGCGAGGCACTTCCCAAGCGTGCCTGCACGGCCATCATGGCGGGTGAAGGTCCCGCCGGGATCTCCGGCCGGACCTCTACGCGCCTTCCTCGCTGGTGGTGATCTCGATGCGTACCGGATGGCCGGCCGGGAGTTTCTTGGGGCCGTGCTCCAGGACTTCGTGCAGCCTCTCGATCTCTCCCTGCAGGTCCTCGATCTGGTCCAGGAGCTTGAGCACCACCTCCACACCGGCGAGGTTCACGCCCATCTCCTGGGTGAGTCTTTGTATCTGTCGGAGGCGCTGGATGTCGCGCTCCGAGTATAGGCGGACATTGCTGCCGCTGCGCTGCGGATGCAGGAGCCCCAGGCGCTCGTAGGTGCGTAGGGTCTGGGGATGGCACTGCACCAGACGTGCGGCGACACTGATGAAGTAGACAGGTTCGTCGTTTCTGGCCGGCATACTGCACCTCCACGTCTGTTCCAATGCAAGACCCGGGTGTGGCCGTTGCCTCCGTTGCCTCCGTGGCCGCCGCCTCCGTGGCCGTTGCCTCCGTTGTCGTCGTGGCCGTTGACTCGTGACTCGTCGACTCGCGACTGCCCCCAGGCCCTACAGGTCTGTCTTCAGGTCTGCCCTGGGGTCTTCTTCCGTGACCTTCTGCAGCTCTTCCAGCAGTTCACGCTGCTCGGGCGTGAGACGCCTGGGGGGCGTGATCGTCACGGTGACGAACTGGTCGGCCCGCCCCTTGCCGCCGGGCAGAGCGGGGCCCTGGCCTTTGAGGCGGAAGCGCTGTCCACTGCGGGTCCCGGCGGGGATCTTGAGAGTCACCGAGCCGTCGATGGTCGGGACCGGGATCTTGCCTCCGAGAGCGGCCTCGGTCAGGGAGATGGGGAGCTGGAGCTCGATGTCATCGCCGGAGCGCTCAAACAGCGGATGGTCGGCCACCTTCATCGCGAGGATCAAGTCGCCATTGGGGCCGCCGCGCAGGCCGCGGCCACCTTCGGAGGCCAGGCGGATCTTGCTGCCCGTGCGGACCCCCGGGGGGATCTTGACCTTGAGCTTGCGTTCCCTGAGTACCTCACCGGCTCCGCGGCACTTGGGGCACTGGGACTGGATCACCTCGCCGCTGCCCTGACACTGGGGGCAGGCGGCGCCCATGCCAAACAGCCCGCCACGTGAGCTCTGCCCCGTACCGTCGCAGGCCGGGCACTTGCTTGCCACGCCCCCGAGGCCCTCGCACTCCGGGCAGCGGTCGGCGATGCTGAGGGTCAGTTGCTTCTCCGTGCCCCGGATGGCCTCGGCGAAGGTGAGGCCCAGCTCGTGGGCGATGTCCGGGCCGCGCTCGGGCTGTGGACGCCGGGTCTTGGCCCGTTGTCGCCCCGCCGCCTGGCCCAGATTCCCGAAGATAGTGCCGAAGATGTCCTCGAAGCCGCCGGCGCCGTACTGCTGGTAGACGAAGTCGCCGAAGTCCCCGTTTTGCCACTGGCCGGTCTGCTGGGCTTGTTGCCAGGCGCTGCCGTACTGGTCGTACTTCTGGCGCTTCTCCGGGTCGCTGAGTACCTCGTAGGCCTGGCTGATGTGCTTGTAGCGTGCCTCGGCGTCCTTGTCGCCCGGATTGACGTCCGGGTGGTACTTGCGGGCCGCCTTGCGGTACGCCTTCTTTATCTCATCCTGCGTGGCGCCGCGCTGGACGCCCAGCAGGTCGTAGAAGTCGGCTGTTGTTTCCATGGGTACTCACCGAACTTTGGTTTGCGGACGCGGGTCGTGGCCGCGGTCCGCCTCAATCCACGGTGATCTCGATACGGCCGCCATCTGCGGGGCGCACGCGGGGCACGCTCACCCGCAGGACGCCCTGTTGCAGCCTGGCGTTGACTTGTCCGAAGTCGGCGTCCGATGGTAGCGAGATAGCGCGGGAGAAGCGGCCGTGCTGTCGCTCTCCACGCACCAGTCTGGCCTGCTCCCGGTTGGGGCGCTCGCGGTGTCCGGACACGATCAGGGCTCCGCCCTCGGCGTAGACCTTCAGAGCGGTCTTGCTCGCGCCGGGGAGGTCGAGGGTGATGGTGTAGGCCCGGTCATCCTGCGCGACGTCCGTTTCCGGCGTGAAGCCCGGCTCGGCGGCGGGCGACTGCCGCCACGCCCGTGCCTCGCGGAACGCCCGGTCGAACTGCTCCTGCAGTTGTAGCAAGTCTCGAACTGTCCTCATGGTATGGACCCGCGCTATCTTGTCAGGGTGACCGTCAGCAGCCCGTCCTCCAGCCTCGCCTGTACGTCGCGGGGAGCCTGAGTGAGGGTGAAGGCCCGGGAGAATGCCCCTGCGGGGCGCTGTCGCTCCAGGTACCGCCCGGCGTCCCGGGTGGGGGTGCGCGAGCCGGTGATGGTCAGGACATTGCCCTCCACGTGGGCCTCGACGTCATCGGCTCCGAGGCCCGGCACTTCCACCTCGACAATGACGGCCTCAGGTGTGGCCCAGATGTCGGCCCGGGGCACCCAGGGCGCCACAGGTTCCGATCGGGGTGTTTCGACGAAGGTAGCGTCCAGCAGGTCACGGAGCCGTGCCCTCAGCCGGGCGCCCTCGCGGACTGGGTCGTCAGGAAACCCTCGCATATCCGCCTCACAGTCTCGGCCTCCGTCCGTCTGTCGTCGGTGGCCGTCTGTCGTTGTCGTGCTCCCCCTGCTCCCGTCTCGCCCGCCGTCTGGGCGAGTGAGGAGGCGGGGGGTGAGGCGCCGTTGCCGCCTCACCTGCGGCGATGGGCGGCCGGGCCGGATACCCGGCACACCGGGCATCCGGCCCTCCAGACCCCACGCGTCGCCGCCCTACTTGTCCTCGGCCTCGAACTCGCCCTCGATCACGTCATCGCCCTGTGAGGGGCCTCCGCCCGCCGGGCCGCCGGTCGTGCCCTCGGCCGCCTGGCTCTGGGCCTCGGCCGCGCCCGCGGCCTCGTACATCCGCTGCGAGACGGCGGAGAACTCCTGGTTGGCCGCTTCGATCGCCGCCCGGATGGCCTCGGGGTCGTCGCCCTTGGCCGCCTCGCGCAGGGCCTCGATCTTCTCCGTGATCGCCTGCTTCTCAGCGTCGCCCACCTTGTCGCCGAGCTCCTTGAGGGTCTTCTCGAGCTGGTAGGCCACCTGATCGCCCTGGTTGCGGGCGTCGGCGAGCTCCTTGAACTTCTCGTCCTCGGCCTTGTGGGCATCCGCCTCCTGGACCATCCGCTTCACATCGTCATCGGAGAGCTGGCCCGAGCCGGTGATGGTGATCTCCTGCTCCTTGGAGGTGGCCTTGTCCTTGGCCGCGACCTTGAGGATGCCGTTGGCGTCGATGTCGAAGGTGACCTCGATCTGTGGCATGCCCCGCGGCGCAGGCGGGATTCCGGTAAGGTGGAACTTGCCCAGCGACTTGTTCTGGCTGGCCCGGGTGCGCTCGCCCTGCAGCACGTGGACCTCGACGGTGGTCTGCATGTCCGAGGCGGTGCTGTAGACGCGGGTCTCCCGGGTCGGGATATTGGTGTTGCGCTTGATCACGTGGTCCATCACGTCGCCCAGGGTCTCGACGCCGAGAGTGAGGGGCGTCACGTCCATGAGGACGATGTTCTGGGTCTCGTCGCCGGCGAGGAGGGCGCCCTGGATGGCGGCACCGACGGCCACGACCTCGTCGGGGTTGATGCCCTTCTTGGGGTCGCGGCCGGTGAGACGCTTGACCATCTCCTGCACCATCGGGATGCGCGTGGAGCCGCCGACGAGGATGACCTCATCCACCTCACCGTACTTGAGGTCGGCCTCCTTCATGGAGTCCTCCACGGCCTCGCGGGTCTTCTCCACCAGATCGCCGATGAGCTCCTCCAGCTTTGCCCGGGTGAGGGTCATCTCCAGGTGCTTGGGGCCCTCGCCCTCGACATTGGTGATGAACGGGAGACTGATGCCGGTCGTCACCTGTGTGGACAGCTCGCACTTGGCCTTCTCGGCGGCTTCCTTGAGGCGCTGATGGGCCTGGGGGTCCTTGCGCAGGTCGACGCCGTTCTCCTTCTTGAACTCATTGACCAGGTGATCGATGATCCGGGCGTCGAAGTCGTCGCCGCCCAGGCGGGTGTCGCCGGAGGTGGCCAGCACCTGATAGGCGTCGCGGTCGTCGCCGCCGATCTCGATCTCGAGGATCGAGACATCGAAGGTGCCGCCGCCCAGGTCGTAGACCAGGATTCTGGCTTCCTTCTTCTCGGACTTCCACCCATAGGCCAGTGCGGCGGCGGTGGGCTCATTGATGATGCGCAGCACCTCGAGCCCGGCGATCTCGCCGGCCTGCTTGGTGGCGGTGCGCTGGGTGTCGTCGAAGTACGCCGGCACGGTGATGACGGCCTGCTTGACTTCCTCGCCGAGGTATGCTTCCGCATCGGCCTTGATCTTGGCCAGGATCATCGAGGAGATCTGCTCGGGCGTGTAGTCCTTGCCGTCGATGGTGACCTTCTCGCGGGTGCCCATCTTGCGCTTGATCGAGGCGATGGTGCGGTCGGGATTGAGAATTGCCTGGCGCTTGGCGCCCTGCCCCACCAGTCGCTCGCCGGTCTTGGAGAAGCCGACGACAGAGGGGGTCGTGCGGGCGCCGTCAGAGTTGACGATAACGGTCGGGTCGCCGGCCTCTACCACCGCCACGCAGGAATTGGTTGTTCCAAGATCGATACCAACGGCCTTCGCCATGGTATGTCCCACCTTTCAGTCAGAGGGGTGGTGGGCCGGCGCTCAGAGGCGGTCCCACCGGGTAGGCATTAGGATGCGGGAGAGCCCGCGTTGCTTCCAACGGGGGCATTATAATGGTTGAGTGTATTACTGTCAAGGCGCTTGACAAGATATCCGCCGCACCCCGCCGCACCCACCCCCAGGCCACCCACGGCTCGACGGAACCGCCCCGGACGCCTTGACAGGCAAAGCAGAGGCGCTATAATACTTGCGAAATCTCGAAACAAGGAGACTCCGGCATGGACCACAGACTTTGCGAGATGCACGCCAATACCTGCCGCGCGCTCTCCCACCCCAAGCGCGTCGAGATACTCAACCGCCTCCGCGAGGGCGAGAAGTCCGTGGGGGCCCTGGTGGACGAGATGGGAATCAGTAAGTCCAATGTGTCCCAGCATCTCTCTTTGCTCCGCCAGGTGGGCGCCGTCACCTTCCGCCGCGACGGTCAGACCCTCTACTATCGCGTGGCCAACCCCAAGATCCTCCAGGCCTGCGACCTGATGAAGCAAGTGCTGCTGGAGCGCCTCGAGACAGATCGGAAGAGCACACGTCTGAACTCCAGTCACGAGATTCCATC
>CAZXDD010000196.1:0-12652 GCA_964639415.1 uncultured Armatimonadia bacterium
CCGCAGTCCCTCATTGCCGTCGGTAAAGGGCTGTTTGCCTGTAGTGATGGCCGTGGTCTGGCGCTCGGTGAGCGGCGGCTCGGGGGCGCCCACACCGTGGTTCTTTGACAAAGAGATCGGCGGCGGACCCTTCATCGACGGCGCGGTGCACAGCTACGACTTCGCCCGCTTCATCTTCGGTGAGGCGACCAACGTCGTTGCCGACATCCGCAAGCTGAAGGCCGAGACCACCGCCTGGGACACGGGAACGGTGATCGTGAACTTCGAAAGCGGCGACCAGCAGCTCATCATCTGGTCCTGGGGCCTTCCGGGCTTCGGTTACGGCGTCAAGGCCGACGGCGCCCACGACGTGCTGGGGCCGCTGGGCTCGATCATGTTCCCCGGTGGCAATCAGCTCCAGGTGAACCTGCAGGACGGCGAGCACATGGTTGAGTTCGAGGCCGACGGCGGCGAAGACTGGTTCCGCAAGCAGATGGCCCACTTCATCGACTGCTGCAAGACGGGCAAGACGCCCATCGCGGGAGCCAGGGAGGGCATCGAGTCCACCCGCATCGCCGAGGCCGCCATCAGTGTGGGTGACCGGCCGGTGATCGTGGAGCTGTAGGGTCTGCTCCATGTGGTTCGCACAGTCGGCAGGGGCCGTCTCGCATAGCGCGGGGCGGCCCTTTGTCTTGCCCGGTCCGCTCCGCGGAGTGCCCTGATGCCGGTCGCCGTACCGCGGGGGGCCTCGGATGCGCTCTGTAGGTGTTTGGTGGCCCACTGGTGTCTGAATGCGAGCGAAAGTGTAATACGGGATTCTCGTGTGCAGGAGTTGTCTGTCCTGTTGCCGAACAAGGTGGGCGTGGTGGCATTGTCAGGTGCGCACCCTGCAGTGGTGGGAGGCGTGTTGGCCATGGCGCGGCAGATCATCTACTGCGTGCTCGTGTTCTTGATCGCGGCCCCCCTGCTTTTGATCGCGCGGGACAACGCCGGGGCGCTGTGCTTCGCCTGGCAGCGCTCTGGAGGCGAGCAGGCCCCCGACTGCATCCCGGATCCGGCGGGACAGTGCTGGGCGGTGGAGGGCGCCGGTGCCCGGGACTACGACGGGGTGTACCAGCCGTTCGGGCTCTACTGGCAGAGGCCCTGCTACCGCAAGGACGACGACCACTGGCTGTGGTGCTCGCCGGATATCGTGATGCCCGGCGGCCTGCTGTGGCACCTGTCCAGCGAGCCGGCGGGCGGCACCGACGCCTACTGGGGGTCGCTGGCGTCGTCCACGCTGCCCGCCAATCCCTGGGCGGCTCAGCAGGCGCCGGCTCCGGCACCGTCGGTGCGGGCCATTCCGTCCAATGGAGTGTGGATCGTCCGTGGCGCCGGGCAGGGGGAGTACAACGGCGTGTACTACCTGGCCGGGAGCCGGGGCCGTCTTGACGACTACAAGAAGGACGATTCGCACTGGCTGTGGTCGGACGTGCACGCGGGCGGTCGGGATGGGTGGTGCCTGGGCCCCTCGCCGGGGAGCGCCGACCGGCCCTACAGTGGTGCACCGTGTAGCGCTCTACCGGCCATGCCGTGGCAGGGGCAGGATGGCAGGCCTCCGGAGGTGATGGCGTGGCGACCTGTGGCCCTAGCCGCCGTGCAGGCGGGCGGCCGGGGAAGCTCGCGGGAGCCGGATTCCACCACCGCAGGGCCTGCGGCCACCGATTGCTGGCGGGTCGTGGGTGCCGGGGATCGCGGCTACGACGGGCTGTACACCCGGGTCCACGGGTGCAGGGGTGCCGAGCTGTACATGAAGGACGATGTGCACTACCTGTGGGTACTGAGGGGCCCGTCGGGTGAACGCTGGGCGCTGTCGGCATCCGCCGGCAGTCCCGATGCGTGCTACGTGGGACCGGATGGGGAGACATCTCCGCAGGGACCGTGGGGCACGATGGTCGGTACGCCCCCGGGGCCGGTGGTGCTCGCGGCACGTACGCCACCGCCGCCGAACTAGGGAATCGCTGAGACCACTCGGCTCCGCACGCCTGTGCATTCGGCCCGCCGAGCGGCGGCCGTGGCACTGTCCCTGGCGCCGAGAGACCGACATGGCGACGATCAGGCTCATTGAGCCGCAGGCCCCGCGCCTGCAGGTGCGCCGGTTCGTGGGTTCACCGGCTCAGCCGGCAGAGGGCCTCTGCCCAACACCCGATTCCGTGCGGCCCGCGGCTCGCCCCCGAAGGTCCCTCCCCCTCCTCGTCGAAATGGCCTACCATGGCGCTTCATTCCTCACTTCGTCCTTGCCCGGAGGCCGCAATGCAACGGGGTCTGTTCCTCTTTCTCCTGTGCTTCACGATCATCTGCCGGGCCGGCGCCGCCCTCGCCGCCGACGGTCTGGCCAACATCGCCGGCCCGCAATACGGGACGCGCGTCGTCGCCGATACGCAGTTCAGCGCCGAGTACGGCGGCGAGAAGGCCGCCGACGGCAGCCTCGAGCGTGGGGCGGGCTGCTGGTACTCCAAGGACCAGACGCAGCTTCCCTGCGCCCTGACCTTCACGTTGTCCCAGGCCGAGGACATCCGCGAGGTGGTGTTGCACCAGGCTCAGTGGAGCGGCAGCATGTACCACACGCGGGCGTTCGCCATCGAGGTCTCCAGCGATGGGAACGACTGGCGCCGGGTGGGCACCGGGGAGCTTCCCGACCAGGACCTGGCCAGAGTATCCGTGCTCCTCGATGGCGTGAAGACCCGCCTGCTGCGCATCGTGGTGCTCAGCTCGTACAACGACTTCCAGACCTGCGGCCTGGCCGAGGTGGAGCTGCTTGCCGCCGGGCTTCCGGACTTCTCGCCCGCGAGGTACGAGCTCGATGGGGAGGCCGGGTTGGTGGCCGGCCCGCATTGCGGGCTCCTTTTGGTGGCCCCCTTAGCCGCGGCGGGACCGCAGGTGGCCGTCACCTCCCGCCCCGCGGGCCTACTGGCCTCTGTGGCACCGGGTGAGGCCGTCGGCGTCGTGGTGGATGTGAAGGGCCCCGGGGAGGGCTGCGTTCTGTCGGCCAGAGCCGCCCTCAGCGGCGACAGGCCGGCACGGGTCGCTCTCCGAGTAGAGGACGGCCCCGAAGTGACGCGTACTCTCAGGGATCACGCGCGCCTGCGACTCGACATCCCGCCGGGTGGCGCTCAGAGGGTGCGGCTGATGACCACCGGGCTGGAGGGCGAGACCGCGGTGCGGTGGAGCGAGGTGAAGCTGAGCACAGGGGGCCGCGAATTCGCCATTCCGCTGAGCCCCACTCCAAGCGACTACGGCTCCGGCGCTCCGCCCGTGCTCCCGGCACCGCGCAGGGCCATCGAGCGGGCCCTGATCGAGTGGGACTGGCGGCTGGATGATGGCATTGACACGCCACGAGATCCATCGAGCTACGCCGGGGCGACCGAGCGCCTCCTGCAGCGCGGCAATGCCCTGCTGGCCGATCTGGCCGCGGCGGGCGTCACACTCCCGGCTCAGACGGCCCGCTGGGAGGCCCTGAGCCGGGAGTACCGGTGGCGCTGCGACGAGGGGAGGATGGTCGGCGCCGGAGCCGAGGACCTCTGGCTGCGATTGCACTGGGTCAAGCGCGAGATCGCTCTGGCAAACCCGCTGGCCGACCTGGGGCCGATCGCCTTCGTCAAGCAGGTTCCCGGGGCCTTCAGCCACCAGCTCACCCAGTACTACGGCCGCTATGCCAAGCCCGGGGGCGGCGTGTTCGTTCTGCAGGAGCCGGGTCGCTCCATGGCCGCCAGAGCGCTGACGGATAGCAGGCTCCCGGCCGGGAGTTGCCAGCATCTGGACGTCTCTTACGAGGGCGACCGGCTCCTGTTCGCCTTCTGTGAGGCCGAGGCGGGCCCGGAGAACACCCGCGAGGGGCACCACGGTCGGTACTACAGTCTCTACGAGGTCGCCGCCGACGGCTCGCGCCTGACGCGACTCACCGCGGGGCCCTTCGACGACTTCTCGCCCCGGTACACCCCGGACGGGAGGCTGCTGTTCATCTCCACCCGGCGCCGGGGCTGGCACCGCTGCGGCTCGCCGGGCTGCGAGAACTACGTGCTCACCGGTGCCGATCTGGATGGCTCCAACTGCCGGCCGATCTCGCGCCACGAGACCCAGGAATGGGACCCCGCTTTCCTGCCCGATGGTCGCATCATCTACACCCGCTGGGACTACGTGGACCGCAATGCCGTGTTCTTCGAGCAGCTCTGGACCACCGCACCCGACGGCACGCGGCCGGCGATCTTCTTCGGCAACAACACCTTCAACCCGGTGGGGATCTGGGAGCCCATGGCGGTGCCCGGCTCGCGACGGGTGATGGCCACGGCCGCGGCGCACCACGCCATGACCGCGGGCTCGATCATCCTCGTCGACGTCGGCCTCGGGGTGGATGGTGAGGAGCCCATCACCCGTCTGACCCCGGATGTGCCCTTCCCCGAGGGCGAGACAAAGGTGCAGCCCTACTGGTTCTCGGCCGTCGGCAAGCCGAGCAGCACCGCGGAGAACGACCGCTGGCCGGGGCACTGCTACCGCAGCCCGTACCCACTGTCGGAAACCTACTTCCTCGCCGCCTACAGCTTCGACGGGCTGATCGGCGAGCCCACCTGCAATGTGCCCAACATGTTCGGCCTGTACCTGGTGGATGCGCACGGCAATAGGGAGCTCCTGTACCGCGATATCGCCATCAGCAGCCTGTGGCCGATGCCTCTGCGGCCCCGAGAGCGGCCGACGCTACTGCCCTCGGTGTGCGATCGGGACCGGCCGGACGAGGGGCACTTCGTCCTCCAGGATGTGTACCGCAGCAGCCCCGGGCTGGCGCCGGGGTCGGTGAAGGCCCTGCGCATCGTGCAGGTCTTGCCCAAGTCAACGCCGGGCATCGACAACCCCGCGGTGGGGAGGGCCCACGGCGCTCCCGGCAAGCAGGTGCTGGGCACGGTGCCGGTGGAGGCCGACGGCTCGGCGTACTTCCGGGCTCCCGCCAATACCCCGCTGGCCTTCCAGGCGTTGGACGAGCAGGGGATGGCGATTCAGATCATGCGCAGCCTGACCTACCTGCAACCGGGCGAGACCACCTCCTGCGTGGGCTGCCACGAGGAGCGCACCACGGCGCCGCCGGTGCAGATGCCGCAGGCCACGCGACGGACGGCTTCCCACATCGCTCCGGGGCCCGAGGGCTCCAGGCCCTTCAGCTACCCGCTGCTCGTCCAGCCCGTCCTGGACCGCCACTGCATCTCGTGTCACAGCGGCGACGAGCCGGCTGGAGAGATCGCCCTGACCGGGGCGCCCGAGGGGCATTACACCGTCTCCTACAACGCATTGGCGCCGCGGGTGCCGATCTCGGACCAAAACAGTCTGGATTCGCTGAGTCAGCCGGACCGCTACGGCGCCAGGGGCAGCGGGCTGACGAAGCTGCTGCTCAATGGGCACGGGAAGGTGAAGCTGACTGCCGGGGAGCTGGAGCGGCTGGTGACGTGGATGGACGCCAACGCGCTGTTCTACGGCACCTTCGACCCGGAAGACCAGGCGAAACAGCAAAGGGGCGAGCAGATCGCCGGCCCGGCGCTGGAGTGAGGGCGGCAGGGGGAACGGCAGGTGACAGGAAACAGGTGGCAGGAACGGTGGGAACGGCCGTGGCGGGTGGTGCGTAGCGGGTAACGGCAACGGCGGGAACGGTGGCCGCTAACGTTCACTTCTCCCAGTCCCGGTTGGCGGGACGCCGGGGACAGTCGGGCGCCCCCTGGGGTCGCCTGGGGGTGAGGGGGACCGGCGCGACCCTTTGACTGCGACGGCCGTTGGCCCAGAGCCAACGGCACCTCACCGGGGCCCTGTCCACTCGTGGAGAGGGAGAACACCCACGTCTACGGCGAGCGCACCGGCGCTACGCGTTGGCACTCCGGGCCGACCCTCGCCCCCGCCGTCTCACGACACCACAATGCGCCGCTGCGTCTCGCGGTCGGGCCCGAGCAGCACCACCGCAATGCCGATAGGCATGCCGACGGCCAGCACGGCCAACACAAGGCCGCCGCCCACGATGGTGAGCACCACCGTTCGCAGGGCCTGGCGCAGTCCGGGCCAGGACCACGGCTCCTCCGGTCGGGGCTCGCGCTGGACGAAGTCGCGTCTGCAGAACTGCGGCACGCTCCTGCGAACCGCGAGCATCTCACCGACCGATGTGAAGGGGTTCAGGAGGTCCGGACCCCAGCCGGGGCCCTCCTCGGCGCGCTTGCTCTCGGCTCGGGTCGCCAGCCAGTGCCACACGCAGCCGGTTACGATGATCGCGATGAGGCCGATAGAGGCTACACCGATCACCGTCGGCCAGACCAGTGCGTTCCCGAGCACGATCAGGAGGACCGCGAGAGCACCCGCTCCCGCCAGGGCCTGCCGCCGGGTCCACTTCGTCACCGAGGTCTCCACGAGCTCTGCGTCTGACCTCAGCAGGAGCATCTCCCGCTGCAGCCATTTCCAGGTCGGCTCATCCGGGGGCACGTCCTCGGCCTCCGCCCAGTCGGCCATGGAGCAGATCTCCCAGGCGGTCGCGGCCACGGCCGGGTCTTTCGTGCCCGCGTCAAGCTCACCGGCCCTCTCATCCAGGTCCTGCAACCCGATCTCGCCATCCAGCCACTGCTCGATGAGTTCGCACAGCTTGTCTCGCGCCTCGCGGTCGACCATGTGGTTACCTCCGGGGGCTGCGGCGGGCGTGCTCTGCGGGCACAACGGCGGCGGGGTGGAGAACCCGCCCCAACAACGGCACAACGGCGGCGCGCCGCAAGCTCCCGATCTCGCCAACCTGGTTTCGACTCCCTGTTCGCTGTTGTCCGCGTGGTCACCTGTGTTGAGTTAGCATGAACCGGTTTGGTGTGGCGGACTGCGCGGCGCCGGGAGAGATGCGGACAACCAGTTCCGGGCCGCGCCGCCGTCGGGTCGGTGAGGAGGCGCGTGGGCGAGGGTGACACCGCCGTGCCCGTGTGCTACGATGGCTGCGCCGAAGGGAGGACTGCCCGATGTCGCTGACACACCTCAAGCTCAGTCACTTCACGGCCTTCGCCGACTTGGACCTCGCGCTCAGCCCGGGGATCAACGTGTTCATCGGCGCCAATGGCACCGGGAAGACGCACATCCTCAAGGCGCTCTACGCGGCGTGTGAGGCGAGCAAACCCGACAGGCTGTTTGTCGAGAAGCTGGTGAGCGTCTTTCTGCCGCGCGATAGACACCCAGGCCGGCTCGTGCGGCGGCAGGTGGGCGTTGACCGCTGCCAGATCGTGGTGCAGCGAGGGAGGCGCCGCCTCGGGGCCTCCTTCGCCACAAACCAGCGTCGTCCTGAGCAGGCAGAGCTGACCGGGCTACGCGACTGGACGGGCGATGCGGTGCGGAGCATCTACATCCCCGTGAAGGAGATGCTGGCCAACGCCCCCGGGTTCAGGTCCCTCTACTCCGAGCGCGTGGTGCACTTCGAGGAAGTCTACGCCGACATAGTAGACCGGGCGTTTCTCCCGCCGCTCAGAGGCGCCCCGGCCTCAGACCGCGCCTATCTGCTTGAGCTGATCGGCAAGAGCATCAGGGGACGCGTGGTGGACGAGCAGGAGACCTTCTATCTCCAGAGCCCGGGCGGGAAGCTGGAGTTCACACTGCTGGCCGAGGGCATGCGCAAGCTGGGCTTGCTCTACCGTCTCATTCAGAACGGTGTCTTGACCGATGGATCGATCCTCTTCTGGGACGAGCCCGAGGCGAATCTGAACCCGAGCATGATGGGCACGGTGGTGGACATCCTGCTCGCGCTGCAGCAGATGGGCGTGCAGGTCTTCTTGGCGACCCACGACTACGTGACCCTCAAGCAGTTCGACCTCAAGGCGCGAGCCGAGCACCAGGTGCGCTACCACGCTCTCTATCTCGACCCCGAAGCCGGGGACGCTCGGGCCAACAGTACCGACTCGTACCTCGACATCGATCCCAACGCCATCTCCGATGCCTTTGCCGACCTTTACGACGCGGCGCTCCAGCGGGCGCTGGAGGTGGGGCGGCAGTGACCTGGCTCTTCGTGGAGAGCGGCCTCGAGTTCACGTTCACCGGGGCCGTGGACGTCGAGAAGCTCGATGGCCAGGAGCGCGGCGCTCCGCATCCGCCCGGGAAGGTAGTGGACTTCGTCGTCGAGGAGGCCGCGCGGATGCTGCTGATCGAAGTCAAGAACCCCTCAGCGTCCGGCGTCGACAAGGACCCTCGCCCCTCCGAACGGCGCACGACAGAACGCACGAAGCGCAGGGGCAACGAACTCATCAACGCTGAGCTGGTGCCCAAGGCTCGCGGTAGCTACACGTACCTCCATTTGATGGCGCGGGACACGAAGCCCTTCGTGTTCGTACTGGTCGACGATGTCTCAGCACTGGGGCCGGAGCTGGCTGACCTGGAGCCCTTCCGCGAGCGCCTAGCGGAGCGATTGCGGCACGAGAGCGGCGTCCGCGACGCATGGAAGCGCGAGTACGTGGCAAGCTGCGTCGTTGTGACACCCGAGACGTGGCCCAGCGCCTTCCCGTCCTACTCCTTGCGCCGCTTGTCTGAGGGGCAAGTCGCCCCGGACAATTCGGACGCCACATAGCGGACCGTCGGCGGCCCGGAGCGTGAACGGCGGCGGGCCGGAAACTCACATTATGCAGGTTCCGGGCAAGCGCCGACTCACGTCGCCTCACCCCCCCGGCCCCCCTCTCCCTTACTCGCCGATACGACCGGCGAGACGGGATGAGGGGGGAGAACGGCAGCACTTCGACCGTTCCGGACGTGGGGATGGCGAAATGTGGCCCCAGTGCGCTCATGCATAGTGTGAGCGGAAAGCCCGCCCCACGACGGCTAACGGCGGCGCCTTCATCGCTTCCTCCGCCGTTCTCCGTCGCTCTCCGCCCTTCCCCGCCGTTCTCCGTGGAACTCCGTGGAACTCCGTGTACTCCCTGTACTCCCTGTACTCCGTGGTGAGACGTTGTCGTTCCCTGCCCTTCTCCGCCTCTCTCCGCCGTTCTCACCCCTCCACTTCATTGGGCAGTCTCTTATCCACCGCCGGCATGGCCTCGAACGGCTTGTGCGGCTCGGTCTGGTACCAGTAGGCCGTGCTGGAGTAGTCGTCGGAGCGCGAGTTGGCGTGGCCGTGCTCGATGCTCACCCGGATCGACTCGGTGAAGGCGATGGGGTCCACAATGTGCCAGCGGTACACCGTCCACTTGCCCTCCCAGTTCTTGTGCTCCCGGTTGTACAGGCTGGTGCCGTTGAAAAGCCCCCTGACGTCCTGCATGCCGTAGGCGTGGCTGAAGTAGTCCTCCGAGCCGGTGCCGTGGAGACTGGGCGGCCAGCCCTCGCCGTCGATGAAGATCATGTCATCCCCCTCGCCCCACCATTGCCCGGCGACATTGTCGATGCTCAGATTGCAGCCGACGAAGTGCCCTCGGCCTTCGGCGTCCAGGATCAGGTAGTTGCCCTCATCCGTCAGGTTGGGCCTCTGGTTCAGATCGGCGTCTCCCACGTTGTGACCCGGCTCGGCCCAGCCGTCGCAGGGGTTCTCCCTGCGCCAATTGCAGTGGAACTTCAGGGCATCCAGGTCCGGGCCGTCGTAGGCTTCGTAGTCGATGTAGAAGTACAGCGGGCGGCCCTGGTCGCTTTCGTTGACCACCTCGATGCGGGCGCCGGTGGAGAAGGCCATGGGCAGCCAGCAGTTGAAGGCCGAGCGGTTGCGGCCGTCGGGGCCGGACATGCCCATGCACACGGATTCCCACTGCCGGATCTCGCCGTGGCCGACGCCGAAGAAGTCGCCCATGGGCACATCGACGCTGGGATTGTCCTCGCCGTCCCAGTACATGCGCAAGAGCACGCGCCGGGTCCAGGCCGGCTCCTCCGAGCCGGTGGTCATCCAGATATGGGTGATGCAGCCGGGGCCGTCGATGTCGGCGAGGGTGGTTGTGCTATGGGGGCCCAGAGGCCACCAGTCGTTGTTTTTGCCCTCAACGTTGTAGCTGCTGATGCGTCTGTTACGGTGGTTGCGGGGGACGATGAGGCCACGTAGCGGACTACCGAAGATGCCGTTCATCTGCCGTCTGTCTCCTTTTGGGGTGCAGACCGTGGGCAGGGGCCAGGATGCTCGCCCGCGGGAGGCCGAAAGCGACGCGGGTCCGCGGACTTTGCTGGCCCCGGCACAGTTGGGCCACGGGTTCGTCCGGCACGTGGTCTCGTTTCGGCGTCGCTGGCCGACGGTCCTTCCCCTACCTTGGCGCGGGCCTGCGGCCTGCCCGGCTTCCCGGAGGGGTCTTTGGCCGCTGCGGCGAAGCCTGCTGCGAACCCCACACTCCCGAGGTGTCCCATGGCCACCCTCCTCTTGCTCGTCGCCTGCTGCGCGGCGCTCCCGGCCGCTCCTCTTCACACCTTTGGTTTCGAGACCTCCGACGCCGATGAGGGCTGGAACCGGAAGAGCAATACCACGGTGAGCCTCCATGCGGAGGAGCCCTTCGCAGGCCACAGGGCCCTGCGGCTTTCCATCGACCCGGAGGAGTTCTCCTACGGCTGGGTACACCATGCCCTCCCCGAGACCGACCTGAGCTCCCTGGCCGGCATCTACGGAGCTTTCCGTGCTCCCCGGGGTGCCGCGGGCGGTCTTCTGATGCACCTTTGCATCGCCACCGAGGGCGCTGAGCTCAGCTACTTCCGGGCCGATCTGGGCGACCTGCTGCACAGCGCCGGGGAGTGGCTGGAGTTCTACGTGCCGCTGTCGTCTCTGCGGTACGAGCGCGGGCCGGTCAAGACGCTGCGTGCGGCGGCCCTCAAGCCCGGCGACTTGATCCAGTTCCTGGCCAATCTCGGTACACGGCAGCCCACGTGGGTCGACCTGGACCAGGTGCAGTTCCTCAACGCCGAGGACGCCATCGCGGTGGCCAGACGCTGCGCCGAGGCGCAGCGCGAGCGCCAACTGCTGCCGGAGAGCGAGGCGGGCGGAGCACCGCACCCGCGGCTCTTGCTCACCGCCGACAGGCTCGCGGCGATCTGGGCCAAGGAAAGCTGCGGTGACACGCGCCAGGAGGCCTATCGGCGCCTGGTCGCCCTGGCCGAGGAGTACCTCCGATCATACGACGCCGCAGACCCTCTGGGGACGCTGTACGACTTCGCGGAGAGCAGCGAGCTCGACGGGACCGCCTGGCGGGCGGCGATGGAGGGGCATCTGCACAGCGCCGGCTACCCCATGGAGATACTCGCGGCCGCCTACCAGATCACGGGGGACGCCCGCTTCGGCGAGCATGCCGCCACCGCGCTGGTGAATGCCGCGGGGCGCCTCACCGCCGAGGAGCCTTTCCTGGCCAAGGGCTTCACCTACACCCGCACCCTGTATGTGCGGGCGCTGGCCTTCGGCTATGACTGGCTGTGGGATCGGCTCAGCCCACAGCAGCGGCGGCGGGTGAAGCTCACCCTGGTGGGGTTCGTGACGGACATCCACGAGCGCAGCCTCGCCGAGGGCTGGGGACGCCGGCCACTGCACCGGGTATGGAACTGGGACCCGGGGCTGATGGGCGCCTGTGGGGTGGGGATGCTGGCTTTGGAGGGCGAGACGCGCCTGGCCGAGCAGGCCATCCTCTTCGACTGTCGCCGGCATCTGCGAGACTATCTGACCCTGGGAGTGGATGCCGACGGCTGCGGCAATGAGGGTCCCAGCTATCTGGGCTACGGCATCGGCTCGGGAGTGGAGTTCATCGAGATCTTGCGGCGGCAGGGGAGAGGCGATCTGTTCACCGAGACCAACTACCATCTCATCGCCCCGTGGCTGATCGCCGAGACACTGCCGGATCGGGTGAGGTGGAATAACCTCTCCGACTGTGGCCACGGCCAGCGCCCCTGGCCGGTGTACTCCTACGCCTGCGGCCGGCTGGCGGAGCTTGCGCGCTTTGACCCTCCCGTGCCCGGTGAGTGCTGGAGCAGTCCGCAGATCGTGCAGCCCTTCGCCTTCCTAAGGCAGTTCGACGAGCATCCGGGCGAGAGGCGACTGAGCTACACGGCCCTGGCCGGGCTGATGGGGTGGGAGTGGCAGGTGGGGCCGGGGAGGTTTCCCATCGCCGACTACCAGCCCCGGGACTTGCTGGCCTATCTGCTCTGGTACGAGCCGTGCCCGGTGGTGTCCGACCCCGGCGAGCTGCTCCCGCCGGGTCTGCATTTTCGCGGCCGCGGTCTGGTGGTCTCACGCACGGGCTTTGCGCCCGACGACGCACATCTGGCCATCGAGGCCGGGCCGTACGCCCAGGGACACGACCAGAGCGACAAGGGCACCTTCACCTTCCGCGCCTTCGGCAGCGACCTGGCCATCGACTCGGGCTACGGCAATGACGGCGCCCCGGAGAAGAGCGGCAGCAGCTATGCCCACAATGTGGTGCTCATCGACGGTCAGGGCCAGCCGATGCGCTATCACAACCAGAGCGGCGGCAGGATCACGGGCTTTTGGTCCGGTCCGGCGCTGGACTGGACACGGGTGGATGCGCAGGAGGCCTGGAGCGTCCGGTACGATGCGGACTGGGTGCCTTTGCCCACATCTCCGGTGCGGCGGGCCAACCGGACCTTCTTCTTCCGACGTCCCGAGGCGGGTATTCCACCGTACCTGGTGGTCTATGACGACATGGACAAGGACGGCTCCGAGCACGAGTACACCTGGCAATGGCACATA
>CAZXDD010000197.1:0-12636 GCA_964639415.1 uncultured Armatimonadia bacterium
CCTCGAGGAGATGGACCCCGTTGACTTGATCCGGGAGGACGGTCGTGTCGGGGCGCGCATCGTCACAGACGGGCGCACCGTGGAGGCCCTGTTCGATACCTCGGGCCCGTTGGGGGGGCATCTGCGGATCGGCGGCGAGGGTCCGGCCGTAGATAGGGAGCTGACCGGGCAGGTCACACCACAGGTGGGCATTCTGGCCACACCGGAGTAACACACAAAGGGCACTGATGCTCGGTGGGCGGGTAGCGCCTTCTCTCCGCTCACCGAGCGCCGACGGCTCCGCAGGCTCTCACTCCGGCGGCCTCTCGTGCGGGATGAATAACGAGAAGGTACTGCCCTTTCCGACCTCGCTGTCTACCCACACGCGTCCTCCGTGGGCCTCGGCCACCATCCTGCAGAACGTCAGCCCCAGGCCGGTGGAGTGCCGGCGGCGGGCGCCGGCGGTGTCTACCTGCCCGAACTTCTCGAAGATCCTCTCCCGGTACTCCTCGGGTATCCCCGGCCCATTGTCGGCCACCGAGAGCGTCACCCCGCCCTCACCGCACGCCACCCGCAGAACGATAGTCCCCCCGTCCTGGGTGAACTTGATCGCATTGCCCAGGAGGTTGATCAGCACTCTAGAGAGCTTCTCCCCGTCGGCGTCCACCACGGTGCAGCCCTCGCACGTCTCGGTCGTGAGTGAGTGCCGGCGCTCGGCGGCCAGCCCGCGCACCTGGTCCACCGCCCTGTCTGCCAACTCTCGCAGGTCCACGGGTGCGACCTGTAGCTCCATCTGGCCGCTCTCCATCTTGTTGATGTCCAGGAGCGTGTTGACCATCTCCAGGAGCATCGCCGCGGAGCCGTGAGCCAGAGGCACGAACTCCTGCAGGATGGCGGGGTCGTACTCGCTGGACAAGATCAGGTCAAGCCCGCCGATGATACTGGTCAGCGGGGTCCGCAGGTCGTGGACGATCATGTGCGTCAACTCATCGCGGAGCTTCTCGAGCTTCAGCACCTGCTGCAGCCGCAGGGAGTCGTAGGCGGCACCGGCCACGAGCCCCGCGATCACTCTGAACAGGGCGGCCAGATCGCTCACCTGCTCAGAGCTCATGACCAGGGCGCGCCGGGCCACGGCCTCCCCCACCTCGGGTGCCATCCCGGCCTCGAACGCCATGGCGCGAAAGCTCTCGATGTCCGGGGGCTCCACACGGGTACGGGCGAACACCACAAACCCGATGGTCTGCCCCTCGACCACCACCGGCACTGCCGTGTCGCGGAACCCGCCCCGGCAACGGTGGGTCACGAACTCCCGGTGCACATCGACCTCGCGCAGCGACGCTTCCGCCTCGGGCTCGGGGGTGTCCCATTTGGCGCGGCGCAGACACAGCGTGCTGCCGTCCTCCGAGCGCACCAGGGTGCCACAGAACCTCAGCGGGTCCTCGACGGAGACGATCGGGCGATGCTCGGCGTCGGTGAACACCATCGGCACGCCGGTGACGCGCTCGAACAGGCGACGCAGGCTCTCCAGGGTCTCGCGCTCTACCAGCGCGTCGAGCTTCAACGGCGGGTCGGGGGGCATGCTCGCTCCATCGATGGCGGGATGGCACTCAGCCACGTCTGAGACGCCATTTTAACCCGGCATCGTCCGGCGCGTAAAGAGCCTCCGGAGCGGGCTACGGGGGCGCGATGTGGAAGTGTCCGGCTTCCGCCCGGGTGCAAGGAGGAAGACGGGTGGAGCCTCTGACGAGCAGCAGAACGCGGCCTCCGCGGGTAGGGTCCCGGCCAGATGAGCGTCTCAGGGGCCCGCGGCGGCGCTCCTGGGTCACGGCAGCAACGGCCTCCGCGGTTGGGCATCAGGCGGCATCGCGCTCGCGGGCCTGTATGGCTTTGGCCTGGTACGCGGGCAGGCACAGCGGACAGATCCCGTGCGAGACGGGGATCGGGCGCTTGGCCCGACGCCAGATGTCTCGTCCCAGGCGGGTGGATCTGCCCACCAGAATCCGGTGGCAGACGCAACACTGCTTCAATGGGCTCATCCTCAGGGCACTCCTGCTGTGTCGATGGCTGTGTCGATAGCTGCGTCGGTAACTGCTGTCTGTAGCCCGGTGGGAGAGCAACCGAGCCGGGGCCGCCGAGGGCCCCGGCGTCTAGCCGTGAAGCCTCTGTGTCAGATCTGCCACCATCTTCCCATACTTGCGGCACTCGCGCTGTGACCGGTCGTCGGGAGCGCCTACCGCCACCGGACCGTAGTGATCGCCCGTCGGCTCTCCCTTGACCACCATGCCGTGCACCATGAGCGCCTTGACGATGTCCAGGACGGTGGTCTCATTGCCTCCGGCCAGACCACCCGAGGAGGCAAACGCGCCGCCGACCTTGCCGTCCAGTTTGCCATGATGGCAGACGCTTTCGTCGATCAGTTGCTTGATATCTGCAGCCATCGTGCCATAATAGACGGGGGAGCCGATGATCACCGCATCGGCCTGTAAAAGGTCGTCCGGAGTCGTCTCGGACACGGCGCGCACGTCCGCCTTGAGACCGGCAACTTCCGCGGCTCCCGCAGCCACGTGCTCGGCCATGGCCTTCGTGTTTCCGGAGCGGGAGTAGTACACGATCAGCAGATCGGCCATCTGGGTCATTCCCTTCCATCATTGAGCATTCCCGGGGCCGGACCCCGTCCCAGGGCGTCCGGCGGCCCGTCGTGCGTGTACTGCCGCGGGGCAGGAGCCCTCGACTCTCTACCCCGCGGACTGAGGCCTGCACAGCAAGGAACTCCCATGGTGTCGGAGCTCGCGGGTCAACGGGTGGCGGTGGTCGTCAAGTCCGTGTGCGCACGCGCCGGTGTGGCCACGGCGGTGCTCCACTACTGCCGCGCCCTGCGCACACTCGGAGCCGATCCGAAGGTCCTGGTGCTCACCCACGAGGCCGACGCCGCGGACAGTTTCCGTGCCGAGGGTCTCGACATCCGGGTGATGGGGCTGAGCAAGCATAGTCGCAGGCTCGCCACATCCCGTGCCCTCGGCGAAGCTCTGCGCGCTCTAGCGCCGGATTGGGTGCACGCCCATTGCTACGAGCCCTCGGTGCATGCGTCCCGGGCTGTCGCCCGGGGTCTTGCCTCCCGGCTGGCGGTCATCCTGCATGACAGCCGGCGCCGGCCGGCGCGGCGCCTCATCGCCCGGCCATACCGCCGCACACCCGAGCTGATTATCGCTCCCTCGGCCTCGGTGGCGCGGTCCATGGGTGCCTGGTACGGCTACCCGCCGGAGAGAATGGCGGTGCTGCCTCACCCGGTGGAGAGCCGGTTCTTCCGGGCCCAGGGCACATCGGAGTCGGTGCGCGCCGAACTGGGCATTCCCAAGCACGCTCCGGTCGTGCTGTGGACCGCCCGCCTCCAGCGCCACAAGGGGCACGCCGACCTCCTCCGGGCCTTCAAGTCCGTCGTGCCCCAATTCCCCAGCGCCTGCCTGGTGCTCGCCGGTACGGGAAAGCTGGAGACCGGTCTACGCGGGCTGGCGAACCGTCTGAGGCTGGCCGAGCGGGTCCGCTTCGCCGGCATGCGCGACGATGTCCCGGAGTTGCTTGCGCTGGCGGATGTGTTCTGCTGCCCCTCGCACTCCGAGACACTGTGCATCTCCGTGCAGGAGGCCATGGCCGCCGGAACGCCGGTGGTCTCCACCTGCGTCTGGGGGCCGGACGAGCACATCCGCCATGGCGAAAGCGGCCTGCTGGTACCGGTCGGGCGGCCGGAGGCACTTGGCCGCGCGATCGTGGAGCTTCTCGGCGACCGCTCCCGCGCCGAGGCCATGGGAGCGGAGGCCCGGAGCCACGCAATGCGGCACTTCTCCACCGAAAGCTTCACGCGCTCGCTGGGTCTGCTCATGACCACCGGTGCCGCCCGGCCTTGAGGGTTCTTCGTGATCTCTCAGGAGCAGGAAGGTGTCTGGCGCCTGCTCGCCGAATGTACCGCCCACAGATGGCGTGTGCCAAGCGCGCCTACGGAAGGGGTTGTCGCACTACGGGCCTGCTCAGTCGCCTATTCTCGCTGGCACTACTCCTCCTGGTGCTGTGGATGCTGGTCTACGGCATCTACCTGCTCGCCACGGGCGAGACCGATCACGGCGTGTTCCTGATCGTCATCGGCGGCGGCGGGCTGATCGCCGTGGGCGGCGGCGCTCTGCGCGTCGTCGGAGCCAGGCGTGAGGAGGGCTTCTTCGCGGCGATCAAGGCCGCCGTCTGGCCCCCTCCACCCGCCTCGCCTGCGCCCCCCGCACCCGCGCCGCAGGAGCCCGAGCACAAGGGACGCAAGAAGGGGCGAAAGCGTGCGGCCAAGACGCCCAAGTAGACCGCCGGGCAGGCCGGCCTCACTCCGCACTCAGTCGATCGTCACATTCTCGCCCGTGGCGTCCGAGCGGGCGCACCCCCACGCCGCGGCATGCACCCTCCGGATCACCGCCATGTTCGCCGGCACCGGCAGCCCCGCGCCCGCCGCCGCAACGAAGCGGCCCACGGACTCGCGCATCCCACTGAACCCGCAGATCGGCTGAGCGCAGGGCACGGAAGCCAGCTCCCAGTCTCCGCCCGGCACTCGCCTGCGCAGGTCGCCCGACCACAGGTCGGCCTCCACTTCACCCCCGGTGCCCGCTACCAGCACGCCGACGTGCTGGGTCTCGGCGGCGATGAGGCTGAACTCCAACTGCCCCAGACGGCCGTCGGGGTATGTCAGGGCCGCCCAGCCGTGGTCGGTGAGGTCGCCATTCATTGCCCTGCCGCCGACGACGCATGCCGACAGCGGCGCCGCGCCGAAGACGGCGTCCAGCACGTCCAGGTACCAGTAGCCCAGCCACGGGAAGAACCCCTGGCCCTGGACCTCCTCCTTCCACTCTCCGCCCCCGTGGCCCCAGTTGCACCACAGGCGGACCCGGGCCATCAGGGGGGCCCCGATGCTTCCATCCTGGACCATCGCCACCACGCGTCGCAGCACGGGGGTATAGCGCAGCTCGAAGTCCGCCTGCACCGGGCCGTCGCAGGCTTCCAGGGCCGCCAGGGCGGCTTGGGCCTCCTCATCGCCCAGCCCCAGAGGCGGCTCGAAGAACAGGGCCTTGCCCGCCCGTGCCGCCGCGATCAGGACCTCGGAGTGGACACGATTGGGCACGGCGATCATGACGGCCCCGACGGCCGGATCGGCCAGCAGGTCGCGGTAGTCGGCATAGAGCGCCACACGCTCTCCCAGGCGCTCACCGGCCGCGGCACGGCCGGCCTCACTGCGCGCCGCCACGGCAACCACGACCGCGCCTTCGGTGCCCTCCAGAGCCGGTAGATACGCCGACTTGACCCACTCGCCGAAACCGATGATACCCACAGCGACTTTGGTCACGGGCTCTTTCTCCTGTCGGCATTGGCGGTATCGCCGCGCCAAGACTCACTGCACCTCGATCTCAGTCACCCACATGATCTGCGGTCTCCCCGCCGGTCCCCCTTCAGGGCTCTGAACGACCCGGAGCGCCGCAGCCTCGGTGGGCGCCAAGCCTACCGAGGTCATGGAGCCGTCCTGCGCCGTAGTCACCTTCCCATCGGCCACCGGCCACCACTTGCCGTCGCGCAGCACCTGGACGGCGATCTTGCGCGAGGTGTAGTAAGCTCCGTTGTCCCAGGCCCAGTGGACCTTGACCAGCGAGACCTTCCGGCTCGCGGGAAGGTCCAGTTGGATCCAGTGCTCTGCAGGGCCCTCCGCCGAGGCCCAGGCCACGGCGGTCCAGTCCTCCGTCTTCGGGTTGATCTTGCCGTCCACCAGCGGGCCCGGGTTGTAGCCGCTGTAGTTGCTGTCCACCGTGACCTTCGTGCCCGCGGGCACGCCCACGGTGGCTTTCGCCGAGGCGGTGGTGGGTCCGGCGGGCCGGGCGGGCGCGGCGGTGAGTAGGTACGGCTCAGTCAGTCGCTGTGGCGCCGGGGAAGACAGTGGCCGGTCTGCGGCCACAGACGCGGCGACCGAGAGCAGCGCCGCCGCATCGTGCAGGTCGCGGCGGCAACGCTCGACTCCGGGCGTCGTCTCCTGTGCCGTGGCCCATTCCAGATCGGTCAGAGCGCGGCCGGCAACATCCGCCAGCTCTGCCGGACTATCGGCCCTCTGCGCTCCCTGAACCAGGGCACCCAGCCGCACGCCGGTCTGCTCGAACACCTCGCCCTGCACCGGCGGAGCCGCCGCCTCGAAGCCGCCGTCCTTCAGCAGGTTCTCGTCCGGCGCCGAAGCCAGGCACAACTGCACATCGTCGAACCACACCGTTCCCGTGTGACCGCGGAACATGCAGTAAAGCGAGATACTGCCGATCGGCTCGGTCGGATGGATGGTGATCTCCCCGCCCTGCCAGTCGTGAGTGCCGGTGTCGAACTGGATCGCTTGCCCGTAGAGCTTGTTGCCGCTCTTGTAGTAGCAGTCCACATAGATGCTGTAGCCGCTGTCTTTCTGGCCACCGACGTTCTCGGCCTTCGAGAACCCCCGGACGATCAGATCTTCCGGCTCCTCCCCGGGCACGCGCGGGCTTTGCAGCACTCCGGCGGAGCCTGTGGCGTCACTCAGCGTCGCCCGGAAAGACGCGTTCCCCGTGTGGGCGACGGTGGTGTCCACCTCGCCGCCGCTCTGGTAAAGGGCCCAGTCGCCCAGCCCCCGGGGTGTGGCCCGGGCGGCGGCATAGCGCTCGCGGCCTTGCACCATGCGCTGCAGCCGATCCAGGCAGCGCTCCACCTGGGCCCGTCTGGCGCCGATCGCGATCACGGCCACCTCCCCGGGGGGTACCGCCAGCCGCACTCCATCGCCGGGGCCGCCGAGGGTCTCGCCGGTGAGCAGGTCGACGACCACGGCGTCCTCGGAGTGCGCCGGCCGGAGACTGTCGGAGAGGCGAACCGTCACCACATCGCCCTCGGCATCTCCCGAGCGCCGGATGGTGTAGAAGCAGAGCTCGGCGGCGTCACCATATCTGCCCGCGCCGAAGCGCTCGAGGCTCGCCCCCGGCGTGTCGGTCTGCGCCAGTTGCACCGGCTCCCAGCCCGCCCGGCACAGCTCCGCGCACAGCGGCATGTAGCGCCGGAACAGCTCCCGGTGTTCATCGTACCACTCCGGGTGCTCCCAGTAGCTGGAGCCCGGATTAGCCCCGCTGGGGGAGATGTCGAAGAACCCGAACAGGTGCCCGAAAGCCAGACAACTACGCATGTAGGACTCCATCTCCGAGGCCGAGTGCTGCGAAAAGTCTGTCTTCAGGAGCGTGCAGAACGGCTTGTGCCGGGAGTACGCGCGGATGCGCAGGAAGCTGTCGTCCGTATTGCGCCAGCCCCCCTCGGCCCCCAGCACGTCGAGGTACGGGAAGGCGAAGGGGAACGAAGCCACCGAGGAGTCATTGAGCATCGTCAGCTTGCCGAGGGGGTTGATGGTACCGGCGATCTCGGCCGCCCATTCCAGGGAGGCAAAGAAGTTGTACGCCACCGGACGCTTCAGAGCGGGGTCCCAGAGAAGCGGGTGCTGTGCGACCTTGAAGTGATCCCTGGAGTAGTCCATACCCACGGCGATGCCGTCGTAGTAACAGCCGTCCACGCCCGCGGGCGCCTCGTCCCGGGTCACCCGGGACACGAGGCTGTCCACCATGAACCTGCCGTAGGGCAGGTCCGGATCCACGCAGGCCTGGGCAAACAGGTGCCCGTAGGTGCGCTCCGGCAGGATAGTGATCCTCCCATCCGGTCCCTGAATGCCCGTGATGTCCCACAGGTTGTCGATCCCGGTGCGCTGCTTGACGACGGCGTTGACCGCCGCGAGCTGCTCCTCGTAGGGGGGCAGCTCCTGATCCCGGGTATAGCCCGGGATGTTGGCGAACTCGCCGGCGCAGTGGAAGTAGACGAAACTGGAGACGCCCAGGGCGTCGTCGAAGGCGGGCTCGGAGGCTCCCTCCTGATAGGCGAAGCCAAACTCGTCGACATCCTCGATCTTGCTCAGACGCTGGAACGGCATCCAGCCGCCGTAGGAGGGCACGCGCGAGGTGAAGTCCTCCGGCCACAGGTCGTATAGCTCGGCCAGGGCGCCGCGAAAGCCATGGGCCGGCTCCACCGGGAACAAGACCAGCGAGAACCGCGCACGGCCGGGCTCGGCGGTATCCTGGCTGAGCGCGAAGTCGTAGGCGCTGTACAGCATCCCGCGATCGCCGTCGAAGCCGAGACGGAACAGGCCCGCGGCCCGCGGGGGCTTGGCCAGCCCCAGACCCGATGGCCCCGTCACGGCAGCCACCGGGTACCACGAGTAGCTCCCGAAGTCCGAGAGGTTCGCGCGGTCGTCGAACTCAGGCAGGCCCGGCAGAGCTCGGAGCCGCGTGAGGTTGGCGTACCTCTCGCCGGCGCGCACTGGCCGAGAAGTGTCCGGCGCGTCCCACCACGTCCAGCCCTCGGTGCCCAGGGGCAGGCCGAACTCCAAGGTCAGGCCGCGGTCCGCCCTGCGCAGGTCCTCGACGAGGATATCCAGGGCGATCGTGTGCCGCTCGCCGGCCCTCGCCGTCAGCAGAACCCGCAGCCCAAGCTCCGCACTCCTATAGTCCACCTGCGCGCCCCCCTCGGCCGGGGAGACCTCCCCGCTCAACTGCAGCGGACCTTGCCCCTCGCCGATGTCGTAGGCGGCAAGCCCTCCGTGGGCTTCCCCCCAGAGCAGCTCGGCGCCGTCGCACCGCACAGACCGGATGTGGCCCAGATCATCGAGCTCCAGCGACAGGCGGTCATCGCCGATACGCACCGGCGCCGCGCAGGCGACCACCGGTGCCAGCATTAGAAGGAGCCATCGCGTCATGGGGGCACTTCCTCTCGCGGGATGCACACAACAGGAGGAAGGTTCGCCGGCGGGGCAGCGGAGGCCTGCGGGGAACGGCCGTGGCGCGTGGCTCGTGGCGCGGAACGGCGACGGCGAACGGCCGCCTCACCCCGACCTGCGGGAAACGGCCGTGGTGCGTGTTTGTGGCGCCGCACAGCCTGTCATCTCGCCCATGCGATGCCCTGCGACCGGGCGGCGGAGACGTGCTCGCGCACCGCGTGCAGGGTTTCATCACGCATCGCTCCGGGCCCCGGCCGGCTCAGCTCGGCCCGATGCCAGTCAACCACCTGACGCAGGGCGGCTTGGAGGTCGTAGGCGGGGCGCCAGTGGAGCAGATCGCGCGCGCGGGAGCAATCCAGACTCTGGTGCTCGAAGGGCTCCGGGCGCGCGGGGCCCGGCCGCCACTGCACGTCTGTGCCCCACATCCGGCACATGAGGGTGGCCAGCTCGCCGTTCGGCACGCCGCCCTGCTCCGGGGGACCGAAGTTGAAGGCGCTACCGTCGATGCCCTCGCAGTCGCACCGGGCCAGCAGCGACAAATAGCCGCTGACGACGTCGCCGACGAAGGTGTAGGGCCGGGAGAACAGGGGGTTGAGAATCACCGGCGGCTCGCCGCGCCCCAGCGACCGGGCCACGTCCACGAAGATGCGCCCATCGTGGTGGTCGCCGGGGGCCAGGACGTTCCCCGCGCGGCCCACGGCCAGGTGTTTGCCCACGGGCCCGAGGTAACCGGACCAGTAGTCACGTGCCAGGACATCGGCGCAGGCCTTAGATACCGCGTACGGCCCGGTGGCGAACAGCGGATCCTCCTCGGCCCAGGCGGCCCCATGCTTGTCGCGGTAGACCTTGTCCGTGGTCACCACGAGCACTCGATCCACGTCCGAGCGGCATACGGCCTCCAGCACCGATGCGGTGCCCAGGACATTGGTCGAGTAGGTCCTGAACGGCTCCTCGGCGCACTCCCCGACGATGGCCATGGCCGCCAGGTGCGCCACGGCGTCCGGCCTGAGGTCTGCAAGCAGCCTGCCCAGGTCCTCGGTGTCGCGGATATCCAGAGGGTGGAGCCGGACGCGCTCCTCCTCGCCCAGCCCCGAGGCCCAGTAGCAGGTGCCCGCGAGGCGGTCCGCGTTGTCAACACCGATGACCTCGGACACCCCGGCCTCAAGCAGATACCAGCCCAGCCAGACGCCTTTGGCGCCACACAGGCCGGTGACCAGGACGCGCTTGCCCGCGAAGTAATCGCCGAACATGGAAAGCCTCCGGGAGGGAGCGGGGGGTATCGCCGTGCGCAGGTCCTGATGCTACCCCATGGGGCATGGCCCGCCGCCCCCGATGAGGTTGACGTTGACGTTGGCTCGCCGACTCCCGAAGGGCCTACCCGCCCTTGGCGAACTCGACGAACTTGCGCGCGCAGGCGTCGAGGTTCTCCATGCTGCCCCCACCGCGGAGCGGGGAGCACATCTCGTAGGCTAAGTAGCCGTCGAAGCCACCGGCCACCAGGGCGCCGATGAACCCGAGGTAGTCGACGATGCCCTCCCCCATCGGCACCGCCTGCACGAATGGCGGCTGTGCGACGTAGTTCACCAGCTCCGGCCGGTAGCTGTAGCGCGGCAGCTTCACGTAGTCGGCCGCCGTGGTGTGCACGGTGAGATCGGCGAGCCTGGCCGCGGCGGCAACCACATCCTCGCCATGGAGGGTCGGCGCCCAGGCGTCAAAACAGGCCCGGCAGTTATCGCGGTCCACAGCGAGGATCAACTGCCGCATGGCGTCTGCCCCCGCGGCGATGTCGTGGTGGTTCTGCACCCCGATGGTGACCCCGAACTCGGCCGCGCGGTCGCTGCATTCCCCGATCGCGGCCACGCAGGCGTCCCAATTCTGGCTATAGGAAAGCTTCGGGGTCTCGTACGCGGTGAAGATGCGGATGAGGGGGCAGTCCAGGTCACGGGCGAGCTTCGCCAGTTCCGTCACGTAGGCGATCTGCATCTCGCGGATCGGCACATCGAGGTGCTCGGACCCGGCGGAGAAGTCCGTATAGCCGGCGATGCAGGCGCAGGCGACCCCCGCCTGCTGAAGATGGCCCTTGATCTGCTCCCGCCGCTCCGGGTTCAGGTCGAGGATGGAGCCGTGGGGGCGCCTGGCCATGAGCATGATACCATCGAAGCCCAGCTCGGCGGCCTTGTGGATGGTCTCGTCCAGGGACAGGCGCGCCTGGCCCCACGTCCCGGCGTAGGACACGGTATGCAGGCAGGTCTTCATGGCGAGTGCCTCCGTGGGCGGCGTGTGGGGAGGCCGGGAGCGCCTCAGCCTCCGGCCCCCTCGGCCTCCAGGGCCAAGACGGCCTCTTCCCACTCTTGATAGGCCTGCGTCAGTTCCGCGGTCAGCTTCTCATGCTCGGCGCCCAGGGCCTCCGCGCGCTGGGGCATGCTGTAGGTCTGCGGGTCGCCCAGGATCGCCGTGACCTTGGCGAGCTGCCCCTCGATGTAGTGCACTCGCGCCTCAAGTTCCTCGACGCTGGGTCCCTTGCGGCGCCCCGAGCCCGCATCTCCGGAGGCCTTCTTCGCCCGCCTCGCCCGGCGCTCCTCCTCCTGCCGCCGCCGCTTCTCGACCTGTGCCTTCTGTTCCTCCAGCCGCCGCACTTCCTCCTCTTTCGCCTGCTTCTGCGCCGCGTACGCTCCGTAGTTGCCGGTGTGCACGGTGGCCGTGCCTCCGGCGAATACCATCACCCGCCGCACCACGGCGTCCAGGAAATGCCGGTCGTGGGAGACGACGATGATCGTGCCCTGGTAGTCTTTCAGCGCGGCTTCCAGGGAGTTGCGGGAATCGATGTCCAGATGGTTGGTGGGCTCGTCGAGCACCAGTACCGTGGGCCGGCTCATGATCAGCTTGGCCAGGGAGAGACGACTCTGCTCGCCCCCGGAGAGGTCGCCGACACGCTTGAACACGTCGTCCTCGACGAACAGGAATCTGGCCAGGAGGCTGCGGACCTCGCCGGGATCGGCGTCCGGCGCAACCTGGGCGAACTCGTGGTACACGTCGTTCTCGGGATTGAGGTCGAACTGGGCCTGCCGGTGATAGCCCACATGCACGCTGCGTCCCAGGCGCGCCTGGCCCTCCGTGGGACGCTCCTGACCCAGGATGACCCGGAGCAAGGTGGTCTTCCCACAGCCGTTGGGGCCGACGATACCCACGCGCTCGCCACGGCGGACGAAGAGACTGATGCCGGAAAACAGCCTCTTGTGGTCATACCGCATGCCCACATCCGTCAGTTCCAGCACCTCATCCCCACCCCGGGCCTTGGGCTGGAAGCGCAGGTTGATCTTGCGCCGCTGGGAGGGTGGCGGATCTAGGTAATCCAGCTTCTCCAGGAGTTTGAGCCGGCTCTTGGCGGCCCGCACCTTCTTCTCCTGCTGCGTCCCCAGCGCCCAGCGGATGAAGCTCAACTGGCGCTTCAGCTCATCCTGCTGCCGCTCGTACTGCCGCTCGTAGGTCAGCAGGCGCTGCTCCTTTTGCTGCACATAGGCCGAGTAGCCGCCGGTGTACTCATTGAGCACCCGGCACTCGAGCTCCAGAATGCGGCCGGCAACGCCGTCCAGGAAGCGGCGGTCGTGGGAGATGGCCACCACGGCACCGGGATAGTCGCGCAAGTAGGCCTCGAGCCATTCGATGCCGCTGATGTCCAGGTGGTTCGTGGGCTCGTCGAGCAGCAGCAGGTCCGGCTGGCGGAGCAGAATCTGGGCCAGGGCGGCCCGGCGCTGCTCTCCGCCGCTGAAGCTAAGCAGGTCACGGTGAAAGTCGGCATTGGGAATCCCCAGCCCGCTGAGCAC
>CAZXDD010000198.1:0-12621 GCA_964639415.1 uncultured Armatimonadia bacterium
AGCAGCCCGGCCGCGGCGGACCCGATCTCGCCGCTACGCCGGGCGCCGCAGCGTCAACGGACGCCCCAACCGGGCCGGCACCGAAGACGCCGCGACGTCGCGGATCGGCGGGTGCGGGAGGGGACAGCAAGGCCGAAAAGGCAGGCAAGGCGCCGAAGAGCGCCAAGAGGAAGGGCACATAGTGCCGCTTGCGCCGGCCCCGTGAGGGGCTCGGCGTCCCCCTGGATGCATTCATCCCGCGGCCCGCGAGGATCCCCATGGAATTGCATGAGCTTGTCCGGCACTTCGGTGAGATGATCGGAGACGCGGTCGTTCGGCGCCTGGAGCACCGCCGCAAGGTCGATCTGGTTGCCCATCGCGTCATGGAGATACTGCGGGAGCGTGGCCTGGAGGAACGCCTCCTGGCCGCCCCTCCGGAGCAAACGGAGACGCCCGACTGAGCCGCTGGCGTGGCAGCCACTCCCAGGCTCGGGCGTCGCGGGCCCCAAGCCCGAGGGAGTCGGGAACCGTCGCGGGGAAGGTGCGGACCGCCCGCACTACCCTCGAGCAGGGGGAGATCGCGATAGGTACACTCACTCACAAAGACGCGCGCAGGGCGGCCCTGCTGATCGCCCGGCGACGGCAGAGCAGTTCAGGAGTGCCGGTGGCTCTTCCGCATACGCCGGACGGCAGCGATGCCGCGCGGAGAGCGAGGCTCAGGGCGCCCGTCATCGCCATCGTGTCGCTGGCAGGCTGGGGACTGACAGGCGGCGGGCAGCGGCCACAGAAGATGGCGGAGGCCTTCGTCAGTCGGGGGTTCTCCGTCCTTCACATACAGGACTACGAGCTAGTATTCATGCGCCCGCCCGAGGGCGTGGCCGTTCTGGGCTATGCGGAGCTCGTGACCGGCGGGCTGCTGGGCGAGACGAAGCGCCCGGACTACGAGGCGCTGTGGGCCCGCGTCGACGAGATGTGCGATACCAGGCCGTCGCTGGTGGTGTTTGCCGCCTGCACCCCGGCCATGGTGCGCCTGGCACGGGAGTGCAAGCGACTCAAGATCCCGGTCGTGTATGACATCCTCGACGACTGGGAAGCCTTCAAGCAAGAGGCTGGACACAGATGGTATGATCCCAAGGCTGAGGAGCGCATGGTGCGCCTGGCAGACAGGGTTCTGGCTGTCAGCCCCGCCCTCGTGCGCAAGGTCGGCGACGGCCGCGCGCGCCTTACCCCCAACGCGGTGGACTGGCGGATCGTGGCGGCTCCGGGAGGCCAGTCCCCGCCTGCGGACATGCCCCGGGCCGACAGCACAGTGGTCGGGTATGTGGGGACGCTCTCCGGCCCGTGGCACGACTGGGACGTTGTGGAGCATGTGGCCCGGCTCAGGCCGGAGTGGACATTTGTTCTCATCGGCCCGGGCGGGCCTACGCTACCCCCCTCCCTGACGTGTCTGGACAACGTGCACGTTGTCCCGCCCAAGCCGCACCTGCAGGTGCCTCCCTACGTTGACTGCTTTGACGTGGGCATCGTCCCGTTCCGGCGCTGCCAGCTCTCCGACGCCGTCTCGCCTCTCAAGGCCTACGACTACCTGGCCAGAGGCTGCCCTGTGGTCAGTTCGCCGATGACCGGGTTGGAGGCAATCCCGAATGTGGGGGTGGCCGAGACGCCTGCGGAGTGGGTTGGCCGCATCCAGGATGCGGCACGAGCGCGTCGCGAACGGCCCCTGCGATGGCTCTGGTCCAATAGCTGGAGCGCGAGGGTGGGCGAGGTGCTCAGTGACCCGGACCTTGTGTCGCGACGCCCGTCGCCGGTGGAAACGGCACTACTGCAGCGGTTCAGACTGGGCCATATCTACCCCACCGAGACCGCCATGCGCGTGTACTGGCGCATGCCCAGTTCGTGTGGATATCGGTGTCCGTACTGCCGCACGGACAGGGAAGCCCACAGCGCGAGTGCCCGGATCACGCTGAAGCGCATGCAGGAGGCGTGGGACCGGTTCTCCTCCGACCACGGGGCCTGCCACATCAGCGTGGGCGGGCTTGAGCCGATGCACGGCCGCAAGAGCCTCGGCATCCTCAGCCATCTCTCCCAACACAACACGCTGGACGTCAACACGAACCTGGCCTTCCCCCTCTCTGCATTGAAGACTCTGAACGCCGACAATGTCGTGTTCTCCGTCAGCTTCCACCCCAGTGAAGGCGTGACCGCATCCCGGTTCGTGACGAAGGTGGGCGCCGTGCGAGCAGAGGGCTTCCGCGCAACGGGGGCTTCACTGGTGGCCTATCCGCCGTACCTGCCGTTCGTCGAGACATGGATGGGCGTCTTCGCCGACGCCGGCATCGACTTACACGTGCGCCCGTGCTATGGGGCGTGCTCGGGCCGTGTGTTGCCGGCCGGGTACACGGCGCAGGAGAGGGCCGCCTTGGAGCCGTACCTGTCCGAGGAGGCCACGAGCATCCAGCTCAAGGGTGAGGAGGTGCGTGGCCGGCTGTGCGCTGCAGGCTGGCAGTACGTGCTCGTGCAGGTCAACGGCGACGTCTACCGCTGTCCGGCGGGAGCGGACGACCTTGGTGGACAGAACATCTATGAGGGGTCAGTGTGCGTTCGGGATCACCCCACGGTCTGTCCGTTCGATACCTGTGCGTGCGAGGACCTCTTCCACTACCACATCTCGGAAAAGGAGCGCCTCGCCCTGCTGGGCGGCGCAGGCTAGGCACATGGACCTGGTAGACCCTTGCCGTGGCGAAGGCTGCACAGGCGTGCCCCTCGGGTGCTCATGGTTCCTCACAGGCGCGTGCAACTACGCGTGCCCGTACTGCTTCGCTCAGGCCAAGCCGAGTGAGCATCCCGAGATACGCATGGCCGATGTCGAGCGCGTGTTCGGGGCGCTCGTACGCCAGCGCGGGCCCATGGAGTGTTATCTCAGCGGGGGCGAGCCGACGCTGCATCCACTGTTCGAGCCGATCCTGCAGTTCCTGACCTCGCTGGGCAACGTGGTGTTGGTGAACACCAACCTGAGCCGGGGGGCGGCGCCGTTCCTGCGGTCCGCCGGCGCACGGCCGTGTGCGATCAACGCCAGCTTCCACCCATCGAGTGCCGCCATGGCGTCCTTCGGGCCTGCGGTAAGAGAGCTTGTTGAGGCTGGGTTCCATGTAGAACCCACCATCGTCACCTACCCGCCGAACGAGCCCCATATCGACGGCTACGCCCGTGAGTTGGCTCGCTATGTACCGGATGTTCCCCTGGTGCCGCTGGCGTTTCTCGGCACGTACCGCGGCCGAGCCTATGCTCCGCCAGAGCCACGCCCGCCGCGCGCAGAGGCCATCGGTGGGGGCCGCGGGCCCGGGCTTCAGAGGCGGGGCGAACGCCTGTGCCGAGCGGGGTGCGACTTCTTCGCCATCCAGTGGACCGGCACGATTGTGCGCTGTGTGAGCCACGTTGCGCTAGTGGGCGGGCGCTGGCCGAACCTGCTGCTGGCGGACGGCCCCCTGCCGTGTCCACTGGACCGGTGCTACTGCAACTCCATGCATCACCTGTGGGCCTGGTCGCCGGCCCGCCCCAGGGGTGACACTATGGCAAGCAGTGACGGCGAGAACGCCTGCATGGCCGCGCCGACCGGGCCCGCGGGCGTGCTTGAGGCAGTGGATCGGCGCATCGGCGCTACGCTGTGCCGGCCCGACGTGCGGGCGCGGTTCAGTTGGTACGTCGGTGTCAACTGCAACTTCCGGTGTCCGTACTGCGTTGGGCCCTGGCGCGCGGCGCCCGGCCTTCGGCTGCCTGTGCAGGAGGCCATCAATGGGTGGCGGCGCTGGCACGAGGAGCGCGGCGTGGCGCAGATCTGCTGCACCGGCGCGGAGCCCATGTTCGACCGCGAGGGAGCAGCTCTGCTGGGCGAGATCAGTCGTTGGCACGTACTGGACATCAACAGCAACATGAGTTTCCGCATCGAGCACCTCGATCTGTTCCAACTGAGGGAGAACGTCTACTTCACCACGTCCTACCACCCGATGACAGGCGGGGGCAGGAGTCAGCCCCTGTCTGAGTTCCTGCAGAAGATCGCCGACGTGCGGGAGCGTGGCTTCCGCGTCAACGCCGCTAGCTGCGTCGCATACCCGCCCGCCATCTCTGCGCTGGCAGACGTGAAGCGCGAGGTCGAGGGCGAGGGACTGGGGTTCGTCGTGCACCTATACCGCGGGGAGTACCAGGGCAGGCGGTATCCGGCGGGGTACACCGATGCTGAACGCGACATGCTGACTGAGTTGTTCGGGGGCCGGGCAGCTCTGGACGCGGCGGGAGCCAAGACGCGTCGCGGCCAACCGTGCTGGGCGGGCTCCAAGTACTTCCTCATCCATGCTGACGGAACGTCCTACCGTTGTCCGGACGTGCCAACGCCACTGCCGGGAAGCCTGTACGACGGTACTCTCTCGCCTGCCGCCGTCCCCCAGCCCTGCCCCCTGGAAGCGGGCTGTCACTGTCAGGAGCTGTGGGTCTACCATGCTTCCGAGGACGAGGCCGAGGCGGCTCGCGCGGTGGCCGCCTGCGCCACGGCGCGGTGATGGTCCGCAACGGCGCGTTCCCGAGCAGGTACGTCCTGCCATGGCAGGACCGCGAGATGGCCCACCGCGCGTACCAGGGCCGCTGTCCTGGCTGTGGGGCGGAGGCCAGTAGTCGCTCGGCATGGATAGCGCCACTGCAGATCGTGGTCGAGTTTCTCTGCCGGTGCGGAACGCGCTTCCATGATTGCCGCCCGCTCACTCACTTCGGAGTGGGCGAGACGCTGGCTCAGGCCGTCGAGGGCGAGCCCGGCGCCAACCAGTTGGCCTCCGGCTACTTCGAGGACGCACACGTCGGCCGCTTCCGGCGCAGCGTCGAGGCAGCCGAGGGGGCGACTCACTGCGTCGACGGGGCGGGGCTGCTGGTGCCTGCACTCACCTGGAATGTGTGGCACCTCATCGTCGACTTCCTGTACATGGCATACCACCACCAGCTCGACGGCCCCGCGCGGGTACTCGTGCTCGAGCCCTTTGGCGACATCGCGGGTCTTGCGCTGCGAGACGTGGCCACCTTCGAGCACACCACCGTGGCTCGCCTGCGCGCGGAGTTCGCCTACATCGGACAGCGTAGGACGCCGTGCGCGGATGCGGACCGGCTGTACTCCGTGTTCACCGCGGGCTACACACACTCGCTGGCAAGAGATCGTCGCGCCTTCATGGACCTTCTCGCCTCGACTGTTCGGCCCTGTGTTCACGGGTTCCGTCCAGCCCTTTTCCTCACGGTCAGGTTCGCCACCAGGCGTTGGCTGCCCCTCCTGGCCAACGTCGCGGAACTGGTGCGGCTGTACACCAAGGCACACCCGGCCGGGGGCCTGATCCTGCACGGCACGCCGCGACTGGATGGGTTTGCTCTGACCGAGGAGTGGCAGACGCTGTGTACCCAGCCGCAGGTTGTACCGGTCCTGGACGAGGCCCCCCTCGTGCAGGCCGCGTGGTGCGCCTCAGCGGACGTGTGCTTGCAGGGCAGCGGAGCCGCCCTGGTGTGGCCGGCGCTCTTCGCCAAACCCACCGTCACCATGGGCTACCGCCACAACATCCTGGTCGAGCAGGCGGGTGTGGCAGAGGACACGACGGTCTACCTCCGCGCGCGCGGGCTTGAGCGCGACAACCCGGTGAGTCTCTCGTACCACGAGCCCTCTCCGAGTCAGGCGATGGACGCCGTCGACGAGCTGCTCCGACGGTACCCTCGCGGCAGCAGCAGACCCTAGCCTGCAGTCTGGGCAGGCCGGCGCGGGGGGCTGTCCCACACCTCACAAGCCGCTGTGGCCAGCGTGCCGAAGGCCTCCGGGGCCACGTGGGCCACCCGCCCCTCGTAGCCCTGGGCCTCCGGGAGGTAGGCCTCCGGAACCGGGATGTAGCTTGCGGTGTAGTCGCAGTTCTCGGCGCAGATCACGCGATGGTTGATGTAGTGCCCCCGGATGGTGTGGTCGATCTCCAGGAAGCACTCGCCCGGTAGGGCGAAGAGCAACACATCGCCCCACTCCAGGCTTGTCACCTGCGCGGGCAGGAAGTCGCCCTGCGCGTGGCGGCGGCAATGCAGGCGGCAGAGGGCATTCAGCAGTGGCCCGCCGCCGGGCATGCTCTCGCCCCGCTCCTTGGCCGCGCTGTATGTGGCGATGCCCTCCTCCACCAACCGCTCCAACTCCTGCTCCGAGGGGAGGCTGTCGCGCAGCGGCAGGAGCACCTCCTGCGAGCGCAAGCGGAGGGCGTCTCCGGCGACGGGCCGACCATCGGCAAGCGCGCAGAGGATCGCCTGCGCCATGCTGTGGCCCATGTGGAAGGCATCGCTCTGCCGCGAGCGGGTGCCGGTGTACTTGCCGGGGTTCACGTTTCCGCAGGGGCCGGTGAGGTAGATGCCGGCCGAGCCGGGGAGCGCCGCCTCCACCTCGGCCAGGGCGTAGCCCGGGAAATCGGCGGTGATGTAGGGGCCCTCGTCGCCACCGGTGGCCGTGGGGTGGCAGCAGTAGTTGGCCAGGACGATGTCGCCTTCCTCGCGCCCGAAGCGCAGCGTCCGTACCAGCGGGTCGATGTAGCCCTCGGGGTAGGCCCGGCGCTGCTCGGAATCGTCACGGCTGCCGCGCATGACGATGCTCCCGTCCGGCTGCCGCAGGCGACGGTTGCCGGCGATGCGGCGGACATTGGCCTCCCCATAGTGCAGCACCGCGGGCCGCAGATCGGCGAGGGCCTCCGTCGCCGCCTCCACGGCGGCGGCCTGAAAGCGCGTCCAGAACTCCGGACTATAGGAGACAAGCCCTCGGGCGCGGAGAAACTCCCCGTTTTGCACCCGGATATTGGGGCTCTGGTGGGTGTGGGTGGCGTGGAGGATGACGGCCTCGAGGGGCACGCCGGTGGCCCTTGTCACCCGGCGCCGCACGGTCTGGTCGGCGTAGCGGTACAGGCCGATGACGTCGGCGGCGAGGATGAGCGCCTGGGTGGAGCCGTCGCCGAGGGCTACAGCGCGGAGGTAGATGGGATCGAGGACCTCGAGGGCCTCGTTATCCAGCCCCAGAGCGCACGGCGTCCCCACAGGGGGCGTGATGTCCCGGCGGGCGCTGCCTGCGTGGAGCATGTGAAGCCTCGCTGCGGTGATGTGATGGGTAGCGGGAGAGAGGTTCGCTCATGGCCGGGGAGTGACCTGCGGGGTAGGGGAGAGGCGCGCCGGCTGCGGAGCCGATGGCGCCGGTGGTTCGAGAGGTCGCGGCGGCTGGATGTTGTAAACGATGAACGTGCGCCGCCGGCGGGCACGGCAATTGCTCAGGGACAGGTGAGCCCCTGAGCAATCGCCGCCTCTGACCGCCGCCGCTCAGGCGGCTCGGCCGGTGACTCTCACCGCCACGTGCTTGTTGACAAGGCCGCTGATGGCGCGGAACTTGGGGATGCCGGAGACGAGGATGTCCAGTTGCTCTCTGGGTCCGCGGTCCAGGACGAGGACGTCGCCGACCTGCAGGGCCTGCAGCTCCCGGAGCGTCATCTGTGTGCCGGCAAGCTGCACGGAGACCTTGACTGCCGCCCCCCTGAGTTCGGCGGCGGCGGCTCGGGTCGCGGGGTCTTCGGGATCGGCCTGCGCGCGCTTGACATTGGACTGCTTGAGCAGGGCGCGGAGGGCGACCGAGGGCATCGCGACGCGCATGTGTCCGCCGACGCCGGCGATCGTGAAGGAAATGGAGGCGACGATGATCGCCTCCTGCAGCGAAGTGGAGCCGAAGCGTCCCGTCGTCTGGCGGACTTCGATGACGGTGGGGTCGACGCCGGCCAGTCCCTGCCAGACGTCGGTCCAGGTGTCGAGGAACTCCATGACGATCTGGCTGACCAGAGCGCGCTCGAGCATGGTCAGGTCGCGGTCGGAGTTCTGGATGGCGACATTGCCGTCACCGCCGAGAATGGCATCCATATAGGCGTAGATCGGTGCCGCGTCGATTTGCCAGACCATGGGGGCCTCGTCTCTGCCCAGTTGACAGATGGCCATGACGGGGCTCTCCGGGAGGCCGTCGAGGTACCCATCGTAGGTGGTTGGCAGGAGCTTCTCCAGGGTGAAGCCCGCTGCGAGCCCCGTGGACTCCGGCACGTAGCGCTGGAGGGCGCGGCAGAGGTTGGCGCAGTGCTCCTGCAGCTCGCGGAGTTGGTCGGCCGAGAGGAACTGGGCCTGACGGAAGTCGTAGTCCGCGATCTCTCTAGGCTGACGTGACACGAGGCGTCTCTCCATTCAGGCTCGCCGGCGCAGGCGCCGGGGGCCGGGGCGGTGATGCAGTGTATAGTCCTCATGTGATGGCACACCCGACGGCGTCCACCGATGGACGCGGCGACGGTCGGGGGCCGGCGGCGGCCGGTAGGTACCGGCCGGTGGATAGTGGGCCGGGCACCGCGCGCAAGCGGCGCCCGACCGTGGGTATCGTTCCGCCGGCTTCTCAGTCGACGTACTCGACCTCCGCGGGCTCGAGGGAGATCTCTCCGGCCGCGTCGAGAGTGCGGGCGACCTGCAGGATCTCGGTCTGAGCGCGCTCGGCTTCGCTGGCGGGGATCGGTCCGAGTAGCTCGATCTCCTCCTCGAGGACCGACCGCGCACGCTTGGACAGGTTCTTGAACACGACCTGGCGCAGGTCGTCGTCGATTCCCTTCATCGCCAGCGCCAGCTCGCTGCTGGGAGTATTGCGCAGGATAGTCTGCAGGTCCGGGCCAGGGAGCGCCAGCAGGTCGCTGAAGCTGTAGACCATCTGCTCGATGGTGTTGCCCAGTTCCTCGGACCGGGTCTTGATATCGGCGATGACGCCCTGCGCCAGCTTCCGGTTGAGTTGGGAGACCACGTCGGCCAGGAACCCGATGTGCCCATCCTGGGTGCCGCCGCCGCTGGTGGCGATCTTGACAAGACGGTCCGTCGCCCTGGCGAAGGCCTTGAGGGCGCCGGCTGTGGGGGGGCGCGGAGAGGCGATGCGGAAGGCCACCTCACCCCTCATCTCCTCGGGCATCTGAGCCATGAGCTTGGCGACATTGGTGGGCGAGAGATGGCGGGCAATGAGGGCCACCGCCTGCGGCATCTCGTCGCTCATGGCCCTCCAGATCAGGCTGGGGTCGGCCTTGTCCAGGAGCGCCAGTTGCTCGAAGCTCTCGTCGGAGCCGTCGCCCACGCTGCCCTGCAGTCCCAAGACGGCCTCCCGCAGTTGGGTGGCCAGACGCGTCGGACTGCCGCCGCCGAGCTGGAGGCGTTCCATGCTGCGGCCCAGGGCCCGGCGCTTCTCATCGGTGGGCACCGCCCCGATATTGCTCAGTGCGTTGATGAGGTCATGGGCGGTCACCGGGTCCACGCGGCGACAGACCGCAATGGCGTCCTCGGCATCGATCATCGACAGCACGATGGCCGCCTTGCGTAGTCCCGGTTCCATGGCAGGCTTCTCGCGAGAGGAGCCCTTGGCTCGCGGTGAGTCGGTGAGGATGTCTTCGGCGGCAATATCAGCCATAGCAGTCAACACGATTCACAGTAGTGCCTGCGCCGCATGGGGAGCAGGTTGGTGTGGGGCAATGATCGGCCCACCCGGAGGGCACTTGACGGGCGGGCCCGGTAACAGTAGTGGTACAAGCGGCAATTTGGCTTTTTACCCCGGGGCCGCTCAAGTCCACCGGCCGATTGCCGTGCTAGAAGGTGACACGACCCAGTGTAACTCTAGGCGACCGCGAGTCGTCGGGGGGATGAGGTAGCACCATGGCAGAGAGTGCCCGCGCTCCGCAGCAGTCAATACTCAGCAGCGTTCTGCAGCGAATCCCGCCGTTTCCCGCCGCTTTGGCGTCCATCGTGCGCGCCTGCTCGGCGGAGAACGTCAGCGCATCGGAGATCGCGCACGCCATCTCCATGGAAGAGGTGTTGGCCGCGAAGGTCGTGAGGGCCGCCAACGCGACGGATCTGGCCCCGGTACATGCCATAGATAATGTGTCCGCGGCCGTGGCCCGCCTGGGCGCCTCGTCCATCCGCGGGATCGCCTCCGCCTACTATCTGACCAACAGCTTCAGTTCGGCCTTCAACCACGCCGGGCTGGACCGCGAGGCGCTGTGGCGGCACAATCTCACGGTTGCCACGGCCAGCTCCGGTGCCGCCGGGTCGGGTCGGGAGCGGGCGAATGCCTACTTCGCGGGGCTGATGCACGATGTGGGGAAGATGATTCTGGCCGCCGAGCTGGGCCATGTCTACGCCGAGTGCATCGCGGAGGCGCAGCGCACCGGCGATGGGCTGGTGGAGGTGGAGCGCCGCCGGATCGGTATCGACCATGCCGACATCGGTGCGGAGGCCGCCAGGGAATGGCATTTCGCCCCTGATATCGTGGAAGCCATCCGCCGCCACCACCAGGTACTGGGAGCGGGCCTGCTGCCCAGGGTTGCCGCGGACGTACTGGTGGGCAACCAGATCGCGCGGGAGATGGGCTTCACGGCCACCACCGAGCACAGCGGGGGCAACAGTGCCGCCACTCTCAGCAACATCAGCGCCGGGATCGGGACAGGTATCATGTCTCGGGCCCGCTGGGCCCTGACCAACGAGCTGCCCAAGATCGAGGCGATGCTCACCGGGTTCACAGGCTAGACGCCGCGGTCCGGCGCCGGTGGATTGCTATAGCGGGCATTTCCAATCCACAAATGTTGCTCAATCCCGCGCCGGCCTGCCACCGCCGAAGACGGGCAGTTTCCCTCTGGGAATCCGAGTTTCCTGGGGCTTTCCACTCCGATTCGATCCCTTGCGGAAGTGTACTCCTGGCCGACGGCACGCAATTGCGTGTCGTCGGCCAGTAAAGTTCCCGCAACAGGTGCCGATATAGGCAGTGTCCGCCCTGGAGTGATGGGATCGCGGCCCTGAGTCACCGGTGTTTCGCCGGCGTGGCTTCCGTGGGCGCGGGAGCCGATTTCGGGGGCCGTGCCGTTTCGGGCGGTCGGACGATGTGACTTGAGACGTAGCGACGGACCGAAGGCACTCCACTCTCCAATCCTCGACGAACGGTCAGGCCCCGACGCGCCGGGCGCGGACATGTCTCCGCCCGCACGGGACCAGCACCACACGCAGCAGCGCACGATGCTCCCAAGGTCCGCGAGGTCTTCCTGTCCACGGTTGGACCGCACCTATCTGTTTCGCATGTCGGGCACCGACTGCGCAAGGGGCACGCTTCGCCGCGCCGAGCGGCAAGCGGAGCAGGAGAAGCAGTCGCTGTCGGGCGCAACCCTGGGGGAGCAAGCCATGCGAGAAGGCTGCCGGGCCCTGGTCGTTGACGATGATGATGCTCTGAGAGTGATCGCCGCACAGACGCTGACACAGGATGGCTGGAGCGTGATGGAGGCCGCGTCGGGAGTGGACGTCCCCACCATCGCCCGGGAGCATGCCTTTGATCTGGTCGTCCTGGATCAGCGGCTTCCGGACGGTGACGGCATTGACCTGCTCAAGGACCTCCGCGACGGAGGGTTCACGGGGCCCGCGGTGGTCATCACCGGCTACCCAACCATGCAAAGCGCCATTGAGGCACTGGGCAGCGCGGCGACGGATTACCTGTGCAAGCCCGTTGAGCCGGCGGAGTTGCTGAGGATCAGCCGCCGAGTGGTGGCGGGCGGGGGAAGCGGCGAGGACTGGGGCTTTCTGTGGGATGCACTGGCCAAACGCTTCGGGTTCAGCAATGTGCTGAGCCGGGATCCGTCCACCCGGGACTGCTACATCACCGCCGCCAGAGTGGCGGCCAGCCGGGCCTCGGTTCTCATCGAGGGCGAGACCGGAACAGGCAAGGAGTACCTGGCCCGGGCCATCCACTACATGAGCGACCGCCGCGAGGGGCCCTTCGTGGCCGTCAACTGCGGCGCCATCCCCGACACCCTGTTGGAGAGCGAGCTGTTCGGGCACGAGAAGGGGGCCTTCACATCCGCCAGCGCGGCCAAGAAGGGCCTCTGCGAGATGGCCGACGGCGGCACGTTGCTGCTGGATGAGGTGGGCGAGCTCAGCCCCACGGCGCAGGTGAAGCTCCTGCGCTTCCTGCAGGATCGGCAGGTCACGCGACTGGGGGGGATCAAGCCCATCGATGTGGACGTGCGCGTCCTGGCGGCCACCAATCGCGATCTGCTGACGGCCATCGGCGAGGAGCGCTTCCGCGAGGACCTCTACTACCGCGTGGCCGTTGTCCCTCTGACCCTGCCGCCCCTGCGCGAGCGCACCGGGGACATCCCCCTGTTTGCCCAGCATTTCCTCGAGAGCATGCGCAGGGAGACCGGTAGCGGCCCCAAGGAGTTCGAGACCGACGCCATGGAGCGGCTGCAGAGCCACGATTGGCCCGGCAACCTGCGGGAGCTGAACAACGTCGTACAGCGCTGCGCTCTTCTGGCCCATGGGTCCAAGGTGCGGGGGCAGCACGTACGCCTCAATACACGCCATGCCGATGCAGATCGATGCGGCCACGGCGCCGAGGATCTCCGGACGCTCGCGGAGATAGAGAAGGAGCACATCGGCCGAGCACTGGAGGCCACCTCAGGCAGCGCGCGCCAGGCCAGTGAGATTCTGGGGATCTCGTCCAAGGAGCTGCGCGCCAAGGAGATCGGAGAGCGTCGTGTAGGGAAAGAGTGTAGGATAGGGTGTAGATCT
>CAZXDD010000199.1:0-12607 GCA_964639415.1 uncultured Armatimonadia bacterium
CTGCGATTCGCTGTGTTGGGGCGTCTTGCATCTGCCGTCGGGCCGCGGGGTGTGCCGCCGGTGCCCGGCATGCCGGGACCCACGGGCCTTTCGTCGCCGGGCACCCAAGGTCCTGCGGTGCGTGGTGCCGGTGGGAAGGCGCCGTTCCGCCGTGGGTGACCTGCCCGAGCCCCGGGAACCACCAAAGAGGGCCGGCACGACCAAAGGCCGGCTCGGCCTCCACCATGGCTTGAGCCTTCCGGCCCGGGGCGTCGTCGGCCCGGGGGCCCTGTGCTCACCGCTGCTTTTTTTTCTTCGGGGGGGGGTATAATTCTCGCCGTTTGAGCGGATTCCATTATAGGGGAATGCGACCGAGCTGCTCTCGGAGTGACATCCTCGGCGCCGGCGGGGTCCCCGGCCGCATCTCTGTGCGCCCGATTGGCTCAGCCGACAGGCTCTCACGCGCCCGGCCCCCCTGCTTCGTTCGGCCCTGGGGCGGCCGGCCGCCGCTGCCGTGCCCGGCGGCACCCCCGGCGGCGTTCGTGGTTGACAAGTCCCTCTCCAGGCCCCACAATAGCCCGGTTGGATTGGCCCGAACCGTCTCGACCTCCTGTCATGCCTATGTGAGATAGCGACACATGCAACAGACCCTGACCCAGCCGGATATCCCTGACGACTATCGGCGCCGTGGCGTGACGCTCAGAATCATCCTGATCTCCGCTGTCGTGGCGCCCCTGAACGCCTATTTCATGGCGGACCTGCACCGCCGCAGCATCGAGGACTCTACGGTCGTCTCGCTGTTTTGGAACTGCGTCTTCATGCTCGTGGTGTTCCGGCTCATCAACCAGGTGCTCCTGCGCTGGGCGCCGAGGGTCGCCTTCTCGCCCGCCGAGCTGCTGTCGTTCTTCATCCTCATCAGTGTCTCCACCTGTGCCAGCGGCATCGATACGCTGAAGACGAACTTCGCCACCCTCCACGGCTACGCGTACTTCGCCAGCCCCGAGAACGGCTGGGAAGACCTGTTTGGCAAGTTCGTGCCCCAGAGCATGACGGTCAGCGACATGCGGGCCCTGGAGCGGCTGTGGACCGGGGACAGCTCCATCTTCGACCCGGACAATTACAGGGTCTGGGCGCCGGTGATGGTGCGCTGGTGGCTGTTTTTCACCTTCCTGTGGGGGGCTCCGGCGGGCCTGGCCGTGCTCTTCCGCCAAAGATGGGTGGAGCGCGAGCGCATGAGCTTCCCCATCGTGCAGCTTCCCTTCGAGGTCAGTCAGAACAAGCCCGTGAGTGTGAAGCACACGGCCTTCTGGATCGCCTTCGGCGCGGCGGCCTTGATCAATATCGTCAACGGCCTGCACGTGTTCTACCCCGGTCTTCCCGAGATCCCGGTGAAGATCGATCAGTCCGAGGCGCTGAACCTCAACAAGTTCTTCGTCGGCCGGCCCTGGAACGCCGTGGGACGCCTGTACGCCTGCGCCTATCCCTTCATCACCGGCCTGGGCCTGCTCTTGCCCCAGGAGCTGAGCCTGTCGCTGTGGCTGTTCCACATCTTCTGGAAGGCCGAGGCCATCGGGGTGTCCTGGGCGGGCTGGACCAATGTGCGCGAGTTCCCGTTCATGAAGGAGCAGTCGTTCGGCGGCTATCTGGCGATCCTGGGCTTCGCGCTCTGGGCGGCGCGGCCGTACTTCAAGGCGGTGGGCCGGCGGATCATCGGCGCCGGCGATCCGAAGATGGATGAGAAGGAGCCCCTACGCTACCAAACGGCCTTCATCATCTTCGCGGTGGGTCTGATCTACGTGGTGGCCGTGGGCATCTCGATCAAGATGGCCACCTGGGTCTCGGTGGCCTTCTTCGTCCAGTATTACATCATGACCATGATCGTAGGCCGGATCCGGGCGGAGATGGGCCTGCCCACCCACGAGCTGGAGCGCCTGGGCCCCACGGTGATGCAGGGCAATATGCTGGGCGAGCGCATCCTGGGCCGCCAGAATCTCACCTCCCTGTCCCTGTTCTTCGGCTTCACCCGGGGCATCCGCAATATCCCTTATCCCCACATGTTCGAGGGCATCTATCTCTCCGAGCGTCTGGGGGCCGACAGCAAGAAGCTCCTGATCGCGACCATGGTGTTTGTGCCCCTCAGCACGGTGGCGGCGTACTTCTGGTACCTGTACCTGGGTTACCAGCACGGTATCGGTGCCGACTGGAACAAGTGGATGCCGTGGTCGTGTCAGGAAGCCTGGAACCAGCTTGGGGGTTGGACCAACCAGCCGGCGGGGTTCAGTTGGGGGCGCACCATCGCCATCCTGGTGGGCTTCGTGATCTACTTCGGTCTGATGATCGTGCGCACCACGTGGGTCTGGTGGCCGATCCACCCGGCGGGCTTCGCCATCAGCACGACCTGGTACATGTCCCACATGTGGACGCCGATGCTCATCGCGTGGGTGACCAAGAGCCTGGTCTCCAGGTACGGTGGGATCAGCGGGGTCAGGGCCCTGGCGCCCATCGCCTTCGGCCTGATCCTGGGAGATGTGATCACCGGGTCGATGTGGACGACGTACTCGCTGATAACGCGGGTCAATACCTACGCGTTCTGGCCGTAGAGACTGGGGGAACGGCGGAGAACGGCCAAGAACGACCGGGAAACGCCAGACCACGGAGACACAGAGAGCACGGAGTTCCACGGGGAACGGCGAAGGCGAAACGGCGAGCGGCTCAACACAGAGACGCACAGCACGGCCGGAGACGACTTCGTGCCGCCGGCCGGTTGGCAACCGCGCGGCCAAGGTGGGCTCAGCCCCCTGCAGGCTTCCCTCTCTCGCTCATCCGCGGCACGACCGCGAAGACCGCGGGAGGCCGTCGGACTTCGCCCCGGGGCAGGACCGCGCCCCCCTCAGAGGGAACCTCCCTGAAGTAGGCTTCACGAATGCCTCCTCGGGAGGGCCTTGCCATGCGCCGCCTGTGCCCCGCCATCGCCCTGGCCCTGGTTCTCGCCTCGCCCGCCTGCACGCAGCCCCCTGACGAGCCCACCTGGTACCCGCCCTCGGAGCCCTCGCCCTTCATCCCCGATGCCGCCACGCGCATCGGCGGTCCGGAGGGGAATCACACCGTCTTCTTCCGTACCACCTGGGGCATCGAGGGGGCCGTCAAGCGGGCGGTGCTCTGCCTCTCGCCACAGCAGACCGCCCGGGTGTACCTGGATGGCAGGATCGCCTGCGAGGGCCAGGACAGCCACCAGGGGGCGCCGGTGTTTGTGGATGTCACCGACCGGCTCAAGCCCGGAGCCGTCTTCGTGGCGGCGAAGGTCGCCTCCGACTGGCGGCCCGCGTTGTATCTGCAGATGCGCGTGGAGTATGGGGATGGCCAGGTGGACGATCTGGTGAGCTCGGGTATCTGGGAGGCCTGCAGCGGGCCCGGCGAGGACTGGCTCAGCAACCCCCGGGCCGAGGGCGACTGGGGGCCTGCCCGGGCCCTGAGCGGCTACCGGGGCGAAGGCAAGGCCTTCTGGCAGCACGCTTTCGCTCTCCTGCCCCGCGAGCAGCTTCAGGCCAGGATGGCCGCTCATAACGACGCGCTGCAGGCGCTGTGGGAGGCCGACCGGCGCGTGCCCGGGCTGCAGATCACCCAGGCTCCCGAGGACCCGCGGTGGGCGGCGCAGTTCGCGGACATGTGTCGTATCGACGAGGCCACCGGCCAGCTCATCGACGGCGCCGGGCAGGTGCGCCACCTGTTTTTCACCATCTATGGCCAGAAGGGTCTCGGCCTGCTGGGCTGGGACTTCGACCGCTACGAGCGCGACCTGGATCTGATGGCCGCCGCCGACGTCAATCTCTACATCCGCTTCCTGGGCTGGGGCGACCTGCTCACCGCGCAGGGCGAATGGGCCCTGCTGCAGGAGCAGCCCGCGGGCAGCAATCTCCCGCACTTCGACCGCGCCGTCGACGTGCTGGACCATTTCGTCCGCCGCGCCTACGCCCACGGCCGCTACATCGCGTTCGAGGGCGATTTCTTCTGGAGCGCGCACCCCGAGGTCGTCCTGCCTCCCTATCGCTCTCGCTACCATCTCTACCCCGAGGTCGCCAAGGCCCAGGCTCTGGCGATGCGGCGCATCATGCACCGGTACTCCGAGTGCGAGAACGTGCTGGGGATGATGATCGGCGAGGAGGACATCGTCCTGGAGCACGATCTGGATAACCCCCACCAAAGGCAGCTATTCGCCGAGTTTCTGACGCGCAAGTACGGGACGGTGGAGGCCTTCCGGGAGCAGACGCCCCGGGGCTATGACTATGCCGACCGATCGGGCTACCGGCGCCGCGATCTGAAGCCCGAGCTCTGGCCCGATGCGGACGAGGAGACCGTGCTCGTGCCGGGTTTCGAGCCCGACGAGCACCCCTTCGCGAAGGTCGAAAGCCTCGAGGACCTCCCGCTCCCGCTGTGGCCGCGGTTCCTCAGCCCGGAGGACAGGTCCATCGAGCTTCCCAGCTTCAAGTCGTACAACCAGTTCACCCCCGAGGACCCGCTGTGGATCGATTTCTACGAGATGCGTGAGGACGAGCTTCTGTTTGGCATGCTCAGCCGCTTCGCCGCCATCGTGCGCCAGGGCATGCCGCGTCAGCTCCTGTTCTACTCCAACGCCCAGGACTTCACCAATAGCTGGCACTTCCTGCACCTGTACCGCCGCGCCGATCTGCCTTTCGATGCGATCGGCGTGGGGTGCCACGATTCGGGCCAGAACCTGTCGCAGCTACCGGCCTGGGCCACGGTGCGCAAGGCCATCAAGGTGGTCTCGTCCTATCGCCCGTACGCGCTGTCTCCCGGCAGCCCCGCGGCGGGAATCGCCTCGGGAGAGGGGGAGGGCGGCAGCGCCGAGCAGCCCGAGGAGGTTCTGAACTACTACCGCGGCGCACTGTTTGACGAGATCGGCGGTGGCGTGGCCTGGACCCAGACCTATACCTGGAACCACATGAGTGGAGCCCACGGGGACACCTTGCCCCACGAGACCCCGCTACTGCGCTGGATGGGCCAGTTCCTGCCCGCCGTGCAGGGCGTGGAGTTCTCCCTGCGCCGCCCGGTACAGGTGCTGCTGGTGCGCAATACCAATCTGGCGCACAGCAACATGAGCGGCCTGGACTACGGGAACGCCATGGCGGTGGCCGAGGCCCTGACCCAGCTCAACGTGGAGTTCGACATCGTCATGGACCGTGACCTGTGCTATGGCCCCGAGGACCTCAAGATCGATCTGAGCCCATACCGGCTGGTGATCCTGCCCTCGGTGACCCTCGACAGCCCCGGGCACGTCTGGGAAGCGCTGGATCGCTGGCTTTGCGATCCGGAAAGCGCCGGGGGGCGCGTGCTGGCCCTGGGCCGCATCGGCAAGCGCGGTCCGCGCCTGCAGCCCCTGACGGCCTTTCCCGAACCCCTGGGCACGTGGCTGGGGATGGAGGACTACGAGGCGCAGGTGTCCCTCCAGGGCCCCCAGGAGCTGGTGCTCACCTGTGAGACCGGGGAGGAGCGACTGACGGTGGACTTCGGCAAGATCCCGCCCACGGGGACGTTCGGCGACGAGGGCGCCCTCCTGCGAACCGCGGCCGGCGAAGCGATCGGTCGGGTCTCCGAGCACGCCGGCAACGCCATCCACGCCTTCGGCTTTCCCCTCGGCCTGGCCCATGAGCCGCTATGGGGCATGAGCCCGGAGCAGGAACCCCGCGACGCTCTGGTGCCGATCTACGAGACGCTGCTGCAGGCCGCCGGAGTGCAGCGCCCGGTCCTCGCGCCCCACAACTTGCGGGTGTACCCCGCCACCGACGGGCGCATGATCCTGATCCGCGAGCGGGCGGGGATAGCCACCGACGCCGAGGTGGCCGTGAAGCTGCCCGGCCGAAGCGACTTCGCGGGCCTTGAGCAGACCCGAACCGAGGACGGGTACACCCGCTTCCGTGTCGAGCTGAAGCCCTGGGAGGGCAAGTGGTGGAAGGCGGAGTAGGGGAGAGGCGGGGAAACGTCAGACCATGGAGACACGGAGAGCACGGAGTTCCACGGAGAACGGGGGACGGCTCATCATAGAGACACAGAGAACGACGGAGAACACAGAGAACGGCTGAGAACGGCAAGGCGAGGCGCGAGATGACGCCGGCCGTTGGTGGGGCGGGCTTTCCAGCCCGCCGGCCGTTTGCCGTTCGCCGTTGGCCAAGCACCATTCAGGTCGTAGGCACACAGTATTGAGAGCCACCGTGCCGGCGGGGCGCCCTCATGCATCGTCTGCGGCCCCCCCGCAGCCATCCTCTTCGCCACCCTCAGGCATGCCCCGGTTGCTCGGCCGAGACCTCCCGCCGTCTGGCGGTAGTGCTTCAGTGGGTCGCCCGTTCCAGAGCACTCCGGGCCGAGGCACCCGGTAGTAGTTGGCTTCGTCGTTGGCGTCGACGACCTTCAGGTCGCCCGCGTCCATCGGCAACTGCGGCTCCTGGGGCCGTGTGAACCGAGCCATGGCGCCATCTAGGTACTCTTCGACGAGCTCGGCGCACAGCCATCGGCGTCCCAACCTTTCGCACACCTCACCAGTCACACAGCTTCCCGCGAACGGGTCCACGACGAGGTCACCGTCGTCAGTGAGCATGCGCACGAAGAACTCGGGCAGGTCAGATGGGAACCGCGCAGGGTGCGGCGTGATGCCGCGTTCGCTGCAGTAGCGGAGATAGTACGAGTTGCTCTCAGTGTTCGCGACTGCGATCAGGTTGGGGGGGATCGCTGCGTTGTTGTTGCGGGCGAAGTTCGGGCTGATGTCGTGCCCGGAAGGGCGTAGCTTTGCCCTGTATCCGTTCTCCAGCAGGCTCCTCATGCTGTCGCTATAGGGCTGGAGAACCCGGCGGTTGCTTGCCTTCGGCCACGGGCTGGGCGAGAGCCACCAGACTGAGTTGACCGCGTCCTTGACGCGGATGCGCCTGACGTTGACCCACTCAGCAGGTGTGGGCAGTTTGGAGGGATTCCACCAGTAGAACTCCTGCGCGAGGTGGAAGTCGTATTCCTCGCACAGCATGATGAGCAGCTTGAAGTGGTACAGGCTTCGGGTCGGCTGGCTCGGCACCCAAGAGCCACCGATGTCGATGACGAGGCTGCCGTCGTCCCGCAGCACCCTCCTGAAGGCCTCGGCGAATGGCCGGAACCAGTCCAGGTACTCGTTGGCATCGGCGTTCCCGTAGCTCTTCTTGCGGACCAAGCCGAAGGGAGGGCTAGTCACTATGAGGTTGGCCGACTGATCGCTGACGCGCGTCTCCAGCACATCCAGACAGTCTCCGAGACAGATTTCGCCCAGTGGTGTCCGGTGGTACACGCTGACCCGACTCCCAGTTCCGATGCTCATTTGTCGTCCTCGAGTCTCAGTGCCTTGAGCGTCATCGCGCGGCGGGCTTCACGGCAGAAGATGTCGACTATCGAGGCTGGCCTATCTCGGACAGAGAGCACGTCATCGCCGTCCACCATGACTACGCACAGGTTCGACTCACGCATGACTGTGTTTCCGTAGCGACGAGCCTCATCGCCGATCTTGCCGGTGGACACGATCACGATCACGTTGCTCTTCAGTAGGTGCTTCAGCCCGACCTCCTTGGCTACGTCGTCGAGACTGACCCTGGCCGTATTCTTGCACTGTACCTGCCACCTCGAGAACACCAGACGTGAAGACTCGAACACGAGATCGACCTCGGCTCCGCCCGTCTGAGCGCCTCGCAGCCTCGTCGCCACGTAGTCCATGTCCAGGAGCCGCATCAGTTTGAGGGCCAATGCTTCCAGCGCCAGCCCCTTCACGTGCCTGTCGCTCGAATCTAGTCTGGTGAGGATCTCTGCCAGTGGCTGGCGGAGGTAGGGGCGCAGATCGGCATTTACCTGTGCCTCAATCTGGCGCAACAGCGGCTCCACAAGCTCCGCGCGCACCTTGTCCGTTGGCCGTACGAGGGCAGACTTGGCCCCGCGTCCTCCCGTGGTGCGCTCGAGCGTGATGTAGCCTGCGTCGCATAGCGGGTACAGCACGTCCTTCGGCAGGCTCTTCTCGTTGAACTTGGCACCATAGGTAGCGGAGGCAAGCGCCTCTATCTCGTTGGCCGCGTGGGGCCCACCGTCGCCAACGTTGGCAAGGGCTCGCAGGTAGTAGGCCTGCTCCTTCGTGAGAGACGCCAACGCATCGAATGCGTCGGCCGTCGTGCCGACCACCTGTGCCAATCGGGCCTCGTCCACGGTCCACCCTGAGCCGAAGACACCGGCCATTCGGAGCCACAGATGCATGGTGCTCGGGTGGCGGCCGCCTCGTGGGAAATGGACTCCTCGCGCGTCCAGCCACTCGCGCAAGCGGATCAGCGTGACCCGTTCGCCCGCCGCCTGGATGTCCCTCACGCACTGAATGAGAGTCATGCCGTGCAGATTGAGGAGGATGTGTCGGGCGAACAGAGCGTGCAGCATTGCATCGTCCTGGCGGGCCGCATCGAGGTCCTGACCCAACTCAGTCAGGCGCGCGTCTCTGTCGATCAGACCGTACGCGATCATGCTGAGACGTGTGTTGTTGGCTAGCTTGGCCTTGTTCCGGTCTGTGGTGTCGTGCCCCTCGAAGTACTGAGCGCGGATGGCCGCCTCGAAGGCCTGCCAATTGCCGCCGTGGCGGCTCCCCATCTGCAGCAGCGCAGGAAGCTCTACCTGTTGCGGTGAGAACTCACTACCGAAGGGCAGGTCACTCCTGGGCATTCCGGCCTCCTCGAACTAATGTGCGAATTATACACACCAGCGGCCCTCCGATCAACCCCTCAGCCTCTCTACCATCTCCGCGATGGCGTCCCGGCGCTGCTGCAGTACCTGCGGGTCTTTGGTGTAGACCGTCAGCCCCTTGGAGATGTCACTGCCCACCTGCAGGAGCTTCTCCGCGGCGGCCCTGTCCTCCGCGCTCCCTTTGCCCTCCTGCACTCTCTGGCGCAGGATGGATAGGTAGTCGTAGTCCTCCAGGCCGTCGCGGATCAGGGCCAGTCTCTGGGAGCCCAGAGGGCTCATGTCCGCGCCCGGGTACAGCAGGTGGCCGTCGCCGTTGACCTTGAACGTCCCGTAGCTGGGCTGCACCCACCTGCGGGGGTCCGCGGGGGCCGTCGTTCCTCCCTCGGTCATGTTCCCCGCCCACCACGTGGTCTGCCAAGACAGCACGCCCTGCACTTTCTGCTGCCACGTCTGCCAAAACAGCAGCCGGTGGTCGATGGCGTCCTCGTCGATGAAGAAGGTCGCATACGGCGGGTGCGGGCCGCAGCACACGTACCACCAGACCTCCTCGCCCGCGGCCTGCCGGGCGTGGTAGAAGTCCGGATTCCACAGCGAGGTGATCGGGCACCAGATGTCCACCCGGCCCACCAGTTCCTCGGGCTCCCGGTCCTGGTTCACCGTCTGGAGGATGTGCAGATCGGGGCAGGTGTCCTTGATGAGCCGGTGCCCGGCCAGGACCCCCGGATACGCACTGGGATTGGGCTCGTCCCAGGCGCAGAGGAAGGCCGTGTCCAGCCAGCCGCGCTGTCTGAGCCGAGAGTAAAGGGGCCTGTGCTCGGCGGCGAAGCTCTCCTTGTACGCTTCGTCGTAGTCCGGACCGTGGTCCGGGGTGGCGGGCATGATCGAGAGCAGCATGCTGGACAGCCCGCGGTCCATGCAGCTTTCGATATTGCTCTCCCACGGCTCGAAGGGGGGCTCAGCCAATGCCTCCCCCTGTGGCTTGTACTCGCAGGCGAGGTACGGCGAGACCCGGTGGCGCAGCAGCTCGCCGCAGAAGGCGCGGAAGGCCTCCGGAGGCAGCGTTGCGCCTTTGCCCAGGTAATACTCGGCCACGGGGCCTGAACTGAGGCCGAAGGAGGTCCGGCAGGCCGGGCGCGGGGGAAGGGAAAAGTCGTACACGCGCAGCTCGAGTTCCAAAGACAGGGCGTGCTCGCGGCGGGGGCGGAAGTGGACCGTGCCCCGGTACGTCCCGGCCGCGGCCCCCTGAGGGACCCACACCGTGAGCCACAGCGGCCGCACCTGGCGGCGTGGCACACTCACCGGTGAGTATGGCAAGAGGGCGTCCGGCCACCAATCTACCTGGGCCGGACGGGTGTAGGCGGGCTTTTCACACCGCACGTAGCCGACCTCATGGAGCTCCAGAGCCGAGCCGGGAATGCCGCCGCCGGGGCCGTCCAGCCTGTCGGGCAGCTCGATCCTCACATCGCTGAGACTCCCAACCAGCGGCGCGAGCACGAGCTGCACCGCTTCGCCCTCACCCCCGGCCGCTGACAGCGTGGCCTTGTCGGAGAACGCCGCGCCGCACTCTCCGGCATCCTGCAGGACCTTCTTCATGGGCGTCTCCGCGGCGATCGCCCACGTGGGGTGCGAGGTCTGCCTGGAGGCCACCGTATAGCCGGTGATGGCCCAGGTGGAGCTCTTCGCCGCCGCCAGCTCGGCCTCCAGGCCTTCCAGGGCCGCCAGGGCCCTCTCCCACCCGTCACCGTCACGCAGATCGGCGTCTCCCGCCTCCCGTGAGACCTCGACGAGGTGCTCGCCCAGGTCTTCCATGGCCCTGATGGCCCGCTCTCGACCGGGGAACTGCTCGGGGACGATGTCCAGGTCCAGCCGGCCGGAGAGCCTCCTGTAGTCATTCATCACGCTTTGCAGCCGCGTCTTGAGCACCGATCGCCGCAGAGGCAGCGGGTCCAGCGCCGGGAGCTCCACATCGGCCAGCGCGATGGGCTCCAGGGAGGCCTCGCCGGTGAAGACCACCTCGGCATCCTCCTGCTCCGGCCTGCGATCGACCACGTTGAGGCGCCAGATGCGGGTCATCCGCAGGGACGGAGCACAGGCCGCCACGGGAATGGCCATCTCCACTGTCTGAACGCCATCCACGGTCCGGGTGGCGGCTTCCCAGGGGAGGTCCGCCGGGGCGTCGCCGACGGCGGAGGTCCATTGCGTCCCGTCGGGGGCGACGCTGAAGGTCAGGCTTCGGTACCCCCGGGCCTCGGGATCGGCCACGAGCTGCACACAGGGGCCTCGGCGCCCGGCCGCGCCGGGCTCCGGTGCGGGCACTCGGGTTAGCATGTAGAGATGCTCGGCATCGTGGGCCAGCCGCACCTGCCGGTCGGGGGCGGGCTCGCCGCTCACGGTAGAGACCATCGGGTGAGCGGGGGACTTCGCCCACTGAGGATCATCGGAAATGCCGTCGACAGCGGGAGGCGACGGCATGGCCGGCGCGGTCAGCGCCGCCGGTGCGGGCTCGACCCGCAGATCGTCGAACCACACGGTGCCGGTGGCCTCGTGCAGGTACAGGTAGATCAGGACGTGCCGCTTGTCCCGGGTGTTGAACGGAACAGATAGCTTCTGCCAGTCGCAGTTGCCCGCCTCGTCCAGCACGGGGCCGCGAGCGTGGTGGCAAAGCCCCCCCTCGTAGCCGCAAAACAGCCGGGGGCCGATGCCGCGCACCCGCACGTTTTCACACTTGACCCACACCGTGGCCAGCAGGCGCTGATTGGGCCGGTGATTGGGGATGGCCTGCAACACGTAGGAGTAGCTGGTGGGCGAGAGCTGGCGGAACCGCAGCGACTTGGAGCCCTCGTGGAAGACGGCCCCGTCCAGAGCGACGGCCCCGTCCTCGGCAACCTTGGCCTCCCACGCGGCCGGAAGGCCGGCGCCCTCGCCCCGAACCTCGAAGCCTGTGTTGACAAACGGCAGCGGCCGGGCAACTGCGCCGGCCGCCGTGATGAGGACGATGAGGGGCAAGGTAGCGAGTCGGGGCATGGTCCTGACCTCCCTGGGGGACAGACCGGTGGTCTGCGGGGCATAGGTCCGGGGCGATGACGGCGCCGTTGTCATTTCGCGCCCGCGCTACGGTCCGGGTCGTGAGTGGCGGCAGGATGCCCGGCGTCGCAGGCGACATCGCCCCCCGGGGGCCGGATGGCAGCGGCGAAGCTGATGCGGCCAGGAGGCCCACGGCCTTGCCGCCGGCCACGGCGGACCGCAGGGCTGAGGGCACAAGAGCCCTGTGCCTACCTCTTTTTCTTCTTCTTCCCGCCGGCGAAGGGCTTGGCGTCCTTGGCCTCCTGCCTCTTCTTGCGCTTGCCCTTCTCGTACCGATAGACCAGCCACTGGGCCAGGTAGCCGCCGCCTACCAGGCCGCCGCCAAGCACGGGCAAGGCAACCAGGATGGCGAGTGTGGGGTTCTCCGCCAGCTTGGTCCCGGTGACCTCGAAGATCTTCAGCAGCGCATAGCCGCCGATGGCAAACCCCACCACGACCCCCAGCAGCATCCATCCCATCTGCTTGGCTTCCTTCATAACTTCCCTCGCTTCTTCGTGCGGCGGTCAGCGTGAGCGATGGCTCCGGCGCGACGGCTCGCGTCCTGTGGTCCGGCCTCGGGTGATGGTGCCGAGTATATACCATAAGACCCGCGTCGTGAATAACCCCTTGGGCGGCCCGCACGGCGGGACAAAGGAGCGCCCAAACGACGCAGGCCGCGGGTGCCTGTGCACTCGCGGCCTGCGATGGTCGCGCTCAGATCTGCCGGGGGATCAACCGGAGGGCGCCTCACTCGCCCGGGCTTCGGCCACGACCATCAAGATACCCTCGCATAGCCTCCTCGTGCTATAGAGCTACAGAG
>CAZXDD010000200.1:0-12601 GCA_964639415.1 uncultured Armatimonadia bacterium
CGGCCGGACCTCTAGATGCACAAGAGGTGACGGCCGCCCGAGGCGCGAACTGCTCCGTGGACACAGACAGAGGAGTGCGCCCCATGCGCGATACGCCCCTCATCCGGCACGCCGATGACGTGGTGCCCGTGCCCTGCCCCTGCGGGCAAAGCGTTCGTGTGCTCACCGCCGCCGACGAGGTCCCCAGCGGCCTGCATATCACCACCCTGTGCAATGCGGAAAAGCACTACCACCGCCGGACCACTGAGGTGTATTATGTGCTGGAAGGTGAGGGGGAAGTCGAGCTGGATGAGCAGCGGTATGCAGTCGTGCCCGGGCATGTGGTCTACATCCCTCCGGGGACCCGCCACCGTGCTATCGGGCACCTGCGTTGCCTGATCGTCTGCACCCCGCCCTTCGATCCGGAGGACGAGTTCGCCGCACCCGCGCCCGAGCCCCCCGCCTGAGCGACGCCGGGGCAACGGGAGCCTCGCGCGGACAACCCCAAGACACGAGCCATGCCTGACCGATCTCACGGCGCTCGTGCGCAAGACATCACTGGGAGGGACCTAAGGATGGCCAAGAAGAAGCTGAAGGTCGGGTTCATCGGTGCCGGCGGCATCGCGCAGGGCGCCCACTTCCCGGGCTGGCAGGCTCTGGACAACTGCGAGATCGCGGCGATCGCCGATGTCAATGAGGCCACCGCAAGGGCCGCCGCGGAGAAGGCGGGAGTGCCCGATGAGATGGTGTTCACCGACTACAAGGACCTGCTGGAGAATGCAGCTCTTGACATCATCGATGTCTGTACCCCGAATTGCTACCATAAAAAGCCCGTAATAGATGCGTTTGCGGCGGGCTGCCATGTCATCGTCGAAAAGCCCATTGCGGTGTCCCGTAAAGAGGCCGAGCAGATGACCCAGGCGGGGCACGACGCCGGCAAGCTGTTCATGGTTGCTCAGAGCATGCGCTATCAGGACACCTCGTTAGCCATGCGCGACTGGGTGGATGCCGGCTACCTGGGTGACATCTACTGGGCCCGCGCCAGCCTGCTGCGGCCCCGTGGTGTGCCCGCCTGGGGTGCCTTCATCGTCAAGGAGATGTCGGCCGGTGGCCCCTGCTACGACCTGGCCGTGCACATCCTCGACCTGTGCCTGCACATCATGGGCCATCCCGAGCCTGTGTCCGTCTCGGCGGGCACCTGGCTGGAGCTGGCGAACAAGCCCTCCCTGATGAAGCATAATCCCAAGAAGTATACGGTTCCCGAGGACTTCGCCGCCGGGTTCGTGCGCTTTGCCAACGGCGCCGCCATCTCCTTCGAGACCAGTTGGGCCATCAACGCACCCTCCGGCACCGGCAACTGCTTCTTCGCCGGCACCGCCGGTGGCATGCAGAGCAGCCCGCTCACGCTGGTGCGCGAGCAAGACGGCATGCTGGTCAACTGCACGCCGCAGATCAACCCGTACGCCGGTATCGCCTCGCACAGCGAGGAGATCAAGCGCTTCGTGGCCGCCATCGAGAGCAATGGCCCGTCGCCGGTGCCGGGCGAGCAGGCCATCCTGACCCAGCGCGTCCTGGACGGGATCTACAAGTCCGGCGTCAAGGGTTCGGAGGTCAAGGTCTAGAGGTCCGGCCGGAAAGCGGTTCGCAGCCCTGCCGCGATGCGCGACCCGTCGAACCGGCGTGTTCGGCCATGGGTTCAGGACGGCCGGTGCGCCGCCGAGCAATCAGACGGCAGATGCGGGCAGACATGACGGACGCTTCGGAGTACCGAAGCGTCCGTCGTCGGTTTCCGCGCTCCCCCTGGCGGCGACGGGGCCGGGAAGACCGCGCGCGAGACAGCATCAGGAGGCATCCATGGAGCTTCTGTTCGTCGGTAGCGGTGCCGCGGATTACCCGGCGGCGATGAGTTGTGGTTGCCCCAATTGCCGTGAGGCTCGGGAGATAGGGGGCCTGAATGTGCGTACATACGCCTCGGCCCTGGTGAATGGGAGGCTGCTGTTGGACTGCGGACCCACGGTGGCGTGGCGCCTGGCCGAGCTGGACGTCTCGGGCGGCCGGGTGGAGGCCCTGCTCCTGACCCATGCCCACAGCGACCATCTGGACTCTGACGCGATCGCCACGCTGGCCCGGGCCGCGGATCGAGAGCGGCCTTTACGCGTGTACGGCAACTCCGCGGCCTGTGCCGAGTTGGGCGCCCACGGCGACGCCGTCGCACTCGAGGAGGTGGCTCCGGGCGATGTGTTCGAAGCGGGCGGCATGCGGGTAGTCGCCCTGCCCGCCAACCACGACACGGACAATCAGGTGGCCCTCAACTACGGCTTGTCCTCGGCCGCGGGCTCGCTGCTTTACGCCACCGATACCGCATGGCCGGCCCCGCAGTGGTGGGAGCTGGCGCGGGCCGTTCAGCCCGGTGTGCTTGTCATTGAGGCCACCTTCGGCCCACTGGCCCCGGGCGAGCACCCGGACTGCCTGACCCACCACCTCAACTGGACGGAGGCCCAAAGACTGGTGGCCGAGCTCACCACCGCGGGGATCCTGGCCCCGCAGGCCCTGTGTTACGCAACCCACCTGAGCCAGCACTTCGTGCCCATCCACGACCGCTGGACGGAAGCGACCGCCGGTTCCAGGCTGCAGGTCGCCTACGATGGCTTGAGAATCACCACGGAAGCGTAGAGGTCCTGCCCAGAAGCCCGCCTTCGCCGGGGAGTGTCACCCCGGCAGCGTCCAGTTCCGGAGAGGGCCGCTCTCACCATCCCCCTCCACAGAAAGAGTCTCCTCGCTGTTTCGCTGCGCGAGACCGGCGCTCAGAATGACATGAGTCGGGCCGGCCGCGCTCCCCGCGCCGCCCGCGGCCCTCCGATTTGCCCCCGGGAAGAGGTGGGCGGCGCCGGGTACCCACGCATCCCAGGGCCTGCGCGGCAGGGGCGGTGAACCGTCTCGGCTCCTGAACCGTCTGAAGTCCAAGTGGATTGTGGCTTGTGAGGGTGCCGCCCGCCGGCAGTTCGGCGGCGCGGCGGCAAGCAGGCTGCAGGAGAGTGGGGCGGGTGAGCGGTGGGGCGCGGCCCGAGGCCGCGAGAGGGATGTCTGTCCCGAAGTCAATCCGGACCATTACGCGGCATTATAGACTGTCCAGGATCGATGATCGCAGCAAAGCCCGTTTCGGCGGGCGCCAACGTTGACCGCTTCACCCCCCGATTCTATAATGCGCAGGATGCGTAAGCGGCGAGGTGTCTGCAGCGTGCATGCTAAGATAGCAGTGATGGTTGTGCTGGTTACGGTGGTCTCCTGCGGGTCTGTACTGGCGGCGAGATCGGCGTGGGTCCTGCCGGAGGCACTGATCGTCCGGCAGCGGCCGACCACGGAGTCCGACCGTGTTGCGAGCGTGAGCCGCGGGGCGAAAGTGACGGTGACGGCCTTCACCGACAGCCGTTGGTGCAAGGTGTCGCTGTCCGGCGGCAAGACGGGTTGGGTGATGGAGAAGTACCTGACCTTCTCGTCGTCGCAAGCCGCAAGCCTCTCCGGGGGCAAGAGCGCTTCGAGTGCGGGCTCGTCGGCGGTCAAGACCGCATGGATCAAGGTCTCGGCGGCGAACTTCCGCAAGGCGCCGGAGCTGGACGCGGCCGTGGTTCGGCTACTCAGGCAGGGCGAGAAGGTCTTCGTGGTGGCCAGCGACGGGCAGTGGCGCAAGATCAAGTCGCTGAAGGGTGAGTACGGCTGGGTTCGCTCGGACATGCTGGAGTTCAACGTCTCGGCGGGGCAGAAGCTGGCCGCCGGAGGCAAGAGTTCGGGCACAAGCTCAGCGACAAGCTCAGGCGGCGGGTCGTCGGAGGCCAGGCCGGCGTGGGTCTCGGCCAATGTGGCCAACGTGCGCAGCGGGCCATCGGAGGGCTACTCCCGGGTGTCGCAGTTCACCCGCGGAGTGAAGGTGCATGTCGTCGCGACCCAGGGCGGGTGGGCCAAGTGCAAGGGACCCGACGCCACCGGGTGGATTCACGGAGACCTGCTGGAGAAAGATCTCAACAAGGGCCGCGAGCTGGCGCGCCAGGGTCGGGACGGCGAGAGCGACAAGGCCTACTGCATCGCCCGGCGCGTGAACCTGCGCAGCGAGCCCAGCGAGAGTAGTGCGTCCAAGGGTCTGGTGACTGAGGGCACCGTCCTGTGGATTCAGGGGGAGAAGGACCGCTGGTGCAAGGTGACGGTGGACCACGGCGCCACGGGCTGGGTAGCGGGCTGGTATGTGCGGCGGCACGGGGCGAAGGCCCCGGTGGCGGCGGAGCCGGGAGCGCCACAGCGTGAGCCGGAGAACTTCCCCTCCCCGGACACGGATGACGAGGACGACAAGGGCATGTTCGAGCCCTTCAAGGCGTGGGTGGCGGAGGACGGCACCTGCATTCGCTACGGACCGGGCCTGGACGAGAACGTCAAGTCGCAGGCGCCCAAGTTCTCCCCGGTCCTGGTGGACGCCACCGACGGCCAGTGGTGTCACGTCAAGACGGAGTCCGGAACGGAGGGCTGGATCGCCGGGTGGGTCCTGGACTTCCAGCCTCCGGGGCAGCCCGAGGCGACGAAGGTGGTCAATGGCACGAAGACCGAGGCCAAGGTGGGTTGGGTCAGCCGGCCGGTGGTGAACGTGAGGGCCGCCGCCGATACGGACTCCAATGTGGTCACGCGCGCCGAGGCCGGCACTGAACTGGTTATCATCGACCAGGACTCCAATTGGTACAAGGTGGCCACGGGCGACGGCAAGATGGGCTGGGTGGCCGGACATCTGATCGAGACCCGTGAGGAGCGCCGCCAGGGCACAGCCGGAGCCAAGGAGACCTCCGTCGCCGTGATCGGCTCGGGCAGTGGCGCTCGAGTGGTCCGGGAGGCCATGACGCATCTGGGCAAGCCGTACTCCCGGGGCTCGCAGGGCCCCAACGTGTTTGACTGCTCGGGCTTCACCCATTACGTGTACGGTCAGTTTGGGCTCAAGATCCCCCGTACCAGTGGTGGGCAGTACACCCAGTGCGGCCGACCGGTGGACCGCGACGTCCTGCAGCAGGGCGACCTGGTGGTGTTCCGCAACACCTACAAGCACGGCATCTCCCATGTGGGCATCTACATCGGCCAGGGCAAGTTCATCCACGCCAGCAACAGCCGCAGCGGGGTGAAGATCTCGGACCTGGATTCCAGCTACTACGCCTCGCGCTGGGCCGGGGCCCGGCGGCTGTTCTAGCGGCGCCGCCGAAAAGACGGTTCCGCCGTGAAGCTGTCATCCTGAGCGTCAGTCTCGCGCAGCGAGACAGCGAAGGATCTCGCTACATCGCGGGAGATTCCTCGAGCTGCTCTTGCCGAGAGCGGACGCCCCGGCACCGCCTTCCCCGGCGAATGCGGCCCTCCGGGCCACGGGCGCCTCCGAGACGGTAGGCTCCGGCCACGAGCGCCGGCCTCCGGCCGCGGCCCGGCCGCCATGGTGCGACGCAACCTCATCCCCGGCCGATCCGTACTATGGACGGGCGCCCACCCCGGGCGCCCCGAGCGCCGCACGCGCCCAAGCCTGTCGCCGGCGCGCGGACCTCCCCCCGCGAGGAGTGTGGCCAGTTGGATATCGCACTGACGATCCTGGGCTACCTGGGAACCGGGGTCTTCGTCCTGGTGCTGCTTGCCGGCGCCCTGTCCACTCTGCTCGGAATCCCCGGGACCTTCATCATCGTCGCCGCCGCCGTGGTCTACTCGGCCGTGCGCCACTGGGAGGCGCCCACATGGCCGATCCTGGTCCTATTGCTGGCGCTGTCGGTCATCGCCGAGGTCAGCGACAACCTGGTGAGTGCGGCGGGCGTGAAGAAGCTCGGTGGCTCCCCGAAGGGGATGCTGTGGGCCCTGGTGGGTGGGCTGGTCGGGGCCTTCGCCCTCGGGGCCGTGCTGGGTCCGCCGCTGGGCCTGCTGGGGGCCGTCCTGGCGCCGATCGTCGGCGGTGTGACGGGCGGCTTCGTGGGGGGGTACTGGTACGAGTTGCGTCAGGGGCGGCCGAAGGAGGAGGCGCACCGGGCGGGGCTGGGGGCGGTGCTGGGACGGCTGGCCGGCGTCATGGGCAAGACGATCATCGCCGCCGTGATGGTAGTGGTGACGCTGGCGGCGGCGTTCTAGAAACGCGGCCGACAAGCCCGGCCGGCCCGGTTCCTGTCATTCTGAGCGTCCCTCTCGCGCAGCGAGAGAGCGAAGAACCTCGCTGAATGCCGGGAGATCGCTCGAGCTGCTCTTGCCCGGAGCGAACGCTCTCGGAATGACATTCCCGGCGCAGCCGGTGTTCTCGGCCGCAACGTTGGACCCACGCCCGCGGGCATACCCCTGCACGGGCCGCACGGCCTAGCGCCGCTCGTAATCATCGCACTTCGTGGCGTTCGGACGCTCCGGGCGCTTGCACACTCCGCGATAGTCGTAGCGGCAGGAATCGCACAGGAACCTGCCGGGGGCGGTGGCGGCCGCCAGGCGCGATCTCAGCCGCTTCCACACGCGCCGCAACCACGTGGTGATCCGTCCCATCACGCCTCATCTCCCCGTCGCTCTCCCGCTATCTCACCATCGCCCGCTGCCTGAGCATCGGCGGCATCGGCGGCCGGTGGCGGCTGCACCCGGGGTTCCGGCGGAGCCTCCGGAGCGCGAGACGGCTGAGCCGCCACAGCATCGGGGGCGTGGGTGCCCGGGGCGGTGGCGGAGCCGACCGCGGGCCCAGCGGCGTCCCGGGCCGGCTGGAGGGTGATGGGCCCGCACGATTGCGGGGCCCCGGGGGACAGGACGCGACGGGCGGCGGTCGCCAGGAGCTCGGCGGCCTCATCGCCGGTGACGGACTGGGTGGCGGACAGAACCGCCCGCAGCAGCTCTAGAGGGGAGCCGGACGTCTCGACCCCGGCCTCGCGCAGGGCCCGGGCCAAGTCGGCATGTCGCGGCTCCGGGCGCATGACGACGGCGGCGAGGGTGAGGGCCAGGGCGGCCTGGAGGGCCGTGGCCGGAGGGTAAGAGAAGAGCCCCAGCCACGCCAGGCCCAGTGGCGGTGTGGGACCGGGCTGAATCCCGTCGTCCAGGGTGGCGAACAGAAGGCCGGTTATCAAGCCGTAGAGCAGATGGGCGGCCACCATCAGGCCGAATGCAAGAGCCATGGCGGCCGGCCGGCGGACCAGCAGTACCGCGGCCAGGACATACACGACCCCAATGCCGGCCACCGTGGGCAGCGGTGAGACGGTGAGCAGTCCCGGCTGGGCCGAGCGCAGAACCACCATCAGGCTCAGGAGCGCCACGGAGAGCAGCGCCACGGCGACTGTGTCCGATTGTGATGGTCTGGCGACCATTGGGATCACCGCTGTTGAGAGCAGGGCGTCTACAGAGCCCCCGGACTGAGACGGTTCAGAGCATTGAGAATCTGGCTGAGTTGGATGCCGGCCGAGACGCCGGCTCCGGCTCCGGTTCGCATGAGAGCGACGATCACGTGTTGCCCCTGCAATTGGATGCGCCCTCCGGCGAGGGCTCCCTCCTCGGTGCTCCACACCGCCGCCTCGCACCTATCCTGCGCCAGAAGGCGGCACAGCTCGTCGGCGGCGCGGAACCCGTGGGCCACCACGGAGGCCAGGGGCGGCGAGCCGGCGATGTCATCGCAAAGCAAGACCACCTGTACCCCGCCGGCGGAGACCGCCGTCGGCTGCAGACCGGCCACCTCGGGGACCCACTCCAGGAGGGGGCCGACGCGCCCATGCAGGTCTTCGTCGGGATAGGCGGGCGGAGCATCGACAGGCCGGAACACCGGCCAGTGGGGGAGCTCCAGGCGCAGCGCGGAGGCCTGCAGCTCGGACAACGCGGCATCCGCGGCGCCGAGGTTCGCCTTCCCGGCGATGTAGGCCCCCAGGCAGAGCCCCCGCCGGCCGCGAAGCAGCGGCGCAAGACCCACGCAGCCTCCGGAGCAGCGCAGCAGGATGCGGCCAAGATCCCCGCCCACGGACAGCGCACACACCTCCGAGCCGCAACCGAGGAGCTCCTCCACGACCGCGAAGTCACAGGTTGGGTCGAGGGGAGCCGTGGCGGCCAGGGCGAGCGTGCGGTCGCCCGGGATCCGCGTCGTTCGCGAGTGCGGCAGCCCGATGCTCTGGGTCGCGGTTCCGAAGGCCGCGGCAAGCAGGTCAAAACCGGCGACGGCCGCGCCCGGCGGCGCCGGGGCCGGGGCGTCGGGGCCGGAGAGCTCCGGCTCCTCCGGGGCCGAAACCGGCTCGTGGCCGGCCGCCTCCTCCGCCTGCCCGGGACCCTCGACTCGTTGCTCCTCCTCTGTCGGCTCAGGAGCGGAGGGCGGCTCCGCGTCCGGCTCCGGCTCACCGGTGGGCCGGACAGGCTCGGCCGGGATCGGCCTCGGCTCGGAGAGGCCCAGAGCGGCCAGGAGGGGGAGCTCGTCCTCGCCGTCCTGCGGAATCTCGTCATCCGCGGCACGCAGCACCCGCAGCACCGAGGCGGCTGAGGCGTGGGCGCGGGCCTCCTCCAACTGGCGCCTGAGGCGCTCATCCACATCAAAACCACCCGGTCGGGACTCCGGCTCCGCATCGGGCCCCGGCTCAGGTTCGCTCTCCGCGCCAGAAGGGTGCTCAGGCTCGTGTTCCGGCTCCGAGGCGGGCTGTGGCTCGTGCTGGGGTTCGGGCTCGCCGGCGGGCTGAGGTTGGGGAGCGGTCTCGTGTGGCGGCTCAGGCCCGGGCTCGTGAGCAGCAGCGTCTGGGCCAAACTGTGCCGTCTCCGCCGCCGGAGCCTGCTGTGGCACCTGCAGGTCTTCGGCTTCGCCCTCCTGTTCCAGTCTCCGGGCCTCCTGTTCCGCCTCCCTCCTGCGCAGCGCCTCGATCAGTTGCATGCGGCGCTCCCGGGAGCCGTCGTGAGCGGGGGGCGCCAGGACGGGCGCTTCGGCGCCGGCGGCTCGGGACCGCCGCGGCTCGGGACCGCGGCGCGCAGCGCGCGTTTTGCGCGCGGGTTCGAAGGCGCCCCTGACCAGCCACAGGTAGAGCACGGTCACACCGATCTGCATCAACACGGCCGGGAAGAAGGTGGCGTAGTAGTGGGTGAAGGCGGCGGAGAAACCCTCGGACTGCGGCGGAGGTCCGACGAGAGATGCCAGACAGGCCTGGCCAAAGCGCAGGGCGACACCCAGCGCAACGCCGCTGAGTACCAGGCGCAGCGGCACCGCCACCCGCCTGTGCCACAGCATCACGGCGAAGTACGCCAGCAGCTCTCCCACCACGATCAGGGGCAGGGAACGCTGCAGGGCCAGAGGTTGCGTGGAGGTGTGGGCGGCCCAGATCTTCGCGCCGCCGATGGCACCGACAATCAGCGTGCAGGCGCCGAACAGCACCACGGCACGCAGCCGCACTCGCCCCGCGCCCCCCGAGCTTGCGGTTCTCACTCGCCCTCATCCTCTATCATGAGTGGATATCCGTGTCCGCCGACCTCGACACATCCCCGGCGCCCCTGGGTGCGAGATCCTCCACGCCCGGGGGGCGTGAAAAGGCCGGCGCGTCTGTCTGCAGGTGCGGTCGGTAAGTCCGGCCGGCCCGGCTCACGTGATCCTGAGCGTCCATCTCGCCCAGCGAGATAGGCAAGGCGCTCGCTGTATCAAGGGAGATTCCTCGAACTGCTCTCGCCGGGAGCGGGCGCTCTCGGAATAAGACTCCCATGCGGATGCAAACACCTCGGCCGCGCGTCCAGCCGCGACCAGGGCATTGGCCGGCGATCCCGCCGTGTGCGAGCGCCGCCCGGCCGTGGCACGGACCGGAGGCGAACCCCCGTGCCGTGCTGGTCAGCCAGAGACCAAGCTTCCCTAACTATTAAAGCCCAAAGCTATACGAACCTCCCACACCGCCCGGCGATGTCTGAGTAGCTTTGGCCCGTACTAGCTAGACCAAAGTATAAATGCAGATGGAGTCTGAAGCAACCCATGGGCGGCGGTGGCGATGGTCCGCCCGGAGGGGTCGCGGCGACGAAGCAGCCTGCCGGGATGCTTCCGGCAGGCTGCCTGAGATCACCGTCTCCGGTGCGGCGGCACTCCATCGCCCTTACGGCATCTCGATCCGGGCCTTGCGGGCAGCGGCCATCGCCTCCGCGGCGGCCTCGGACCGCCGCGTCACGGTGGCCCGGAGGATGCGGTCACCCGGTACGATCTCGTCGACCACATCCATCCCCTCCACGCAGCAGCCGAACACCGTGTACTCGAAGTCCAGGTGCGGTTGGGGGCAGTGGCAGATGTAGAACTGGCTACCCCCGGAGTTGGGCCGAGGCGTGCGGGCCATGGCCAGGGTACCCCGATAGTGGCGCAGGTGGGTGTCGAACTCATCGGGGATCGTGTAGCCCGGCGAGCCTCGGCCGTCGCCCTGCGGGCAGCCGCCCTGGATCATGAAATCCGGCTCGACTCGGTGGAAGCTCAGCCCATCGTAGAAGCCCTCCTCCACCAGCCCCATGAAGTTGCCTGAGGCGATGGGGACGGTCTCGTCGAACAGGCGCACGACGATATCGCCCCGCGCGGTCTGGAGCTTGACCAGTGTGCCGCGTGAGGCGTCCTTGATATCCGGCTTCCACAGCCACACCCGGCCCTTCTGGGCGGCCTCGAGGGCGGCCTCGGCGTGCTCGGAGAGCTTGACGGCCGTGGCCTTCAGCACCCTGTCGCCCTTGCGGACGGCATCGACGACTTCCATGCCCTGGACGCAGCGGCCGAACACGGTGTGGATTCCGTCCAGATGCTCCTGAGGCGAGTGGCAGATGAAGAACTGGCTCCCCCCACTGTCGGGAGCGGCCGTCTTGGCCATCGAGAGGCTCCCGCGCAGGTGCTTGAGGCCCCTGTCGGCCTCGTCGGGGATGGTGAAGCCCGGCCCGCCCCGGCCATCGCCGTCGGGGTCGCCGCCCTGGATCATGAAGTCGGCGATCACGCGATGGAAGCACACGCCGTCGTAGAACCCGCTTTGCACCAGGTCCAGGAAACTCCCGGCGGTGATGGGCGTCTTGTCGTCGAACAGCTCGAGGGTGATCTCGCCCCGCTCCGTCTCGAGCTTGACCACCGAGCCCGCCGTCTCCGCCGGGAGCGCCGCCTCGTCGTCGGCAAGCGCGACGCCGGCGGCGAGGAGGGCCGCTGCGGCCGACAGGAGCAATGCCACGGGAAGCCTCATGCCTGTGCTCCTCACTCCGAAATCCGGGCCTTCTTGGCCTTCTCAATGATGCTCTCGGCGGAGTCGGACTTCTTGAGGATCACGACCTCGTTCATCTTGTCGCCCTGGGCGATGGAATCAACGACATCCATGCCCTTGATGCACTCGCCAAAGACGGTGTGAACCCCGTCCAGGTGTGACTGGGGCGAGTGACAGATGTAGAACTGACTGCCACCGGTATTGGGAGCCTGCGTCTTGGCCATCGCCAGGGTCCCGCGTGCGTGCTTGAGGCCCTTGTCCGCCTCGTCGGGGATGGTGAACCCGGGGCCTCCGGTGCCGGTGCCCTGGGGGCAGCCGCCCTGGATCATGAAGTCGGCAATGACGCGGTGGAACTTCAGCCCATCGTAATACCCGCTGCCCACCAGATCGAGGAAGCTGCCCACGGTCACCGGCGTCTTGTCGTCGTACAGGTCCAGGTAGATGTCGCCCTTGGCGGTCTCGATCTTCACCACAGAACCCTTGGCGTCGGCGACCAGCGTCTTCTCGTCCTCGGTCATTGAGATGCTCCCTTCGGGGGTATCCGTCTTCTCAGTCTTCTCGTCCTTGGTCGGCTCAGCGGCCTTCGGTTCCTCGGCCTTGCCGTCCTCGCTCTTGGTCTGAACCTTAGGCTCCGGTGGCGGCGGCGCCAGGCGCCCCTGCAGCTCCACGTCCGGCGGCGGCTTGGGGCGGTTGGAGACCGAGTTGAGGGCGGCAAGGGCCACAAACAGGATGATAATCCCGATCGCGCTGAACAGGAGACGACGCTGCTGCATGCACATCACCTCGGGCAAAGCGAGATGGCCGTCCGCGTACACGGACAGCGAGGCTCACTTGAGGACTAACACAATGGTCGGTGGGAGAGGTTCCGGCAAGGCGGTCCAGGGACCTCCGCGGTCGCCGGCCGTCCTGCGCGAGGCAGAGGCGCAACACGGCTCGATGCGCCCGTCTTGATTGGCGACACCGGCCCTCTGTAGGTGACGCCGGTAGCGCGGGGGAGCCGGATGGCCCGAGGAGCAGCGCCCTCGGGCCAGGGAGCCATCGAGCCGACGCAGGCAGTCGGCCAAAGCCTATCTGTATGCCGTGAGGGCCTCCACTATCGCCTGGCCCGCGGGCGGCGCGGACCAGAACTTGGCATGGCCGTCCATGAACGAGACGTTGTTCCCACCATTGTGCCGCCCCGGGAAGGTCAGGCTGATCAGCGAGTCGCCGCCGCCCTGGATCTGGCTCTCGTTGGTGGGGTCCGCATCGGCGGCGTCCTCGTCCTCCCAGCCGGTGAGAGTGCCACCGGCATCGAAGAGCATGACTGCCGAGGACGGGTCCTGCGCCGAGTCGATGGTGTAGGCCCCGGACGCGGTATAGCCGCTGGGGATCGACATGGCGTACCAGTTGAAGGAGTAGTGGGTCAGCGTGCTACCCGGGCCCGAGGGGCACTTGTAGATCTGGCG
>CAZXDD010000201.1:0-12559 GCA_964639415.1 uncultured Armatimonadia bacterium
ACACCCTATCCTACACTCTTTCCCTACACGACGCTCTTCCGATCTCACCCGCGGTGTAGGGTTCGGGTAGGTACCGGCGGGGCGGAGGCCTCTGCCGGGGCGGTCGGTGTCGCCGAGGTCGTCGCGGGCGGTGTCGGCCAGTTCGGTTAGCTTCCGGACGATGTCCGGATGCTCGGCTGCGAGGTTGTGCGTCTCCCCCGGGTCGGCGACGAGGTCGAAGAGGAGGGCCTCGGTGGGGCCGCCGTCCTCGGCGTGGAAGGCGCGCTTGCTCTCGCGGGCAAGATGCAGTTTCCACTGCCCGCTGCGCACCGCCTGAAGCTGCTCCATGTGGTAGAAGAAGAAGGCCTCGTAGGGCGAGGAAGCGCCGGGCTCGGCGGTGAGCAAGGGGCGGATGTCCCGGCCGTCGATGACGCGGTCGGTGGGTGCGTGGGTGCCTGCGAGGGCGGCGAAGGTTGGGAGCAGGTCCATGGTCGTGCAAAGCTCGCTGCATGTGGAGCCCGCGGGGATGGTGCCGGGCCAGCGCATGACGCAGGGCACGCGCATGCCGCCTTCCCAGGTGCTGTAGCCCCAGCCGCGCAAGGGCGCGTTGCTGCCCCCGTGGCCTTTGGGGCTGCCGTTGTCCGAGGTGAAGACCACGAGGGTCTGCTGCTGCAGCCCCAGGCGCTGGAGGGCGGCGAGGACTTCGCCTGCCGACCAGTCGAGCTCCTCCACAGAGTCGCCGTACTCGGCATTGCCCGACTTGCCGGCGAAGTCCTCGCCGACCTCCGGGATGCGCACGCTGCCGGGGTACGCCTGGGGCATGTAGAGGAAGAATGGGCGGTCGGCATTGCGCTCCATGAACCCAATGGCTTCTTCAGTGTAGCGCTTGGTGACGGTGGGCATGTTCACAGGCGCCTCGATGACTTGCTCGCCGCGCATGAGCGGCAGGGGGGGCCAGTCTTGTCCGGGCCGCGGGGTCATGTCCTCGCTGTAGGGGATGCCGTAGTAACAGCCAAAGCCGTGGCGTGTGGGCAAGAAGGGGAGCTGGTCGCCCATGTGCCACTTGCCGACGCAGGCGGTGGCGTAGCCCCGGTCGTGCAGGAGCCGGGCGAGGGTGATCTCGGAGGGGTTGAGGCCTTTGGCGGCCACGGGCTGCAGGACGGCGCCGCCCTTGTCGCTCACGTGCATATCCACGCGCTGGGCGTAGCAGCCGGTCATGAGGCTGCTGCGCGAGGGCGTGCAGACGCCGCTGGTCACGTAGAAGTCGGTGAACAGTGCGCCTTCGCGGGCCATCCGGTCGACATTGGGCGTGCGGTGCACCGGGTGGCCATAGCAGCCCAGGTCGCCGTAGCCCAGGTTGTCGCAGAAGATGACGATGAAGTTCGTGTGCTTGCTGCCGCCGGCGCTACTCATGGCTCGGGCCCCCGGAGTGGTGTGGTGTATCTGCCGTCGGGGGACCCCTTCCCCATGAAGGGAGCGAAGACCTCGGCCGGGGGCAGGCGGCGGATGCCGTTCCCGGGCCGCCTACCTCTCCCAGCCCGCGAAGCGGGCCAGTCGGGAGAGGTCGGCGGGGCGGCCGTGCCCAGGTCGTACCACCTCTCCCAGGCCCGCAGGGCCGTCCGGGAGAGGTCGGCAGATCGACACGCGGAGCGGGGCGACCTGCCGGGTGAGGGGCTGACAGTGGCGAGCCTCTGCCTCTCCGACCAGCCACCGACCCACGAGCACCATGCTGTCGCCACACCTGCGCCTGGCACTGCCCGGAAGCCCGACGCCGACGGCGCCTCGGCCCCCGGCCCCGGCGCACATCCCGATGAGAGGCGGGGACCCGTGCGTTGAGCGCGGGGCGGCGCCAAGACATGCAGAGCCGCCAAAGAGGGGAAACCACACCGATGCGGACGTGTCAAAGTAGTGCGGGCAGCATACCTAGTTGCGTCAATAGTGGCGCTCATGGCCCTGCCGACCAGCCGTCGGACAACAGTCTGCTCGAAAGCCCAGAAGCGCACAAACGGCTCAGCACAAAGCGAAGATGCCTGGAGGAACGGCAATGACCGAACGCATGCGCATGACAGCCCGCTGCACCGGGGCGCCACGATGGCTGCCCTCGCTCTTGGTCGTGTCGGCTGCGTGTTGCTTCACCACGCCCTCGTTCGCAGACGAGGCCAAGGTCGGGTCCGATGCGTTGCAGTCACTGCTGAAGGCCTGTGCCGCGAGGGCCGAGACTCTGAAGACCTTCGAGGGCCTCGTGACCATGGTGGAGTACGCCAATGACGACCTGCCCCAGCCACAGCGCCGCTGGAACTGGGTGGAGGCTCGGACATACGCGGTAGACCGCACCAGAGGTTGGTCTCTGTGCGAGCAGCGCATCGCAACGGGCGTCGATCCTGACGCAGCCTATACTGCCCACGCCACAGTGGGCGATGTATGGCGTACCCAGGACTGCAGCGATGGGTACTGGCACGAGCCCCCATCTCACCTGCGTGACTACATGCGCGAACTGATGAGTCACTGGCTCATGGTCTGCGAGTTGACCGACAACGCCGTGAGCCACATGGTGAACGTCGTGGTGACCGAGGAGGCGGCCGGCGAGGCTAGCTGCCTGCACTTCGAGCTCGAGTGCCTATGGGGCTCGGGGATAACGACCTACGACGGCATCTGGCTCGACCCGGACAAGGGGTCTGCCCCCGTCAAGCGGCGCGTGGTCACCCTGACGGACGGCAAGGCCAGTCGCGTGAGCGTCTACAGGGCGGAGGAGCTCACCCACTGCACCGGAGACATCTGGATCCCCCGGAGAGCGGAGCATGTGGAGTGTGTGGAGGGAAAGTCCGGGTGGGTGTGGGTCACCAAGGCCGTCCGCGAGGTTGTGCAGGCCCGCGTCAACGAGGGTCTGAGCGAGGAGGCCCGCTCGTTCTTCGACCCGATGCCGTTCACCGAGGGGGTCTGTGCTGCGCCGTGGAAGCAGCGTCTTGCCGACGACGCCGAGGTTGAGGTTCCTGGCCCCACCGGCATGACCCGAGTCAAGGTACCGGACCTATTGAGTGAACTCCGTGACCGCCTTAGCGAAGACATAGGGCACCCGCAGGATATCGTCAACGAGGCGCTGGCCGAGATCCCCGAGGCGCTCAGGTAGTCCCGGGCCTTCGCGACGGGACGGGTCAGGCGGGGGCGCGGTGGTGCGAGAGGCCGTGCGGACCGCCATCCTGAGCCGCGCGCAGGACGTGGCCGTCGCCAGAGCTGGCTGCAGCATCCTGATCGAGCGCCGCCTGCTCTACCCCTGGACCTCCGCGACCACCCGGAGCTCAGCCTCCGTCAGCGCGGGGCAATCGACTGCGGCGAGGTTCTCCTCCATATGCGCCCACTTGCTGGTGCCGGCGATGATCGTCGACACTCCGGGCAATTGCAGCACGTACTGCACCGCAAGCTGAGCCAGGGAGCGCTGCGGGCCGGTGAACGAACGGAGCGCGTCCGCCTTGGCCGCGAGGGCGCGCTTGTGGTCCGGGCCCTGCCAGCTTCGGCGGTCGTCCGCCGGGAACTGCGCCTCCGCGTCGAGCTTCCCGGTGAGGAAGCCTGCGCCGAACACACCTCTGGCCACGATGCCCACATTACCCTCGACCGCCGCGGGCAGGAGCTCCTGCGCCGCGCCGGGGTCGATGATGCTGATGGATTGCTGCAGCACATCCACCACGCCGCTGCGGATCAGGCCCACCCCCATCTCGTTGGGGCCGATGGAGACGCCGACGAAACGCGCCTTGCCCTGAGCACGGATCCGCTCCAGCGCCTCCAGGCACTCCCCGCGCTGAATGTCCTCGGCGGAGGGGTTGTGGAGCAGGTAGACGTCCACGGCCTCCATTCGCAGGCGGGCCAGGCTCTCGTCGATCTGCCGAAGCAGGCGCTCTTTGGAGAAGTCCGTCCAGGCGACACCGTCGGTGGCGCCGTGGCCACCCTTCGTGCAGACCACCCAGTCGTCACGGTCCTCGGCCAGCGCCCTGCCCACCACCTCCTCGCTGTGGCCGTCGCCGTAGATGGGGGCGGTGTCGATGAGGTTCACGCCCGCCTGCAGGCAATTGCGGATGAGGGCGATGGAGGCATCGTCATCGGTGGCGCCCCAGCCGTGGGCGATGGTTCCCAGGCCGTCGAAGGTGAGGTTCACCGCGCCCCCCACCTCCCAGGCACCGAGGCCGACGGCTGAGACCTGCAGACCTGTGCGACCCAGTTGGCGGTATTGCATGGGAGGGCTCCTCGAATGTCGGGTGTCGTTCACCGGCCGTTGGCGTTGACCTTGCTCCCTGCCGCTTCACAGGAGGCCGGGAGCGGGCGGCCGGCCGGTCTCAGGGCAACGACCGCGGCCCCGGAGCCCGGCGAGGTTCTCCGTCTGCCCGGGTGTGAGGTCGCCGGGAGGCATGGCTCGCCAACGGCCGCTCAGGGCCGAACGGTGGCCTCCTACTCCTCCTCCACGATCCTCAGCAACCTCCCCGTTCCCGCCGGCAAGTGGAGGGACGCCAGTTTGCCGGCGCCCACCGTTTCCCCGCCGGCCACATCCGCCACACCGGCTACCGGGGCCTCGAAGCTCAGCTCCGCCTCGGCCTGTGCCGTGATGCTCTGGTTTACCACGACGAGGTAGCGGCCACCCTCGGGGTCCGTGAAGGCCTGCACGTCGAAGCCGTCCCCACAGGTGGCCGGGCAGGTCTCGCTGCGCGTGAGTGTCAGCAGCTTGTCTTTGATCGGCCCCAGAGCCGCGTGCAGGCGCCGGACCTCCTCGTAGCGGTGGTCCATGGGGCGCAGGTCCTCATCCACGATGCCCCGCAGCCACTCGCCCTGCACGTCTGTGGTGGACTGGTAGATGAAGTGGATGAGGCCTTTGGCGCCGTGGGCGATGGCCTCCCAGCACAGCAAGGTGAACTCATTGGGCCCCGGGATGCTCTCCGGCCGGGGCTTGAAGCCGAAGCACTGGGGAATCAGCCACCAGTTGGCGCCGGCCGCCGCCGCGTGGGCGCGGTCCAGGGAGGCGATGTAGCCCCGCAGCACATCGCCCTGCAGATGGGCGCTGTAAAGCGGGTAGATATCCACCAGGAGGATCTCGTACCCGACCGCCGGGAAGATGACCTCCCAGCCGACATTGAGGCAACTGAAGCCCGGGTGCTTGGGGTCGAGGGCTTCGACAATCTGCCGGCAGAGCCTGATGTTGGCGATGTTCTGCGGCGTCGGCGTCGGCTCATCCACCAGGTAGTAGCCGATGGTGGCCGGATGCCCATCGGCCGTGGCCACGGCGTCCCGCAGGATGGCCACTGGGTTCTCGCTCTTGAGGCGCTCCGGATTCCAGATGAGGCCGTTCACTTCGTCAAGGTGCACGATGACGTCGATGCCATTGCGCTGGGCGGCATCCAGCATCATGTCGCGGTGCGCCCGGGGCGTCCAGTTGGCGATGACCGTGTCCACTCCGAGGCCGGCCAGGTCGGCCATGGTGGTCTCGTAGTAGGCTCTTGCCGCGGCCTCGTCTTCAGTGAAGCGGCCGATGTAGCTGGCATCGTCCTCCCAGAAGTACCAGACCCCCAGCGGGAAGCGCCCGTCCATCCGGCGGGGCGCCGGCTGCCACCTCAGCTCGGCGTCCACACTCAGGGCCGCGGTGAGTGTGGCTGTGCCCTCAGGCCGCGTCAGTGTCAGCCGCAGCTCGTAATCGCCGGAGGGCACGCCCTCCGCGGCGAAGTCCACTGAGCTGCGCCTGGCCTCGGTCTCCGTGGGTGCGAGCACTCGGGCGACGTGCTCATCACCCCTGTAGAGACCGACCTGCACGGTGGCGGGTGAGGCCGCCGTCCAGGTGACCTCGACGGTGTCCAGCAGACCGTCCTGCACGGGGCACACTACGGCCGCCTCCGTGCGTATGGAATCCACCAGCTCGGCGGTGACGGTGAAGTTGTCGATCAGGAGGGGAGCCGCGACCGACCAGCCGTCGAAGTAACCCAATTGCATGGCGCGTGGCTCGATGCCTGCGGTGTAGTCGTCACGCGCCACCTCGGTTCCATCCACACCCAGCGTGCGGCCCTCAGGGCCCCAGGTGAAGGAGACCTTCCGCCACCTGCCGACTTCCCAGTCGACGCCCCGGGCCCAGATCCATTGCCAGCCGCCATCAAACACTCCATAGCCCAGCTCACCGGTGTCGCGCTCGAAATAGATCACCGTGGCGCCCTTCCAGGCCGCACCGGCGCCGACATCCGTCAGCAGCATCCAGTGCTTCCCATCCTGCCGCGGCGTGATGGGCGCCGTCGGGCAGATGTCCATCTCGACGCGGCCATTCCCGCGGGGGAACTCCAGCTCGGGATACACGACGCGGGCCTCGGCGGACAGACTCACCGCCTGCCCCTCCTGCCCGGCGGCCAGAGAGGCACCGCCCTCCAGGTGGCCGGTCACCTGGCCATCGAAGCCTTCGGCGAGCACCGCGACCGAGGCGGCAAAGGCCGCAGAGCACAGTAGGCCGGGAAGGATGAGAGCGAGCAAGAGGCGCATGAGGGTCTCCTCGCAGCGGCGGAGTTGGGCCAACCGGGTGAGGTTCGTCCGGGGACGCCGCGCCTCCTGCACGGGAGACGGCGAGACAGGGAGATTCGCAGAAGCGCGGGGAGCGGCAGGAGACGAGCGACGGCGGCACACAGCGGTCCGGAGGCCGCTTTGGAGGTCCGGCCGAAAGGCTGCGCCTGCCGTGGGAGTGTCGGCCTGAGCGTCCATCTCGCGCAGCGGGATAGCGAGGAATCTCGCTGAATGCCGGGAGATTCCTCGAGCTGCTCCCTGCGGAAGCGGACGCTCTCGGAATGACATTCCCGGCGAAGGGGGGCTTTCTGCCGCACCTCTACGCCACATGCTCGCGTGCGGGCGCTCGGGAGGGCCGGCACTGCGCCACCGGGTGGAAGGCCATGTAGACGCAGGCGGCCATGATCAGGCTTGCCCCGATCGCAAAGCCCGGGGTGTACCGCTCGTGGAAGTACAGAATCCCGATCAGGGCCGACATCACCGGGGCCAGGAGGCTGAGCAGGCTCCCCTGCGAGGCCCCGGTGTACTTGTAGGCATAGGTCATGGCCAGTTGCCCGACCGCGGCCAGAAGCCCGATGAGCAGCAGCCAGAGCCAGTCCGTCGGGCTCGGGGGCTTCCACTGCAGAGCCATCGGCCACGCCGCGATGCCGATCCCAAACAGCGACTGGGACCAGAAGATGTTCGTCGAGGTATCCGTCGCCCGGCAGCGGGTGATGCAGATCACCGCCACTCCGCTGCAGAAGCCCGACAGTAGCGCCCAGCCGTCGGCGGCGCTGAAAGACAAGGTCTGCACATCGCAAATCAGCACGATGCCCACCATCGCAATAGCCACGGCCGCCCACTGTCCGGGGCGCAGTCGTTCCCCCAGGACCGGCACCGCCATCACGGCCGAGAAGACCACATACGTGTAGCTCAGCATCTGGGCCTTGGCCAGGCCGACATTCTGGATCGACCAGTAGAGCAGCACCACGGCGAAGCCGCCGACAATGCCGCGTCCCAGGAGCCAGGGCCAGGCCGTCCAGCGCGGACGGTCGCGGCCCGTCATGAAGATCCCGACGCAAACCAACGTCCCGATGATGAACCGAACCATCACCATCGTATACGGGTTGACCGTCTCCACTCCGCGCACCAGCGCCGCCATCAGCGAGAATGTGATGGACGAGAGCATCATGAACGCGATGCCGCGCTGGGACGGAGACATGGTTGGCTCCTGAGGTCGGTGGGGAGACGTTGGTTCTGTATAGCCCGGCAAAGCCGGCGAAGCAAGGGCGTCGTGGTCGCCGTCGCCGGCCCGGTCAGGGGAGCGATAGGCCTGCTATCGGCGAGCGGCCAACAGCGACGGCGACGGCAACGGCCAACGGCTGGGCCGGGTGTGCGGTGCGGCTGCACACTCGGCCCCTCCGAGGGGCGACGGAAACGGACAACGGCCAACAGCGACGGCGACGGCCAACGGCGCCTCACCCCCCCGTGCCCCCCTCTCCCTTACGCCCGCATACACCGCGGGCGACGGGAGGAGGGGGGAGAACGGCCTGACGACGCCTCACCCTACCCGTAGAACCCGCTCTTCTTCTTGCACTCCTGCGTGACCCTCACGACCTCCAGCGCCTCCTGGGGCGTGACCACCATCGGCTCTTGCTCGCGCAGGACCCCGTAGACGTTGTCGTAGAAGTCGCCGATCGGCTCGCCCACCGAGGGGATCTCCTCTTCCTGCCAGGGGAGCTTGGTGTCCGTGACATAACTGCGGTCCGGGGTGGGCTTCTCCAGGACGCGGTACTTGCCCGCCTTCTTGGGGTCGAACCAGGCGATCCTGCTGGTCTGTCCGTCCGATACCAACGTCCCATGGCTGCCCAGTACAGTCCACTTGGGCTCCTCGAGCTTGCAGACGCTGGAGACCTCCATGTCGTACACCCGGCCGTTCTCGGCGCGCAGGAGCACCTTCACGTGGTCCTCCACATCGCCGAAGGAGGCGATCTGGCGCAGGTCGCAGAAGACCTCCTTCACCGGGGCGCCCAGAAGCTGCAGGCCGATGTCCAGGAAGTGTGGGCAGGTGTTGTTGAGCACTCCCCCGTGGAACTTGCGCAGCGTCTGCCAGTCGTAGCGGCGGCCGAACCCCAGGACGCGCAGGCGGACCTCGAACACCTCGCCGATACGCCCGCTGGCCACGATCTCCAGCAGGTGGCGGGTCTCAGGGAAGAACCGGTAGTTGTGGTGGATGAGCAGGGCCTGTCCGGTCTTCTCCGCGGTGGCGAGCATCTTTCTGGCGTCCGCGACGCTGTCGGCGATGGGCTTCTCGCAGATGGCGGCCCGCCCGCTCCGCAGCGCCTGAATGCTGATGGGGGCGTGGGTGTCGGAGTATGAAGCCACAATGACCGCCTCGGCGTCGGCGCCCTTGAGCAGGGCGTCCACATCCGAGAAGGTCTGGCAGCCGAACTCCTTTTGCACTTCCTTGCAGCGCCTGGGAATCCAGTCGGTCACCGCGGTGATGCGGAAGCGGTCGTCACCCCGCAGGCGCCTGATGTGGATGTCGTAACCGGATCGGCCCAGACCGACGACGGCCACCGTGATCGGCTGCTTGGACATGGCAAGGTCTCCTCGTGACTTGCGGGCAGGACAGTGTGAGGGCTGCGCGCTGTCGACGGGGCGAGTCGTTCGCCACCGGATGGCGGACACCTGCGGAGCCCACCAGGGATCGGCTCTCGGACGCTGATGCCACCTACAGACCGGTGGCGGGAGGGGCAAAGGAGGAAGCGGAAGAGACGCGGAAGGGTTCACTAATGCAGACCGGCGGGCTGCCCATGTGGTAACGGCGGCGGGACGGGAAGTTCGCCCCACCAACGGCGGCGGACGGGAAAGCCCGCCCCACCAACGGCGAATGGCCGCCGGCATTGCAGGAGCTGCTCATGGACCGTACGGATCTCACACAGCCCGGCGGATTCGTTGTCGGGGCCAACTACTGGGCATCGCACGCCGGGACGCGGATGTGGAACGACTGGAGGCCCGAGATCGTGGAGGACGACCTGCGCCGCCTGTCAGAGGCGGGTCTGCAATTGCTGCGGGTCTTCCCCCTGTGGCCCGTGTTCCAGCCCATCCAGCGGCTCTACGGCGGCGGCGGGCATCCGGTGGAGGTGCGCTTCGGCGAGGCGCCGCTCCCGGAGGACGAGTGCGGACAGGCCGGGATGTCGGCCGAGGCCATGGCGCGATTCGGCCACTTCGCCGACCTGGCCCACAAGCATGACATCTCGCTGAACGTCGGCCTGCTCACGGGCTGGATGAGCGGGCGGCTGCACGTGCCCCCGGCGCTGGAGGGCCACAACGTCCTCACCGACCCCTGGGCAATTCGCTGGGAGCTGCGCTTCGTGCGCCACTTCGTCAAGAGCTTCCGCGACCACCCGGCCATCGTCGCCTGGGACCTGGGCAATGAGTGCAACTGCATGGGCAGCGCGAACCAGGACGAGGCCTTCGTGTGGGCGGCGACCATCGTCAACGCCGTCCGCGCGGTGGACGACACTCGCCCGGTGATCTCCGGCATGCACGGCCTGCGGCCAGAGAGCACCTGGTCCATCGCCGACCAGGCCGAGCTGACCGATGTGCTCACCACCCACCCGTACCCCGTCTTCACCCCCCACTGCGATCAGGACCCGGTCAATACCATCCGCACTATCATGCACAGCACCGCCGAGAGCCGGATGTACGCCGACATCGGCGGCCGGCCGTGCCTGTGTCAGGAGATCGGGACCCTTGGACCGGTGATCGCTTCCGAAGCCATCGCCGCCGACTACATCCGCGCCTGCCTGTTCTCTCTGTGGGCCAACGACTGCCACGGTCTGGTCTGGTGGTGCGCCCACGAGCAGACCGAGCTGTCCCACGCCCCCTACGACTGGCACGCCGTGGAGCGTGAGCTGGGGCTTCTGCGTGTGGACAGGAGCGAGAAACCCGTTCTGCAGGCCATCGGCGCCTTCCGGCGCCTGCTGGACGGGTTGCCCTTCAACCGCCTTCCGCAGCGCACCGTCGAGGCCGTGTGCGTGCTCACAGAGGGCCAGGACCACTGGGGAGTGGCGCACAGCGCCGCGATCCTGGCCAAGCAGGCGGGGTTCGATCTGCAGTTTGGCTACTGCGACCGGCCGCTGCCCGAGGCGGCCCTGTACCTGCTGCCCTGCCTCAGCGGCCACGCGATGCTCTCGCGCCGCCGGATGCAGGAGCTGCTGGAGAAGGTCGAGGCCGGGGCCACGCTGTATCTCTCACTCGACAGCGGCCTCCCCAGCGACTTCGAGGCCATCACCGGCCTGGAGCCCCAGACCCGGGAGCGCCGGCGCGACCTTGGGCCCATCGTCCTGGAAGGTCTGGAGGGCAGTCCGAGCATCCCGATCTGCGGGAGCTTCAAGGTGCGCCTGTCCCCCACGCGGGCGCGGGTGCTGGCGACCGAGGAGGACGGCAACCCGGCCTTCACCGTGGCCCAGTACGGTCGGGGACGGGTCTACTTCCTCGGCGTGCCGATGGAGATGATGCTCACTCAGACGCCCGGGGCCTTCCACGGCCCCGAGGCACCGCCGTGCCACCGGGTGTATCGGGAGATAGCGGCCCGGGCCCTGGAGGGACGAGCCGTCATCAAGACCGCTCCGATGCTGGGGGTGACCGAGCATCCGATGGACGAGACGCAGCGCGTCGTCGTTGTCGTGAACTACAGCCCCGAGGCGGTGGAGGAGACGCTGCGGCTTCGGCCCGGCTGGGTACCGGGTAGCGTGCTGCACGGCACGGTGGCGGCCGAAGGAGCCACCGTGCGCCTCACCGTCGCGGGGAACGATGGTGCCGTGCTGGTGCTGAAGAGGCAATAGTCGCCACGGGGAGCGGACGTCATCCGACGGGAAGAGGAGAGCATCCATGCGCGCATTGCCGCCGGTTGTGGGTCTCGCCGCCGTGCTGTCTGCCCTATCGGGTGTTTGTGCCCAGCCCGAGCAGCGTGCGGTGTGGGCGAACTACCGCCAGGTGAGCACTCCCGAGGGCGTGCGGGACACGGTGGAGAAGGTCTCCGCGGCCCATCTGAACGCCATCTACCTGCTGGTGTGGTACAACGGGGGCCAGGCGGCGTACCAAAGCGAGCTGGGGCCGATGATGCGGGGGGTGGCCGAGGGCCACGATCCGCTGGGTGCCCTCATTGAGGCCGCCCATGCCCGGGGCATCCACGTGCACGCCTGGTTTGTGAATGGCTCCTACGGCTACGCCAACCCGGGGCACCTGTTCACCCGGCATCCCGAGTGGCAACTGCAGACCGGGGCCACCGGGAGCACCAAGTGGTACGACCTGGGCAAGCCACAGGTGCGGCAGTTCGAGCGCGACGTGATGCTCGAGTGCCTGCGCAACTATGACCTGGATGGTATCCACTTCGACTACATCCGCTTCTCCGGCCGGGGCATGTGCACTTGCGACCACTGCCAGGCCGAGGTGCAGCGGCGGTTCGGCATTCCCCCCGTGTCCGCCGGGAACCCCACCTTCCCCATCGCCCTGGAGATGTCCGGCAACCCGCTGGACAAGCCCACCACCGCTCAGGTGCTGGCGGCGTTCGAGGACGGGGTCCCGGCCATCACGCTCAACGGTCTGGGCGAGGGCGAGGCCGTCTTGCTCAACTGGCAGGCTGTGCGCTCCGGCGGGCATCCGGTGACGGCCTTCGCCGCCGAGATGCTGGCGCGCTTCGGGGTGGACGCGGAGACCACCGTCTACCAGTTGCGCACCGCCGCGACGATGGCGCGGTACGGCCTGAGCGGACAGGATGCCGGAGTGAGGTGGCTGCAGGGCCTGGGCTGCAAGGTGCGGGCCGTGGGCGACGAGGATCTGGACAAGGTGCCGGCGGGCGCGACCGTGGCCCTGTTTGGGCAGTACCTGATCGCGCCCGAGACCGCGGGGTGGCTGGAGAGCTTCGTCACCGCCGGCGGCCATGTGCTGTGTGTGGATGGTCCGGTCTTCGCCATCAAGGAGCCCGCGCTCCAGCGCGTGCTGGGGCTTTCCGGCACGGCCAACTACTTAGATCGGAAGGCGTCGTGTAGGGAAAGAGTGTAGGATAGGGTGTTGA
>CAZXDD010000202.1:0-12467 GCA_964639415.1 uncultured Armatimonadia bacterium
GCATACGCGATAATGAGCGGTGACTGGAGTTCGGACGTGTGCTCTTCCGATCTGGTGCAATGTTTGATGGCCGCGTCCATGTCCAGCCACTGCACAGCGGGCTGCTTGCCCGCCACGATCACGTTCACGTAGTTGCGGCTGCGCAGGCAATGGTCGGCCACCGAAAGGAGCGTATTGGCATCGGGTGGCAGGTACACCCGGACGGTATCGGCCTTCTTGTTGAGCACCACGTCGATGAATCCCGGGTCTTGGTGCGAGAAGCCGTTGTGGTCCTGACGCCACACGTGTGAGGTGAGCAGGTAGTTGAGCGAGGCAATCGGCGCCCGCCAGGGGATGTGGCTTGTGACCTTCAGCCACTTAGCGTGCTGGTTGAACATGGAGTCCACGATGTGGATGAAAGCCTCGTAGCAGGAGAAAAACCCGTGTCGGCCGGTGAGCAGGTAGCCCTCCAGCCACCCCTGGACGGTGTGCTCGCTGAGAATCTCCATCACCCGGCCGTCGGGGGCCAGGTGCTCGTCGAACGCCTCCATCTCGGCCACCCAGGTGCGTGCGGTGGCCTCCAGCACGGCGCCGAGGCGGTTGGATTCGGTCTCGTCCGGCCCCATGACCCGGAAGTTGCGTGCTTCCTGGTTCAGCGACAGCGTGTCCCGCAGGAACGCCCCCAGGGCCCGAGTGGCCTCGGCCGTGGTCTCGCCGGGTGACGGCACCTCCACGGCATAGTCGCGGAAGTCGGGCAGCTTCAGGCCGCGCAGGAGCAGGCCCCCGTTGGCGTGGGGATTGGCCCCCATCCGCCGCGTGCCGACGGGCGACAGGGCCGCCAGCTCGGGCCGCAGGGCGCCCTGCTCGTCGAACAGCTCCTCCGGACGATAGCTGCGCATCCACTGCTCCAGGACAGCCACGTGCTCGGGCCGGTGGGCCACGTCAGAAACCGGCACCTGGTGAGAGCGCCAGTAGCCCTCTGTCTTCTGGCCGTCCACCTCTTTCGGTCCCGTCCAGCCCTTCGGGGTCCGCAGAACGATCAGCGGCCACTTCGGGCGCCGGGCAATGCCCGAGGCCCGGGCATCAGCCTGGATCTCGGCGATCTCCGAAAACACCGTGTCCAGCGTCGCCGCCATGGCCTGGTGCATGGCCATGGGCTCCTCCCCCTCCACGAAGTACGGCCGGTAACCGTAGCCGACCAGGAGGCTCTCCAGCTCATCCCGCGGGATGCGTGCGAGCACGGTGGGGTTGGCGATCTTGTAGCCGTTCAGGTGCAGGATGGGGAGTACCGCACCATCGGTGATGGGGTTGAGGAACTTGTTGGAGTGCCACGACGTGGCCAGCGGGCCGGTCTCCGCCTCCCCATCTCCCACCACGCAGGCAACGATGAGGTCGGGGTTGTCGAAGGCCGCGCCGTAGGCGTGGGAGATCGAGTAGCCCAGCTCCCCACCTTCATGGATCGAGCCGGGGGTCTCCGGCGCAACGTGCGACGGGATGCCACCGGGGAAGGAGAACTGCTTGAACAGCCGCTTCATCCCCGCTTCGTCACGGGAGACGTCCGGATAGACTTCCGAGTAGGTGCCCTCCAGGTAGGTATTGGCAACCAGGCCCGGTCCGCCGTGGCCGGGGCCGGTGACATACAGCACGTTCACGTCGCGCTCGCAGATGATGCGATTGAGGTGGACGTAGATGAAGTTCAGCCCCGGGGTGGTGCCCCAATGGCCCAGGAGGCGGGGCTTGACGTGGGAGATGTCCAGCGGCTCGCGCAGCAGAGGGTTTTTGTACAGGTAGATCTGTCCCACCGACAGGTAATTGGCGGCGCGCCAGTAGGCATCCATCTTCTCCAGCATCTCGGGCGACAGTGGGCTATCCATGGCAATCTCCCTTTCGCGTCGGTGGCCGCGAGACCGCGGCCACGCGCAGGGTAACGGACGACGGCGGTCGTCCCGACCTACGCGACCACAGAAGCTACCCCCCGCTTCGCGCGGTGGGGTGCCTGCGGAAGACATCCAGGTACTCCTCGGCAGTGACCTCCAGCTCGGTGCATAGCTCCGGGTCCAACACGTCCCGAGGGTCGCCGGCGTGGGTTGTGCCCTCTGTGTAGATCCAGTAGCCAGGCGCGCAATCGGCGGCCTGTGAGAGCTGTTGGTCCAGATAGCGCGGCAGGTAGTTGGGGCGCCGAGTGCGCGCGTTCCACGGGTGGAAGCCGGGCAGGATGCGGGTGGCGAAGGGGAAGGCCTCCTGGACCTTCGGGACAAACTCCGGCAGGCGCACGAACCAACGCGACAGGTGCGGGAGCACTTCGGGCGCGCTCAACTCGCCCTCCCCCGCTCCGTAGGTCTTCTCCGTCGCGATCCAGATCTCCACTCCGGCGTCGTGGATGCCCCGCAGCCACCAGTAGTTACCCGCGCGGCAGTCAGGCTTGCCGGCATACATGCGGGCCTCGTAGACCTGCAGCAGCGGACCGCCGAACACCTCGGCGATCACCCGGCCCACCTGCAGCCCTCTTTGGTAGTACTGTCCGGAGAAGCCGAACTCGTCGGCGAAGCACCAGGCGTCCACGGCGTCGGCCACATCCTGATAGCGCGCCGTGGTCTCGGCAGTCACCCCACCGTAGTCCTCGGCGTCGTACACGATGCCTCGGAACCCGAGGCGTTTGGCCTCCGCATAGATCACCCGCATCTGGCGCAGGGTGGTCTGCCAGGCCCGATCGTTGTGCAGGTCCGCCGGTTGGTTGACCTGCTGGGCGAAGGCCTCGTGCTCGGCCAGCCAGTAGCGGATGCCCCGCTGCCGGAACTGCTCCAGGGCCCCACCCTCCTCCCATTCAGCGAAGCCGGAGTTGTGGTTGGTCTGCGGAAACGCGGTCTCCACGTAGTCCAGCCACAGGTCCGTGACCCCCAGGTCGCGGTCGAGGTAGTCCAGCTTGTCCAGGAAGTCCCGCTGCAGGTCGGAGGACCAGCACATGAGATGGCGCTCCGGGCGGTTGGGGCGACCCAGGAGCCGGACCTCCGAGACGGCTCCGTGACTGCTGGAGGCGGCCCCCAGGCTGACCTTCACATAGCGTCCCACGGCAGGAGGCAACTGCACCCGCGTGGTGTCGGCGGGGCGCCACATGGCGAGGTTGATGGCGCGGCCCAGCAGCGGGCGCAGGTGCTCCGGGTCCGGGCCGATGGACACCTCGAGCAGCCACACCAGTCGCTCATCGTGGCCGTTGGTGACCTCGCAGCCCTCAACCAGCGTGGGGCCACCGAGATCGATGACCAGGTCGACGCCCCCATTGGGCCACGCGAAACGCAACTCTGTGTCCGGGTCACCGTCCAGGGCGTACTCGGGGTTGCTCAACTCGCCGCCCGGAGCCTCGGCGGAGTGGAGCTTGAGGCCCGTCAGGATGGGAGCATCGGCGGCGACAACGATTGCGGGCAAGAGAGCCACGACGAGGAGGAGTACGACGGGCAGGTGCGAAGACATAGGCCGGAGCACACTCCGTGTAGGGTTGGGGCAGGACCGTCGCCCGGGGAGCATCGGGCGCCGTCGCCCGAGCAAGCCCGGAAGCTGTGCAAGGTTACAGGGCGCCGCAGCCCGGTGTCAACCAGACCACCGGAGGACCGGAGGACAACTGTCATGAAGATCGCCCGCATCCCGAAACTGACCTACACTCCCGGCGGCATGGAGTACCACCAGTTCATCCGCGGAGGTGTCGGGGCTGACTACCACCAGGGCCCCGCATTCCACCAGTTCCCCGGCGGCGACGTACTCATGACGTGGAGCGCGTACGACTTCGACGAGTGCTCCGCAAATGGCGTGACGCTGTACTCCGTCACCCGTGACCGAGGCCTCACGTGGTCGGACCCTCAGGTGTACCTGGCCGACTACCCCGCGGGACCGCTGGGCGGGTTCCTGCTGCGCCTGCGGGAGAGTCCGACCACTCTCATGTTCGTCCAGCAAGCACGACACGAGATCCAGGTCGACGAAGAGCGCCGTGTCGCGACCGCCGGAAGCAACTACTTTTGCACGCGCACCCACGTCTTCCTCCGCAGGTCACCGGACGGCGGGCGGACCTTCGACCACGGAGCGGAGATACCCCATCAGGGGTTCACCGGCGGCAAGAGCCTCCCCGGGGGTGGCTGGTACGGCAGCGTCGACTGTCTCACCCAGCTCTGGAGCGGCCGGATCATCGCCGCCTTCACGTTCCTGGACCCAGAGCGCTCGGACATGGTGAGACAGGATTGGACCTCCCAGCACTACACGGGCGCCTGCCTGCTGTCCGACGACGGTGGCCATAGCTGGACCTCGAGCACCGAGATCACCACACAGACCGAACGCGGGGTCATGGAGCTGCAGATAGTGGAGACCGCCCCCGACCGGCTCTACTGCCTGTTCCGGACCAAAGGTGGCTTCCTGTACCAGACGGTCTCGCAGGACGCGGGCGAGACGTGGAGTCCCTCGGAGCCCTCGCCACTTCCGGCCCCGGAATCGATGGCGCGCATGCTCAGATTGCACAGCGGCAGTCTGCTGGTAGTCTGGAACAACGTCTCCTCCACCACCCAGCAACCGCGTCACCCGCTGGTGGCGGCGGTTTCGCAGGACGGTGGTCGCACGTGGGGCGAGGCGAAGACCATCGCCACTGAGACAGGCGGCAACCAACTCAGCAACCACGGCGTGATCCAGCTCGACGACGGCCGTATCCTGCTTGCCATCAGTCACTATCGTGACGTCAAGCCGATGACCAGCGATCTGGACGTAGCCGTCTTCGATGAGCGATGGCTGGCGGCGCCCTGAGCGCCGAGGGCAGGCGCCGCGTCCGGCGCGAACGTCGCTCCACAGCCGGGCCTCTGGGGATTACCCAACACCGACGCAGGGAGCACGCCATGATGGCTCGGAACGCGACCGTCGTAGTGGCCCTCGTGGGCCTGACCCTCGGGAGCGCAGTCGGCACTGCACACTCCTCCACCGCATGGCGCTCCACATCCCTCTCCAGCGGTTGGCAGGTCGCCGGGCGCGCAGTGACCTTCGACCGGCGAGGTGAGGGCTCCATCATCGCCACCGAGGCCGTCTGCGAGCAAAGCGGCGAGATCGGCCTTGAGTTCCAGCAGAACTACGGGCCGTGGGCGCGGCTGGAGCTGCGCTTCCGCTCTGCCGGAGACGAGCAGACCTACGCCGCCGCGGTGCTCGAGCCGGAGCAAAGACGCATCTGCCTGGTACGCAAGCACGAGGGGCGCTTCGTTGCGGTCCCGGAGGGTGCGGCGCGCGTAGGGCCGCTGCCCGCCGGCTCGCATCGCCTGGGCTACCGCTTCGAGGGGCGCAGCCTGGTGATCTCCCTCGACGGGCAGGATCTGCTCCGGGCCGACAGCAAGGGGCTTCCGACAAGCGGCCGCATCGGCCTGGCGGCGGCCTTTGCCCACGTGAGAATCGAGGGGCCCGACATCCAGACCGCGCCGCCCGGTACTCCGGACGACAGCGACCGCGTGGACGAGTGGAGAGTCCTGTACGGCCCGACGGCCTGGCATGCGGCCCCGGAGGCCGAGGGGCCGGCGCCGGGTCAGAGCGTCACCGTGTTCGCAGCCGGGGCCGATGGCGCCGTGGTGGGCGACAGGGAGTGCACCCACTTCGCCGTGGAGCTGAAGGGCAGGTTCACCGAGGCCTCCAGCCCCTACGCCTGCTTTGGGCTCAGGCCGAAGGTGTCCGCCGACGCCGGCTCGTACTACGTTGCCGAAGTGCGCGGCAACCAGAGCAGGCTGATCTTCACCCGCGTCACGGCAGGTCAGCGGGACATGGAAGTCACCCGGGACCTCCCGCTGCCGCCCATCGAGCTGAACCGCTGGTACACGCTGCGCTGTGTGTTCCAGGGCGATCGTGTGACGGTGGAGGTCGACGGCGAGCGCCACGTGGACCTCGTGGATCCACGGCCGCTGGAGAAGGGCCGCACGGCCGTCAGCGCCTCCTATGCCACGGTCCAGGTGGCCGGCCTACGCCACGAGCCCGTAGACTCGGACTACCGTTTCCCAACCTCCGAGCCCCCTGCGAAGCCCTACGACCCCGGCCCTGCCCTACCCGCCACCTCCGCCGATGGCGACGAAGATGACGCCTACTGGTACCTTCCGGCGAGGGGGCTCCGCGTCGCCATCCACAAGGCCACCGGCACGATCGGGGGCCTGTGGCGGCCTTCGGGTGCGGGCCGACTGGCGGACCGCGTCGTTGAGATGTACAAGCTTGAGACGCGTAGCGACGCCGTCGCCGCCGACGGCTATGGCGACTGCGTCCGGCGGGTCGTGCGGCGGGCGCGCCGGGGACTGACGGTGGAGTGCACCAACCCGCGGCTTCAAGGGATCGTCATCGAGAAGACCTACCGGCTCGACCCTCGGAACGGGATCCTCGCCCAGACCATCACCTTCACGAACGAGACCGACCGCCCGGACCTGTTCCTCACCTATGCTCTGCGCACGGTTCTGGCTCCCGCCTACCGCGAGCAGGCCGTCTACACCGGCGGCAGCTACCTGGGCCCGCTGGTGCCCGCCAAGTCCGTTCGCGAGCGCACCCTCACCGATGCCCACAAGCTGCCGTGGACCACAGGGATCACGAACGGCCGCCCGAGCTGGGTCCTGGCGATCAACGACGCTCTGGGCTGCAATCTGGCCACATACCGCTACCGCGTCAACGGTCAGTACGTTCTGCCGTGGAACTCCATCTGGACGGAGGACCTCCTGAACCTGTACCACACGCCGGCGGGGTGGGAGATGGGGGTGTGCACCCTACACCTCGCGCCAGAAGAGGCCGCTTCGGCGGAAGTGGACTACACCCTCGGCCGGGGTGGGCGTCTGAGCTTCTACGACGACTACCGTGAGCGGCACGAGGTGGCGGCGATGTACGACCGCGTCGGCCCGCGCCCCACGTGGCTGCGCGATATCAAAATGCCCGTACCGGACACGGTCGCCCGCGCCGTGGCCCTGACCGAGGACGGAGTGCTCGTACGCCTCGACAGCCCCTTCTCGCTCTGGGGCGACCCTCTGGCGCGAGGGGCCGACGGCGAGCTGACCCAAAGGGCCGAGCGCGTTGCCGAGCTGGTGCGCCGGTCACAGGAAGCTTCGCCGAGGGTCAGGGCCGGCCTTTACACCTGGGCCTGGACGGCCTCGGAGAAAAGCCCGATCGTACGCCGGCACCCGGAGTGGTTCATCGCCCGCGACAAGGCCGGAGAGTTGCGCAACGCCTACCCGATGGCCATGAGCTTCCTCCGCTGTCTGGCGGCCCCCGGCTGCCTGCAGGAAAGGCTGGACTGGTATCACAACCTCGTGCGCACGTACTCAGAGGACCTCCAGTACCTGGACAACGACGGCACGGGCGTGCAGATCATCGACTGGGAGCACCTCCGCGTGGATCAGGACTATGACTGGCAGCGCCTGCACGAGGGAGTGCTTTCCGCCGCGCGTGCCCACACCCCCCAGACGGCGACGTTCTTCAACAACCGCGTCATCCCGCAGGGCGACATCTCCTTTGCAGAGTACATGCCCGCTGAGGTACAAAACGAGGACTGGCGCCGCCCGGCCGATGAGATGTACCCGCTGAAGGTGTTCCAGAAGCGCGATCCCGAGCGCGTGGTCTCGCTTCTGTACTCACGGCCGGACACGGAGCCCTCGTACACCAACTACTGTGTGGGCCTCGGTCTGCTACCGTGGTACGGGAGCCTGGCCCAGTTGCCCTTCGTCAATGCCGCCATCGAGACCCGCCGGATGGAGGTCATGGACGCGGACCTCCGGCCGGACTGGCAGACAGACCCATCGACACCGGTGGAGGCCTACCCCCTGCGTCAGGGAGCGGCGGCCTGCATCTGCTTCATCGGCCACGACGACACACCGCGCGAGACGGACATTTCCTTCTCCGCAGCCGCCATGGGACTGCTCCCCGGCGAGCCCTACACCGCCTGGCTGTTCGACCTCAAGGACTACCGCGAGCACCAGGGGCGTCTGACGGAGACCGACCAGCGCATTGCTTACCAGGAGTGCAACTGGGCCGATGAGACCGTGGTTGCGGGCCGGTTCCTGATGGCCGGTGACAGTCTTCCCCAGCGCTGCGGGCACCGTCTCGTGGCCCGTCCCCGGCGCTTGCGGATGCTGATGGTGACCCAGGCCCCGGCTCTGCTCTGGTCACTCAATGGCCGCAGGACCAACTTCTGGCTTCCCGAGATGCGAGGGGTCCGTGTGGGGGCCGCAAGCCGACCGGACGCGGATCGGCTGCAGTTCACCTGCAGCAGCGATGCCGACAGGGCCGAGATCGCCATCCCCATACCGCGGCATCACAGCGTGAGCGAGCTGGCGATTGACGGCACTAAGGTGAGCTGGACGCACGAGCTTGCCGGAGGGGCCTGGGTGGCTCGCGTGGCGGTACCGCAGGGGCGTCACCTGGTCAGCATCGGCTACTCACGCCGCGAGCGGGTTCCACAGGTGCACGATGTGGCCCTGCGCTCCCCGCAAAGCGTGCGTGCCGGCGAGGTGCTCCCGGTAGACGTCTCCTTCCGGACCGAGGACCGCTCGCCGGACGACGACGCCCTGCTACGCGTGCTGCAGGGGGGCATTCAGATCGCCGGTGCGACATCGAAGCACCTGGGAGACGGCGTCGCACGATTCGAGCTTCCGGTGCCCGGCTCCGCCCGGCCCGGGCTATACGACCTGGCGTTCGACATCGCGGGCGCCCCCGAGGGCGACGTCGCCGGGCGCGTGGAGGTCCTTCCGGGCTCGTGGCGGGCGCCGCTGCTACCCGGTGACGCTGCGGCCGGGATGCCGGCGGTCAAGGTCTCGGAAGTGAATCGGACGGTCAACGGCCTGCGGGTGTTGCGTGCCGGGACGGATACCTTCGACCACCGGGGCGGAGTGCAGCTTGCCGAGCTGGACCCGGAGACGCTGCGGCTCCGTTGTGGTCTGCGGGATGACGCCGAGAGCCCGTGGGGGTATGGCTTCTGCGGCATCGAGGTCCGGGACGCCGGAGCGATCGCGGTAGAGATGAGCAACACCTTCGCCGAGTTCGTGGGGGACGGCAATGAGCTGGGCGACCGCTACCTGGACTCCTTCGCCGGCTTGATGATCGACTACCACACGGCGGGCGGCTACACCAAACGCGTGGCGCTCGGCCTGGGGGTGCTCAATGCCGCGCGACCGGTGGTGGCCCCGAACTGGGGCAAGGCGGCTCCCCCCGATGAGTGTCACGCCTGGAGTCGTACCCTTGTGGAGAAGGCCACCGACCGGCTGACGCTAGACCTGGCGCAGTATGCGCCGCCCGACTGGGACGGCCGGGCCTGGTTCAGCGTCGGGGTGGACACCGTCTCGCGGGGACTGCAGATCGAGGCAAGACTCTCCGCTGCTGAGGGCAGATGAACCGGAGGGCCCCGCGGAGGCAGGGGGGCGCCGATTCCACGGGGTCCGCCGGCAGATGCCCCACACGCCTACTCAATGAGTTCCGGACCCAGACAACTCACATAGTGCCGCCGGATCGGCAGCTTGTCCATCCAGGCCCGGACCTCCAGCGTCCGCCACGGCCCGGAGCCCTTCCCGCCGCCGTTGTCGTTCTCCCACAGCCACAGCGGCGTCGGCCACAGGCACTGTGTCGCCCCCACATGCCGGTAGAAGGCCTCATCGGCCCCGTTCTGCCCGTGGTGGGCCATCTGAACGTAGTCGGCACGGAGCCTGTCCGCGTAGGGGCCGGCGAGAGCCTTGCGCCCCGCCTCCACACCGATATCGCCGGTGAACAGCACCGTGCGTCCCTGACCGGAGAGCTTGAGGATGATGCTCTGGTTGTTCACCGGATTTGCGGTGATCTCCGGGTTCTTGATCCCCAGCACCTCGATCAGCAGGCCGTCAATCGTGATCTCCTGCCCCAGCTCCAGTTCCGTGAGCGTCCGGCCGGTCTCCGCGAATACAGCGCAGGTGCGCTGGTACACGGCCAGCTCGGCGGCGGAGCCATGCTCCTGCATCCACTCGGCCGTGGGCATGGAAGCGTAGATGGTATCGATCCGCAGCTCCCCGGGGTCCCGCAGTATCGTGACCAGCGCATCCGTGTGGTCGCTGTGGGGATGGGTGAGGAACCAGAGCGACACGTGGTTGCCCAACCCGGCAATGACCTCCGCCAGGTGCTTGGCGTCCCCGGCGGTACCGCCGTCGATCACGATGACTCGTCCTGCATCGGTGCGGATCACGTACGACATCATCTGACTCGGGGTCTGTTCCTTCAGTTGCCAGAGCGTGAAGGGTCTGAGGCCTTCTGCTGCGGCGTCGGGGACGCCGACAGGGATGACGAGGGCCAGCGCCACAGCAAACGGCGCCGGCATGGTGGGTAAGTGCATGCGGTCAACTCCTGTGCGGCCGGCATCGGTGCACCGCGGGATGCACCTTGGGCGGGCGGTGGCCCACTGCCGGCTGTGATTGTCTTGAAGCGCGGCCTAACAGACCGTTCGGCTTGCGCAGTGTCATCCTGAGCGTCAATCCCGCGTAGCGGGATAGCGAAGGATCTCGTTGAACGCCGGGCGATTCCTCGAGCTGCTCCCTTCGGGAGCGGACGCCCTCGAAACCACGCACTCGGGCGGATGTAGGCTTTTCGGCCGGACCTCGCCCGATGGCGCGGCCGGGGGCCCCATTCACTTGGTTCGTCACAACGCGGGGATCGCCACGACCTGCCCCCGCTCCATGCTCTCGAGGGCGGCGAAGGCCACGGCGCCGCTCATGTAGGCATCCTCGACGCCCTGATCCGCCGCTGCACCGCTCTGGATGCGGTCCAGGAAGTCGTGGGTCAGGCACAGGTCATGGTGCTGATGGCCGGAGCCCTCCGGCACATCCACATCGATCGCCTCAGTGGGCCTGTCGGGCAGGGGCAGGTACTCGATGCGGTAGCTCTCCATGTCGCAGCGGATCTCGCCGCGGGTGCCGATGAAGGTCAGCCGACGCTGCCCCTGTGGGGAGACCATGCTCATGGTGTACGAGAGCCTCATCCCGTTGGTGTACTCCGCGGTGAGGCCGACGGTGTCGGTGGTATCCTTATCCACGTTGTAGACGCACAGGTCTTCGGGTAGCACCTGCGGCCCGGCGGTGCGGGTGAAGCGGTCGCGGTACTCAGGGCCCTGGTCGGTGTAGTACATGCAGCCCTCGGCCACGGCGCAGTCGCTGCACCGCTCCGCCGCCTCGGGCCGGGGCCGGAAGACCTCGGTCCCCCCAAAGGCCGCCACACGCACGGGATAGGCCCCGGTGATGAAGTTGAGGAGATCGAAGGTGTGGCAGCCCTTGTGCAACAGCATGTCGCCGCTCTTGGCGCGGAAGCGATTCCAGCGGCGCATGTATGTGGAGCCGTGGAACCAGCCGATCGCCTCGTGGACGACGCAGGCGATCACCCGCCCGATCGCGCCGCCGGTGACGAGTTCGCGCAGCTTCAGCGCGCAGGGGTCGTAGCGGAACACGAAGCCCAGGTGCAGTAGCCTGCCCGAGCTGCGGGCGGCCCGGCAGATGGCGCGCACGTCCCCGGCGTTGGTCGCCACGGGCTTCTCGACCAGGCAGTGGAGCCCGGCGGAGAAGCACGCCTCAGCGGGCTCGCGGTGAGCGTAGTCCGGGGTGCAGATGAGCACGGCGTCGATGTCGTCGCGGCCGAGGATGCCGTCCACGCTGCCGAGGCGGGGCACGTCGCCGAGCCCATTGCGCCGGCAAAACGCGTCGAGAGCGTCCGGGTCGCGATCGCACATCGCGGCCCAGACGGCCCGCGGCGGATCCATGCGCCTAAGCACATCCACGTAGATCTGCCCACGGCCGCCGGTACCGATCAGCGCCAGGCGAGTAGGCGGTGATGTTGATGGGGTCACAACGCAGTCACCTTCCTGCAGGGGGTCGAGGTCCGGCGACAGACAGCGCGATGGCGCCAGAACTGGCCGTTGGACCACCCCAAACCATGCGGTTGGACTACTGATCCTCCCCGGCGCACCATTTCACGGCATTCACCAGGAAGACGCCCTCGTCCTCCGTGGGGGGAACATCGCTGTCATCCTCCTTGCTGATCCCGATGGCCAGCCCCCAGGCGACGTAGCGGCCCGCGCCACTGTGGCCACAGACGGCCATAGGGCCATCGTTGCCGGCGCCCGCCGCAACCACGGTGCCCTTCGGTCCGGGCGTCAAAGTCACGTGGTCGTAGTAGCTCTGGGTCAGGGGCCTGTCACGCGGGAGGCCCGCCGCAAGCGGGTGGTCTGCCTTCAGAACCCAGCCCGTACCGCGGGCATGGGAGGTGCCACCAGCACAGACCTCCTCAGCGAGCACCGGCAGTCCGCGGAAGCCTACGGCATCGTGCAGGGCAATCAGACCTCCGCCGCTGTGCAGAAACTCCCGGGCCACCGAGGCCATCTCAGGCGTGAAGGCCGCCGGCGTGTGGCTCTGGGGCACGATCAAAACCTGCACGTTCTCGAGGTGGGAGGCATCCAGCACAGAGATAGGCTGGGCATCGATACCCTTTCGGTCTCGAAGATAGCCTAG
>CAZXDD010000203.1:0-12374 GCA_964639415.1 uncultured Armatimonadia bacterium
GCTCCGCCTTGCCCGCCCACTGCAGCCAGGGCTCCTGCATGCGCTCCAGCTCGCGGGCTTTGGCCTGGGCAACCTCGAGGCTGTCGGCGGCGGCGATCTCGGCCAGTAGCCGCTCGGCCCGCTCGCGCACCTCCTGCGAGTCGAACATGAGCCGGGGATCGAGGTGGGGGTTGTAGGAGTACCGCCGCCGGGGCGCACCGGCGGCGGCGGGGGCCTCGACCTCCGCCGCCAGACCGGCGGGCGGGTTGTTGAGGCGTTCGTCCTCGTGGCGATAGTCGGCGACCTCGGTCTTCCGGTCGTTGTTCCGCTTGCGCGCCATAGGGCCACCTCCAGGATGTTGGCTGCGCCCCTGTGGGTTCGCGGGTCTTCGACCGCGGCGGGCTCGGGGCGAGGGCGGGGGGCGTCGTCACATAAGACGCCCCAGGCAAATCAGTTTCGCGGTTTGTTGAGCAATCCCTTCCTGCGGGGAGAGCGTCGCGCCGTGGGATGGCGGCCCCACATCGGGTCGGAGGGCGCGTGCCATTGCCGTCAGCCCCGCCAGGGGCGGAACACAAAGAGGCGGGGGCGTGAGCCCCCGTGAAGAGCGCCTCGAACACCAGCCTCCGCCCGACGACGTAGAGCCCCGGAGGGGCGGCACCAACCGGGGGCGCGGCGGGTCTCTGTGCCGCCCCTCCGGGGCTCGGGGTCGGTGGCGCGCTCGCGACGGGGGCTAACGCCCCCGCCTGGTTGTGTATAGCCCCTGCGGGGCACACGGCGACGGCGGCGGGGTACAGGCCCCCGCCCTACAGACGGCGGGCGGGGGCCTCGACCTCCGCCGCCAGACCGGCGGGGGGGTTGTTGAGGCGTTCGTCCTCTGCGGGGAGAGCGTCGCGCCGTGGGATGGCGGCCCCACATCGGGTCGGAGGGCGCGTGCCATTGCCGTCAGCCCCGCCAGGGGCGGAACACAAAGAGGCGGGGGCGTGAGCCCCCGTGAAGAGCGCCTCGAACACCAGCCTCCGCCCGACGACGTAGAGCCCCGGAGGGGCGGCACCAACCGGGGGCGCGGCGGGTCTCTGTGCCGCCCCTCCGGGGCTCGGGGTCGGTGGCGCGCTCGCGACGGGGGCTAACGCCCCCGCCTGGTTGTGTATAGCCCCTGCGGGGCAGACGGCGGACGGCGACGGCGAACGGCACACGGCTACGGCGGCGGGGTACAGGCCCCCGCCCTACAGACGGCCACGGCAGGAAGCCGTTTGCCGTACTCCCCCTCATCCCGTCTCCGCGGCCGTATCGCGGAGTAAGGGAGAGGGGGCAGGGGGGTGAGGCGACGTTCAGCGCCGTCCGAACGGCGAACGGCCACGGCGGACAGACGACGCCCTTCGCCCTCCCCCTACCGCACACCCACCACGTACTTCACCGGTTGCGACGAGGTGTAGCCGATGTTGTGGCGGGCACCCACGATGACGATATCCCCCGTCGGCCGGTCCTCCAGACCCCACCAGTGGGACAGGTTCACATCCCCCTCCCCCGGCTGTAGACCGTCTACCTCAATCACGCTGCCTCTGCGCAGCAGGAGGGTCTTTGGGTCCACCTCCCCGATCACCAGCGGGTGCCGCGGATGATTGCCGCGGCAGTTCTGGGGGCTGAGATTCCCGATCCAAAGGCACCGGCCCGAGGAGTGCGTGAGAAGCTGCGACATCGCGCTGGGGGAGTGGAAGCTCGAGCCGTCGTCGTACGTCCACTGCTGTGGCGTGGTCCAGGTGTACCCGCCGTCTGCTGACACCGAGAACCACTTGTAGCTGGGGAGAAGGCAGTCGGGGTCCTTGCTGCCCCCGTTGCTGCCCCGCATCACGCACAGGATCCGGCCATCGGCGAACTGGGCCAAGGTGGGCTCGATCATGCCCCTGGTCGAGCGCGCGGGATCGCCCTGGATGCGCCGGGCCGTCTCCCAGCTCAGGCGGCCGTCATCCTGCCAGGTGCCGATGACGATCACCACATCGGTGTACGTGAACCCGCCGCCGGGTGAGGCGAGCTTGCCGTCCTCGCCCAGGATGCAGGCCTGGGCCGGGATGAGGATCTTGCCCTGCTGCGTGCGCAGCATCTGGGAGCCCACATCTCCCATGAAGATGGCGTTCTTGCCGCGCCAGACGCCCTCGAAGGGGTTCTCCTCCGTCTGCCCCGCCGCCACGATCTGCTCGTCGAACAGGTAGGTCTTGCCCCCGTCTTTCGACACGCGGTAGCGCAGGTAGTAGGTCTCCAGGGCCACGGGTGGCTCCACGGTGTTTGGGTCCAGGCCGGGGGTGTCCATGGCCGGGACCACGCGGAGGATACTGCCCGTCAGGTGGTCGGCAAAGAGCGGGAAGCCCTCGCGGCGGTAGCCGTGGGGCAGGCCGCCGTCGAAGTCGGGGCTGGGCGGCAGTGAGGTCCAGCTCTGGCCGTTGTCCGGCGAGTAGCCGCCGACCTTGACCATCTGGGTTCCGGTGGCGTGCAGGTACGAGGCGTGCATCAGCGGTGAGGTGGCGTCCAATAGCGTCTTGCTCTCGAGCGTGAGTGTGAGTGGAAGCATGGCGGCGGTCTCCTGTTCGTCCGAGAGTGCGGGCGGTGAGGTGAGCGGCGCGGTTGCGAAAGCGAGTGCGGCGAGCAGGTGGCGAAGGCGCATTGGGAGGCTCCCGGACATGGTGATGGGCGGGGCGATGGCGGACCGCAGCGGTGGCGCCACGGACCTTCGAGCACCGCTATTGGGGATTTCGCGCTCTCCCGCAGTTGCCCTTCCTCGGCCCGGCCGGCCGTTATCCGCGAAACAGATGCGAAACACCTCAGAAAGCGCGGCGAAACACCGGGGCGGTACTGTGGGGCTCGTCGGGAACCAACAGGGCGGTTCGCCCGCGAGGAGGACGTACCGATGCAACGTTTTGTCACAGTGACGGTCATGGCCCTGGTGGCGGCCACGATGGGTGCCCGGGCATGGGCGCAGGCCGATGCGGCACCGGCGCCCACGCTGGACGCGCTGGCCCAGCAGGCCACCGGCCTCCAGGTGGCCGCCGACACGGTGTGGGTCGTGTTGGCCGCGGTGCTGGTGTTCTTCATGCAGGCGGGCTTCGCGTATGTCGAGGCCGGGTTCACCAGAGCCAAGAACGCCACGAACATCCTCACGAAGAATCTTGTGGACTTTGCGGTGGGCTCTCTGGCCTACTGGGTCCTGGGCTTCGGCCTGATGTTCGGTGCCGGGAATGGTTTCCTCGGACTCTCGGGGTTCTTGCTCAATGAGAGCACCCCACAGACCTTCGACTCCCTGAGTTGGTCGGGTGTGCCTTTGATGGCCAAGTACCTGTTCCAGCTTGTGTTCGCGGCGACGGCGGCGACCATCGTCTCCGGCGCGATGGCCGAGCGCACCAAGTTCAAGTCCTACCTGGTCTACTGCGTGGCCATCAGCGCCTTCGTCTACCCGATCAGCGGGCACTGGATCTGGGGCGGGGGCTGGCTGGCGAAGCTGGGCATGTGGGACTTCGCAGGCTCCACGGTGGTGCACTCTCTGGGCGGCTGGCTGGCCCTGGTCGGAGCCTGGATGCTGGGACCGCGGATCGGCAAGTACGACAAGCAGGGGCGGGCGGTGGCCATTCCCGGGCACAGCCTGCCGATGGCTACGCTGGGCACCTTTGTCCTGTGGATGGGCTGGTTCGGCTTCAACCCCGGGAGCACCATGGCCGCGGACCCCGACGCCATCAGCCACATCGCGGTGACGACGAACCTCGCCGCCGCCGCCGGAGCGCTCGTGGCGTTGGTCCTGAGCTGGGGAGTGTACAGGAAGCCCGACCTGGGCCTGTCGCTCAACGGCGCCCTTGCCGGCCTGGTGGCGATCACGGCGGGCTGCGCCTTCGTCTCCCCGCTCTCGTCGGTCGTCATCGGTGCCGTCGCCGGCGCGGCAATGCTCGTGGCGGTCCGATTCTTCGACAGCGTCCACATCGATGATCCCGTGGGCGCCATCTCCGTGCACGGTGTGTGCGGGGCTCTGGGCACTCTGGCCGTCGGCCTGCTGGCGCAGGAGCAGTTCGCCCCCGGCACCACCGGGAACGGTCTTCTGTTCGGAGGCGGGCTGAAGCTGCTGGCCGCTCAGGCCACCGGAGTTGCGGCGGTGTTCGGCTGGGCGATGGTGACCGGCGCGGTCATCTTCGGGGCCGTCCGAGCCGCGGTGGGTCTGCGGGTGGAGCCCCAGGAGGAGATCGACGGCCTGGACATGCACGAGCACGGCGCCGCCGCCTACAGTGAGATCTTCGTGCAGCCCTTCGGCGGCTCCAATGGGCTGTCGATCCCGCTCAGCGCCCTGCAGGACGACGCCGTGGATACCGGCGCACCGGTGCTGGACCCCATCAGCGTCCCCTCCACGCCGATGGCTCTACTGACCGCCATCATCAGGCCCCAGGAGCTGGAGCGAGTGCGCCAGGCCCTGGCCGAGACCGGCGTCATGTCGCTGACCGCCACGGAGGTCAGGGGCAGCGGGCGGCAGGGAGGCATCAAGGAGGTCTTCCGCGGGGTCGAGTACACCGTCTCGCTGCTGCCCAAGATCCGCCTCGATATCGTGGTTGCGGAGGACAAGGTGCAGCAGGTGGCCGGCGCCCTGATGAGCGCGGCGCGGACCGGCGCCGTTGGGGATGGGAAGGTGTTCGTCACTCCGGTCGCCGATGCAATGCGCATCCGTACCGGGGAGCGCGGAGTGGCCGCCGTCTAGCCGGGGCGGCATCCCGGCCGCCGCTTGGCCCGCGCCCCGGTTCGCTCGCCTCACCGGGCGCAGCCCGGAAGTCACATGCGTATCCGACAGCCCGTCAACAGCAAAGGAGCAACAACCATGACCCGACCGGCCGCAGTGACGTTGGTGGCGGCACTCGTGCTGACCACCTCTGTCTGTCTCGCTACCCCCTCGACGCTCGTCTGGATCCCATCCACCGACGTGCAGGCCGTCAGGACCTGGCACTTCGGAGTGGATAACCTGTTCACCCTGGGCACCCCCGCCAAGCAGGCGACGGACTGCACCGACATCGGGCTTACCTATGGACTGGCGCGCAACCTGGAGGTCGGCATCGACCTGCTCAGCGGCATGAGCGATCCGCTGTTCTTCAACGCCAAGTACGCCCTGGGCTCGTTCGGTGCGAAAGACGAGTGGTCCGTCGCCGTGGGCGCCTACGGCCTGGGCCTCGAGGACACAGTCTCGCAGGACATCTGGTACGGCCTGGTGAGCTACAGGTGCGGGCAGGACCGACTTCACCTGGGGTACTTCACCGGGGCCGGCCACGTGCTGACCGATCCCTTCACCGGCGCCGATGAGAGCGCCGGCATCCTGCTGGGCTGGGACCGACCGCTGGCCGACAGATGGTGGGCCGGAGTGGACTATCAAGGCGGCCGCAGCGCGGTTGGGGCCCTGAGTCTGGGGGTGGCCTACAGCGTCTCTGAGACCTCGTCGGTGCTCCTGGGGGCGAGCTTCTGGAACAACGGCGGTATTGCTAACGCGCTCACCTTCCAGTATGATCTGGACCTGTAGGTGCGGGGTGTTTCGACACGAGCCACCTAATCCGGTGGAGGCCTCCGATCGAGATCGGGGGCCTTTGTGTGGGTGCACAAGTGGCTGTGGATTGGCCCACATATCTCAGAAGAGACGTGATTTGCCCTCAAGAACCGCTGCATTCGGCCGTAAACCCAAGAGGGTGAGTCGTCTCTGCATATCCTGTGTAACAGGGACCCTGCCCGCCCTCGGTCTTGGCCTCCGCGAGGATTGCACCCCACCGGACCCGATCCGCAGACACGCACAAGGAGAGATGACATTGTCGCGCGCACCCTGGACGTCTCTATTGCTCCTGGTCTGCACCGCAGGCATGGCGCTGGGCTCACCGCTGAACCTGATATCGGTGCCCTCCACCGACACACAGCCTGTGGGAACCTACCGGCTGGACGTGGACAGCATCTCGGTCATCGGCACCACCGACAAGTACGTGAACGATCTGGGGTCCACCGGACTGAGCTATGGGGTGTGCCGGGGTCTGGATGTGGGCGTTGAGGTCCTGTGGGGTGTGGACCACCCGTTCTTCGTCCACGCCAAGTACGCGTTCCCGCTGTCCAGCGAGAGCGAGGCTTTCAAGATGGCCGTCGGGGGCTACGCCCTCGGGCTGGACAACGCCCCGACCCACGATATCTGGTACGGGGTGGTCAGCTATGCCTTCGGGGCCGACCGGCTGCACCTGGGGTACTTCACCGGGAATGACAACACCCTCCGCGATCTGCTGGCCGGCACCGACGAGAGCAGCGGTCTCCTGCTGGGCTGGGATCGCACGCTGGGGGAGCGCTGGTGGGTCGGCGTGGACTACATGGCCGGCAAGAGCACTCAGGGGGCGCTGAACGTAGGTGTCCGCTACGACATCTCGCCGGACTCGTCGTTGCTGTGCGGGTTTGACTTCTGGAATCACGACGGCATCGCCGATACGGTGAACCTCCAGTACCAGTTGAGCTTCCGGTAGAAGCCTGTCCGGAAAGCCGGGGCCGCCGTGAGGGTGTCATCCTGAGCGACCGTCCCGCGGAGCGGGACAGCGAAGGATCTCGTTGGCGCTCAGGGGCTTCAAGGAGCTCTTCCGCCCATGCGGCGCAGGTCCGGGCCCGCGCCGCCCGCGCTTGCGACACCGGCGCTCCCGGATGACATGGAGCGGGTTCCCGGCCAGGTCTCCACGCTTCATTCGGACGCCACACCGTCTCCGGCCCCCCGGCAATCGGGGGGCCGGTTTGTGTTGCGACGCCGGTTGTCCGTCGGGGCCCCACCCGCGGAGTGGTTCGGGCGCCGGTAGGGCGTGTTCCCCTTCGTACGCCTGTCTTTGGTCTTCCTCGCCATTCGGAGGGGATGACCTATCCACAATCTCGCCACACAATGCCAAGAAGAATCCGTTAGACGCCGTGCCTGTAGGGGTGGCATACTCCCGCGTCGGATTGGCGCTTCGTGCAGCGTGGCGCCGATTGCGGACGTCCATCTCCCGACAGTCCACCCCCCTGGAAGCGGTGATCTGGTGGTGGGGCGTCTTGCTATGGGTGGTGGGGGTCCAAGGGGGGGTGTTCGGCACCAGGGATCACAGGACATCTTTGACCACCGTGCGCTCCGCGGCGGCAGGCAGCGAGTGTGCCGGGCCGCGCGGCGTAAGGGGGAACAGTCGGAGACCGGGCGGTCGTGCCGCCTTCGCGGCGGGCGAAAGCGGCCGGGAGCCGACTGACGGAGGGAACAGGGCCACTGCCTGGCATGTGGTCCACACGCACAACCAAGGAGAGATCCACATGGCGCGTATCGTTGGAATGATCGCAGTCGTCGCATGTCTCACCGCAACAGTGGCCTACGCCATGCCGTCCAGTCTGATTCTGGTGCCGTCCACCGATGTACAGGCCGAGCGCAGCTTCCAGGTTAACTACGACAATGTGACCATCCTGGGCACCCCCACCAAGGTCGCCCGCGACGGCAGTGCCTTCGGTCTGCAGTACGGTGTCTGCAAGGGCCTCGAGGTCGGCCTGGACTATGCGACCAAGACCGACGATCCTTTGTACTTCAACGCCAAGTACAGCTTCGATCCGTTCGGTGCCAACAAGGAGTTCGGCTTCGCCATCGGCGGCGCGGCCTTCGGGACAAACGAGAACACCTCCCCCAACCTGTGGTACGGTGTGCTGAGCTACAAGTTCGGCGTGGACAGGCTGCATGTGGGGTTCTTCACGGGTGACGACAACGTCCTGGCCGACCCGTTCGACGGCTCCGACGAGAGCAGCGGCCTGATGCTGGGCTGGGACCGCCCGCTGGATGACAAGTGGTGGCTGGGCGTGGACTACATCTCCGGCGAGAGCGCCATCGGCGGCCTGAATGTCGGCGTCAAGTACGCGGTCTCCGACAACTCCGCACTCCTGCTGGGCTATAACTTCTGGAACAACGACGGCCTTGCCAGCTCGCTCAACGTGCAGTACGACCTGATGCTGGGCAAGTAAGCCGTACGGTACGCACCGCAGGTGAGTTTGCAGCGGCCTCCCGGGATCGGGAGGCCGCTTCGTGTTCTGTACCGGCACGACGGATGCCACGGCCCCACCGACTCCGGGCCGAAGGGTATCCTGTGTCTCGCGGCGAATTGCTGTGGGAATACCCCTGACTACCCGGGCGCCGTCCCTGCGCCGCCCTGCGGAGGCCTTGTGATGAGATTCGCGATCTGCAACGAGATCTTCTGGACCGAGGACGCCGAGAAGTGGAGCATCGCCCGGCAGTTCGAGGCCGCGGCAGAGGCGGGGTACGACGGCTTGGAGATCTCGCCCTTCACCCTGAACTTTGACGTGCGGGCCATCACCGACGAGCAGAAGGCGCAGATCGTCGACAGCTCCAAGAGCACAGGGGTCGCCGTGGCCGGTATCCACTGGCTGCTGTCGCACACCGAGGGCTATCACGTCACCGACCCTGACCCGGAGGTACGCGAGGCCACGGCGCGCTATATGGAAGACCTGGTGCGCTTCGGTGTCGAGATCGGCGGCTCCATGATGGTGGTGGGCTCTCCGCAGCAACGGTGGGTCAAGGAGGGCGTGATGTACGGCGAGGCCTGGGGCTGGTTCCGCGACTGCATGCGCCGCTGCGGGGAGGTGGGTGCCGAGGCCGACTTCAAGGTGTGTATCGAGCCGTTGGCCGTGTGTGTGAACAACAACCTGGTCCTCCGAGCCGCCGAGGCGCGGCAGATGGCCGCGGAGATCAACCTCCCCAATGTGGGCGTGATCCTCGACACCTACAGCATGCTGCACCAGGAAGTGGACCTTCCCGGCGAGATCGCCCAGACCGCCGACGTGCTGTTCCACTATCACTGCAATGACTACAACAAGCGCGCCCCCGGCTGGGGAGACACGGACTTCGTGCCCCTGATGAAGGCGCTGCTGGACGCCGGATTCGACGGGTACGCCTCCATCGAGGTGTTCGATTTCGAGCCCGACGCGGTCCAGCACATCACTTGCGGCCTGGCAGCACTGAAAGCGGCATTGGAGCGGGCCCGGGGTCTGTAGCCGCCGCCGTGGGCCGTCGCCGTACGCCGTCATCGTCCGTCTTTTGCGCCCTCACAGGAGGCCTCCCATGGCATACTGGGCCGACATTGACCCCGCGCAGTACCCGAAGCTCACCGGCACCCCTCCGGGCCCCAACTCCCAGCACTGGCACGCCCGCGCCGGGGTCTACATGAAGGGTTACTCCAGCCAGGTGCGGCTGTTTCCCGTGGCCTTCGAAAGCGGCCACGGAGTGACCCTCACCGACGTGGATGGCAATGTGTACCTGGACTTCTCCAGCGGCATCTACGTCACCGGGCTGGGGCACTGCCATCCCAGGATCTCCGAGGCGGTGGCCGAGGCGGCCAAGACCCTCATGAACTGCCATGACTTCACCACTCCGATCAAGGCGCGGCTGCTGGAGAAGCTGGCGGAGGTCTCTCCCGGCGACCTCAACGGCATCCAGTTCTACGATTCGGGGACGGCGGCGGTGGAGGCGGGCCTGCGCATCTGCCGGGCGGCCAACCACCCCAATATGGAGTTCATCTCCTTCCACAAGGACTTCCACGGCAAGACGCTGGGCGCCGTCTCCCTGGCCCGGATGGACCCCACTCAGGGCCTGCGGGCGCCGGGGTACTTCCTGTGTCCAAGGGCCTTCTGCTACCGCTGCGCCTTCAAGATGACCTACCCGCAGTGCGGCATGTACTGCCTGGACTACATCGATACGGTGATCAAGGAGGAGACCGCCGGACGCGTGGCGGCCATCGTGCTGGAGCCGATCCAGGGCTGGGCCGGCTCGACCGTGCCGCCGGAGGGCTATATGCAGGCCCTGCGCAGGTTCTGCGACGAGCGGGACATCCTGCTCTTCGCCGACGAGGTCCTCACCTGCATGGCCCGCACGGGGAGGATGTTCTGCGTGGACCACTGGGACGTGGTGCCGGACGTGATGACTCTGGGCAAGGGGCTGGGCAATGGCTTTCCGATCACGGCCATGCTGGTGAGCGACCGCTACAAGGACCTGGTGGAGAAGATCAGCGCCTCCACCAGCTACGGCGGCAATCCCATGGCCTGCGCGGCGGCGCTGGCGAGCATCGAGGTCATCCAGGAGGAGGCTCTGGTGCAGCGTGCCGCCGACCTGGGCGACTTCCTGATGGCGCGCATGGAGAAGATGAAGCAGGATCACCCGCTGATCGGCGATGTGCGGGGGAAGGGCTGTCTGCTGGGCATCGAGCTGGTGCGGGATCGGGAGACGAGGGAGCCCGCGGAGGAGGAGGGCAAGCTCGTGTATCAGCGGGCGTTCTCCAAGGGTCTGGCGTGGATCCCGGCCGGCAATGTCCTGCGCATGTCGCCGCCGCTGATCATGCAGAAGGAGGCGGCCCAAAAGGCGATGGACATCATCGAGGAGAGCATCGCGGAGGTGGAAAGGGAGCGCGGGTATGCCTGAGGGGGCCGCGCCCGCCGTCCGTCGTCGCCGCCGCGTGTCCGATTCGACCGTACCGGAGGTACAGCCATGAAGACCACCCACACTGCGTCGATCGCGCTGGCGCTGCTGGTCGCGAGTCTGGGCACCGCGGGAGCCGAGGGGTTCGCGTACAAGGTGACGTTCTCTTCGGCCGTTGTCCTGGCCCTTCCCGCCGAGACGGCCACCGGCCCCGTGGTCTACGTGCGCGGCCCGGAGGAGAGTTGGCGGCCCGGGGAGTTCAAAGTGGAAGACGGGCGCATCGTCATGTCGCTGGACCCGGCCACCTTCAAGGGCGGCAGGGCCCTGATTCTCATCAACCCGCCGGAAGGGATGGACATCCATGACTCCCGGCCGCCGGAGCTGGTGGGGATCGTGGTGGACGGAGTACCGCAAGAGCCGAGCGATCGGCTCGACCTGGGTGCCGGTGAGCGCTGGCCGCGCCGGATCGAGGTGAAGGTCGTGGATCGAGAGAACCTCCCCGACCCCGCCTCGGCGGCGATGCAGCTCGGCGGTCTGCCCGTGGAGAACCTCCGCGCCGTCCCCGGCCCACAGCCCAATACGCTGCTGCTCCGCGCCCGGCTTCGGAAGCCCGACTACGGCGACCACCAGATCACCTACTCCGTGGCGGACAATTCCCCGCAGGCCAATCGCCTCACGGGGACGATCGGCTTCGGCCGCTTTGACCTCACCAACTACGTCATCGCCGTGCAGGGAGCGACGCTGACGCCCGACAGCTCCTTCTCCGGGTACGATGACATGGCGGTGCTGCAGGACGGGATCAAGCCCGAGGCGGGGTCCTCCCTGCCCGGATCGATCAGTTGGGCCTCGGCGGAGACGGACGCGCCGCACTGGGTCGAGGTGGACTTCGGACAGCCGCGGGAGGTCAGGGAAGTCTCCCTTCACTGGGCCAACTACAGCCACGAGCTCCACACCTCGAGGTGTTTCGAGGTGCAGGTGCCCGAGGGCGACGGCTGGAGGACGGTGTACCGTTCGCCGGAAGCGGGCGAGAAGCCCGGAGCGTGCACCACGGCGGAGTTCGCGCCACAGACGCTGAGCCGGCTTCGTGTGTACCAGCCGGCCGGTTGCGGCAGCCCGGCGCGGCCGAACCTCATGTGGCTGACCGAGATCGAGGCTAGATAGCCGACACGGTCGGTCCTGTGTCGATGCCCTGCAGGCATGGGTCGCGCAGGGCGCGCCGAACCGCGGATTGGTGCAGGCCTCGCCGCCTGCGTTCCGGCGCACGTCGCGGACGCAGTCGCCAGAAGGGGGATACGGACCATGCGCAGCTTGCTGCTTCTTGTCGCCGTGGCCGTGATGGTGCCGCCGTGCCCGGCCGCGTCCGTGAGCGAGGACGATGTTGTCCTGGTCGAGGAGATCGAGAACTTCGGCCGGACCGTGGGGCTGGAGCCGGTAGGCATGGAGGACGCCTCGGGCAAGATCGCCATGATCCTGGGCGGGCCTCAGTCCTCGGCCCAGGGGGCCGTGAAACTGCCGCCCGGCAAGTACACCCTGCTGGTGAGCGTGTGGGCCCCCGCCGGCGACCAGGACGGGTTCTTCGTGGACATCCGCGACCTGCGCGACCGGCGTGTCCCCCCGGGACAGCGGGCCTGGCACACGCTGGCCTATGACCTGCAGACCACCGCCGAGGAGATCGTGCCGATCTCGGTTGTCGTTCAGGAGGTGGGCCTGCGGGTCGATCAGATTGCGGTGGTCAAGGGGACGCTGAAGACCAACGCGGTGCGGGCGATCGATGTCCCGACGGCCAAGATGCAGGGGGTGCAGATGAGCCTGGACGAGCTGCCCCGCCTGGTCTCCACCGCCGTCCTGGCCGCGGTGCCGGACGCTCCCTTCACGGCCGATGCCGACACCGTAGATCGGAAGAGCGTCGTGTAGGGAAAGAGTGTAGGATAGGGTGTAG
>CAZXDD010000204.1:0-12361 GCA_964639415.1 uncultured Armatimonadia bacterium
AGATAATGAGCGGTGACTGGAGTTCAGACGTGTGCTCTTTCCGATCTGTCGTTTTCCGCCTTGGCCAACTCCTGCTCTAGCTGCCGGCGCAGTGAGACAGGCATGGGCATGGTGCCGACCCTGGCGTCGAGCAGCTCGAGCCGGAGCCTGCCGTCATGCACCTGAGGTCGGAGGCGCACGGTGGTGTGGAGCTTCCGCCCGCCCGCCGGAACAAGGCCCTGGGCGGCGATGGTGCCATCGCCGCAGTAGACCTTGAGGTCCTCCACTCCCGAACGGGCCAGGGAAGGCGTCAGTTCGCGAACGAGGTCGTTGCCTCCCACATACAGGGTAACCGGCTGGTTGGGGGCGGCGGCGAAGGCCCTCGCGGCCTGCTGGATCTGGGCGTCCAGCGGCGGCATCTGATAGCCGGCGCTGCCGCCGCCGCTCTGCCCCTGCCGGGCTTCAGGAGGCGGCGGCGGCGTGGCCGTCACCCTCACCACATTGACGAGCACCCAGGCAAGCAGCACCAGAATCACAAGCCCCAGGATACCCGCGGCGATGAGGAGCTTCTCGCGCAGCGTCCTGGGGCGTTTGCTCTTGCGGTGTACGGTGTGGGCCATCGGGTGGAACGCCTCCTGTGCAAGACGAGCTTACTTGGGCACATTCAGCCGTTGAACTGGTTCATCGCCGACTCGATGCCCTCCGCCAGCCACCACTCCAGAGCCTCCGCACCCCTGGCGACCATGTCCTCCACTCTCTCGCGCTCGACGGGTCTGAATGGGGATAGGACCCAGGCCCGTGCGTCCATGCCCGCCGGCGGCGACGACACTCCCAGGCGCAGACGGGCGATGTCGGTGGTGTGAAGCGTCTCGGCGACCGACCGCAGCCCGCGATGGCCGGCGTCCGAGCCGCCCGGGCGGAGGCGGATCGTGCCGAGCTCCAGAGCCATGTCGTCGTAGACGACGATGAAGTTCTCCCGGGGGATCTTGAAGAACTGCGCGATGCGCCATGCCGCGTCGCCGCTGTCGTTCATGAAGGTCTGGGGCTTGAAGACGATCACATCCCGGGCGCCGATCTTGCCGCGGCCGAACACGGAGCGGAAGCGATGGCGCCTCAGGTCGATGCGGTGCCGGGTGGCGAGAAGGTCGGCCACCAGGAAGCCCACGTTGTGGCGGGTCTGGGCGTACTGAGGGCCTGGATTTCCCAGACAGCAGATGGCGTGCATTGGCTAGCACCCGTATCTGTGCGGATGAACTGAGAGCGCCGCGGCCTGCCTTGCTCAGATTGTCGAAGGCGACCTGAGTCAGGCTGGCCACGGCGCCAGGTACTACGGCAACTGCGTGGGCCGGCGCCTGAAGGCGCATCCGCCCCGACGCGCCTACTCGGAGGATGCCTCCTCGTCGTCGGCCGCGGCCGCGCCCTCCTCGGCGCCCTCGGCACCGACCTCGAGCAGCTCGCCCTCCTCGGGCACTTCCTCGGTCTCGACCTCGATCGCCATCGGAGGCGTACAGGTGACTACGGGCTCTTCGGGGTCGGCCAGGACGACGACGCCGTCCGGCACCTGAAGCATGGAGACGGTACGGGTCTCATGCAGCTCGAGACCCTCGATGCTGATGGCCAACTGCTGCGGGATCGATAGCGGGGTGCAGGTGACGTCGACCGTGTAGAGGATCTGATCCACCGCCGCGCCGGACTTGGCGGCCTCGGACTCGCCTTCCAGCACAACCTGCACCGATACCGTGATCTCCTCGGTCAGGGATACCCACTGGAAGTCGGCGCTCTCGGCGGCGCGAGTGACCGGGTGGCGCTGAACGCTCTTGAGCAGAGCGGCGACGCCCGACTCCACGGCCTCACCGTCCACCAGCAGCTCGCACAGCAGGTTCCCGCCGCGGCTGTGAGACAGTAGCCTGTCCAGGACGTCTTTGGCGACGCTGAGGGCGATGGGCTCTTTGCCCATGCCATAGACGACGGCAGGGACGCTGCCGGCGCTACGTAGCTTGCGGGCCACGCCCTTGCCGCTCTCCTGTCGCCGCGCGGCTTCTAGCACAACTTGTTCCATCTTCGGTCCTCCTCATGGGGAGCGCAGCGGGCCCTTTGTTGGCGCCCCCAGCCGTGAGCTGGGTGTTAACCAATGTGGCTGCGGAACTCCGGCCATCGTCTTCCGGCCTGGCGCCGGATGGTCTAATGTACCGTGCAAACACGACGGCGGGCCGGGGAGCCCGCCCGCTACCAGCGGTCCGATCACCAAGAGCGGCTCGGCGCACTGCATCCGGGCCGCTCAGAACTGCAGCCGCCCCTGGCTGGGGGCGATGTCGCCGATAGTTGCGCTAACCGACTCGCTGTTGTGAATCCTCTGCACCGCCTCCGCCAGCAGAGGCGCGACGCTGAGAACGACCATCTTGTCCAGTCGATGATCGGGCGTCAATGGTATGGTGTCGGTGAGCACGATGGAGTCGATGGCCTCGGTGCTCAGCCGTTCCAGAGCGGGCCCCGAGAGCACGGCGTGCGTCGCCGCCACGTGCACCGACCTGACGCCGCGGCTCAGCAGCGCCTCGGCGCCAGAGGCGATGGTGCCCCCGGTATCGATCATGTCGTCCACCATGATGGCACGCTTGCCGTCCAGGTCGCCGATGATCTCCATCACTTCCGACGTGTTGGGACGGGTGCGGCGCTTGGCGATGATGGCCAGCGATGAGCCCAGTTCATCGGCGATGCGCTTGACCTCATTCACTCCGCCCACGTCCGGGGAGACGATGACCGTGTCCTCGCCACCGAAGCCGCAGTCGCGGAAATACTCGATGAGGATGCGCCTGGCCGGCAGATGGTCCAGGGGGATATCGAAGAAGCCCTGGATCTGGTCGGTGTGCAGATCGATGGCCAGCACACGGTTGGCCCCGGCCACGGTGATGAGATTGGCCACCAGTTTGGCTGTGATGGGCTCGCGGCCCCGGGCCTTGCGGTCCTGTCGGGCATAGCCATAGTACGGCAAGACCGCGACGACTCTGCCTGCGGAGCCCCGCCTGAAGGCGTCGATCATGATGAGCAGCTCAACGAGGTGCTCGTTCACCGGGTGGCAGGTGGGCTGGATGAGGAAGACGTCCTTGCCGCGAACACTGTCGTTGATCTTGACCTGGACCTCGCCGTCCTTGAAGCGGCTGACTTCCATGTCGCCCAGGGGCTGGCCGAGTATCCGGGCGATCTCTCTGGCCAGTCCGGGGTTTGCGTTGCCTGAGAAGACGGCTAATGGCCCGAATTTCACTGGGTGTACCTCGGTGACGCATCAGCCGCAGGCATGCGATAGTGGCTGGGGCGGCAGGATTCGAACCTGCGAATGCGGGATCCAAAGTCCCGTGCCTTACCGCTTGGCCACGCCCCATGCTGATGGCTCGTTGACGACTGCAGCGGGAATGGCGGACTGTGTGGGTGGGTCTAGCAGGTCTGATGTGCCGCCAACCAACGCTCCACCTCGGCGATGTCGGCAGGCTTATCCACATCGAAACCGATCTCGGCATACGGCGATTCGACCACGTGCACGGGCGCGGCCATGACCTGCTCGGCCCGGCGCACGATGTCCTCGACCGACAGCATGCCCGCCGCCAGACGAAGCACAAAGCCCCAGCCCAGCATGCGGCAGAGCCGAACAGGGCTCTTGCGCCCGGAGAAGGCCTGTTCCAGACGCTCCCCTTCCGCCTCGATGAACCGGCGGCTGAACACCGACACGTTACCACCCGTGAAAGCACCGTCGCGCAGGCGCACATACAGGCGCTTGCCGCCCGGGAAGACCCGCTCGCAGACGTCTTTGCGGATAATAGAATATACGATAGAGGCACCCGAATGCAAGGCCTGGATGCAGAAATGGTCCAGGGCCTGGGGGGTCAGCAGGGGCAGGTCGCCGGTCACCAGCAGGATGTGTTCGGGGCCGCCCAGGGCCGCAAGCCCGGTGCGCAGCGTGCTCACGAAACCCTCGCCCTCGCTGGCGACCGCACGGGGTCCCAGATGGTGCAGCAGGTCGGACCCGGGCTCGCAGACCACGCACACGTCGCCGGTGCAGGTGGCCTGCCCCACGGAGTCCAGCACGCGGTCGATCATGGGCCTCCCCGCAATCGGCACCAGCCCGCGGCAGCCGGCCCCCGTCTGCAGGCGCAACTCCTCCGAGATCTTGCCCGCGGCCGGTACGACGACAGGTATGCGCCCGCTCATCGGCTCTCTCCAATCGTTGCGTCTAGTTGTACCCCGTGCTCGAGGGTGTGAGCGGCCACGGCCCATGTGCCGTGGCCGCTCAGATCGGACGCCACCTCGGCCGCCCGAGCGGCCGTCGCGAACACCGCGAACACCGCCGATCCCGAGCCGGTCATGCGGACCAGGGGCGCGCCCGCCGACTGCAGGCTCTCCGCCACGTCCCGGATCTGCGGGTAGCGCTCAAAGACCGCACGCACAAAGGCGTTGCACGAGTGGGGCGCCAGTTCGCCGGGGCTGGCCCCGGCGGCAAGGCGTGAGGCCAGCTCCCGAGTCAGACCGCCATCGGTGAAGTCCTGTGAGCCGATGGCGGCGTAGGCCTCCCTGGTGGACACGTCCACGTCCGGCCGGGCCAGGACCAGATGGTACCGCCGCGGACACGAGATGGGGGTGACGATCTCTCCGCGACCGGAGCACACCGCGGCACCTCCGTGAAGAAACAGTACCGTGTCGGAGCCCAGTTCCGCCGCCAGCCTGCCCACCAGGCCCTCTGTGCCGCCACCGAGGATCCGTTCCGCCGCCAGGAGTACGGCCACCGCATCGCTGCTGCCGCCCCCGAGCCCCGCCGCCGGCGGGATCTGTTTGTCCAGGCGGATGTGAAGAGACGGCGCGACCCCCAGGGCGTCGGCGTACGCGATCGCCGCCCGCCAACACAGGTTCTGGGCTCCCGCAGGCACGGGCCATTGACCCCCGGTCTCCAGGCGAGGGCCCTTGTCCAGGGGGCCGACGGTGACCCCATCGGCCAGCGAGACCGTGTGGGTGAGCGTCACGATCTCGTGGTACCCATCGTCGCGTCGACCGATGAGCTCCAGGCCCCAGTTGATCTTGGCATAGGCCCGCGCGAAAACCGAGGTCGTCACGAGGCGCCTCCGTACCGGACCAGGGCGTTGCCCAGCTCGATGAACTGCTCGAGAGTCAACGTCTCGCCGCGAGACCCCGGGTCGATGCCCACCGACAGGGCCAACTCCGCCGCCTGCCCGGCATCGAGGCCTACCTCGGGGGAGTGTGCCAAGGCGTTGCGCAAAGTCTTGCGGCGGTACCCGAAAGCCGCCCGCACCACACGGAACAGCGCCTGACGGCTTGCGACCCCCTGCGGCGCCGAGCGCCGAGGGGTGAGACGCAGGGCCACCGACTCCACCCCGGGCCGGGGGGAGAACACCGCGGGACCGAGGCGGCAGACCTCCTCCACCGCGGCAAGGCAGTACTCGGCATAGACGGACAATGAGCTGTAGTCATTGCTCCCCGCGCGCGCCCTGAGTCGCTGCCCCATCTCGCGCTGCACGGTCACCACGAGTGTCCCGGCCGGAGGATCCATCTCGAACAGGCGCTCCAGGATGGGGGTGGTGATGTAATACGGCAGGTTGCCCACGACCGCGAGCTGCGCCGAGGTGTAGGGCGTGAGATCGGCTGCGAGGAAGTCGCCGATGTGCAGGGCAACGTTCCCAAGTCCCGTGAGGAGCAAGCGCAGGGGTGCCTCGAGCTTGGGGTCCTTCTCGAAGGCCTCCATCGGTAGGGATGAGGCCGCCAAATGGCCGGTGAGGGCGCCCAGTCCCGGCCCGATCTCCAACACCCGGCGGGGTCCGGGCTCCAGGGCGGCCCGGGCGATCTTGCGGGCGAGATTGTCATCGATCAGGAAGTTCTGGCCCAGTGACTTGACGGCATGCAGTGAGAAATGCCGGCACAGCAGCGCGGTCCGCGAGGCCAGAGGCATCGCGCGCAACACCTCGGCGTCCGGGGGAGGGCAAGCGCCGGGATCCTGACCGTGCAAGGATGTGGGCTCCGTGGTGACGGTGGCGTTCAGCGGCGGCAGGAGAGCACGCTACCGGGGGGTACCCCGCGGAGCGCACGTCTCACCGGGCATCGCCGTTTGGGTACTCCGGGCGGGCGATGGATTCGGCGGCTCCGTACATCAGGGCGGCGACCCAGGCTTCGCGCTCCGCTCGGGCCGCCTTGAGCAGTAGAGGGCCGCTGCCGGGATAGTTGTCGATCTGCAGCGTCTGGGCCGCGGCGGCCCGCGTGGTGGGCTCCGGGGCCGTCAGCAGGTCTGCGACCAAAGACCTCAAGTCGGCGGTCATTACCGCCGCCGCCGTGATGGCCGCCAGGGCGCGCACGCCCTCGTGGGGATCGGCGAGGCAGGCGGCGAGCTGTGCGTGCTCGGCCTCCGTTGCCAGATGCCGGAGTGCTCCCACAGCGGCCGCCCGCACTCCGGGCTCGTCGTCTCGCAGCCTGCCGAGCACCATGGGTCTCGCGGCGGGGTCGCCGGCCTTGCCCAGGGCGCGGAGGCATTCCGCCACCGTGTCGGGCGGGGCATCCTCGGCCAGCGCCAGCAGGGCCCGGGTTGCGTGGGCTCCGAACTGCGCCAGCGCACCACAGGCGGCGCGGCGCGTGTCGGCGTCGCCGCCGCGAGCGGCGGCGGACAGGGCGCCGAGCGCTTCGCCACCGATGGCGGCCAGCGACTCGAGGGCAACTTCGGCCACCTCGGCAGCCGGATCGGTCAGCAATCGCACAAGCGCCGCGCTGCCGCTCTCATCAGGCGCGCATTCCCGCAGCGCCCGGGCGGCGGCCCGCCGAACTCTGGAGTCTGCGTGACCCGTATAGCGGACCAGGCTCTCAGTATCCGAGGTCTGGAGCGTCTCCAGGGCGGCGGCCACCGCTTCGCGCACCCGGCCGTCCGCGTCGTCCAGTAGCGAAAGCCAGGAGGAGGGCAGAACGGTCCCGAGCTCACTGAGAGCCCGGACGACGCGGACCCGAAGCTCGGGATCATCGGAGGCCAGGGCGCGGTCCAGGGCGGCGCGGCCCTCGGCGTCCGCCTCCGCGGCCAGCGCCGCGGCCGCGGCCACCCACGCGGCATCTCGGCGCTCCGCGGCCACGATACCCCGCAGGGCTGCGGCGGCGCCGGAGGGGCGGGCGGCGGCGACTGCGGCACAGATCGTGGCGGCCTGCCGCGGGTCCTCACACCCTTCCAGTTGCCGCACGAGAACCTCGAACCCCGGGTCGCCCATCTGACCGAGCACGCTCGCGGCGGAGTGGCGCCCGACAGGGTCCGGCGCCTCCAGTAGGCCTGCCAGAAGGGCCAGCGCACCGGGGCCCATGTCGGCGAGTGCCTCCATGGCGGCGCGCCGTGCGGCACCATCCTGGGAACAGGCCTTCTGTACCAGGCTCCTCAGGGCTTCGTCGCCACCGACGCTTCCGAGGACGGCCGCGGCGGCCCGGCGGGCTTGTTCTGATGAGTCTGCCAGCAGGGGCTGCACGGCCTCCGGCAAGGTACGGGCCAGCTCGGCGGCCGCAGTCACATAGGAGGCGTCCAGGACCCCCTCACCGCGAGCCGCAAGCCTGACCAGCATCGGGATAGCCGTCCCCGCGTGGGGGCGAAGCACCTCTCGAGCCCGCAGCCCCAGCTCGGCTCGGTTCGCTGTGGCGACCTCCGCCAACGCCTCGATTGCCTCCTCGGTCGCGATCGCGGCCAGTGCGTCCACGGCGGCGATGTTGATCTCCAGCGATGTGTCATGGAGGCGTTGCTGCAAGGTGGGCACCGCCTCGGGGCGCCGCAGTCTGCCCGCCATCGTCACGGCGGCCAGACGCACGGTCTCGTCGGCATCCCTGGCCCGCTCCATCAGGGAGTAGACGGGGTCCACCGCCATGGCCTGCAGCGCGGTGAAGATCGCGTCCTGCAGATGTGCATCGGCCCCGGGCATCCGATCCAGGATCGGCGCCACCGCGGGAGCACCGATGGCGCCCAGAGCGGCCGCGACCTTTGCTCGCACGGCCGGGTCGCGGTCGGCCAGGGCGCGCACGAGGGGTGGCACGGCCAGGTGGCTCGCCATATCGGCCAGGACGTGGGCGGCGGCCATGCGCATGGCCGGGAGCTCGGACCGAAGCCCCAGTACCAGCGCCTCCTCGGCGCGGCCGCCCAGGAGCTTCAGGGCGTCTGCGGCCTGCTCGACAACGGCGGGGTCGTCGTCCACCAGGCGCTCAACCAGAGCTCCGGCCAGGCTGTCACCGAACCTGGGGAGAGCGAAGCGCAGGGCGTCACGCACGGCCCCGTCGGGATGCCCCAGGGCGCGCACGACGGCCGCTGCTCCCCGAGGGTCGCCCAGCAGTGCCAGGGCACGGATGGCCTCAGCGGTCACCTGCGGGCTTTGGTCCTCCACCATGCCGGTGAGCTGCGGCACCAAGGAGACGTCACCGGTCTGGGCGGCGGCGCGGATGGCGTAGCCTTGCACCTCTGGGTCGGCATGGCCCAGCGCGCTGCGGATGGCCGGGACGGCGCCGGTGCCGATGCGGCCGAGAATCGTGGCCGCCGTCTCCCACAGCTCGGGCGCAGAGCCCTGGAGCATGTCCAGGGTCTCGGGGACGGCGCCCTCTCCCAGGGTGACCAGAGTATCCACGATGGCATCCCGCACCTCCGGCGGAGGCGAATGCGTCAGCCTCTGGGCGAGCTTGGCCACCGCCGGTCGCCCGATGGCCGCGATGCCGTGCGCCGCCTCGGAGCGGACCCGCGGCTCGGGGTCGGAAATGGCGTGCACCAGGGGCACGACGGCTCTCTCACCGCCGATGGTGCCGACCACCCTCAGAGCCGCCACTCGGGCCGTGAGGGAGCCCTCCTGCGCTGTGCGCAACACGGAGCGCAAGGCGGTCTCGCCGATGTCGGCCAGGGCCTGCACCACCCCTGCGGAGATCGTGCCTTCGGCATCCACCAGGCGTGCCAGCAGTGCATCGACCGCCGGCTGGCCCAGTTGGCGCAGGGCGCCGATCGCGGCCTGTGCGACGCCGGGGTCCGGGTCGTCCAGGGCACCCAGCAGATGCGGGGTGCCCTTGGCCCAGGCCAGGCGTCCCAGGGCCGAAGCGGCCTCGGATCGGACCTCCGGGCGCGGGTCCTTGAGCCTGGCGGTCAGGTGGGGACCGGCTCTCTCGTCGCCCAGTGCGCCCAGGGCGCGGCAGGCACCGGCGCGCGGACCTGCCTGCTCCGACTTCAGGGCGGCGACAAGCGGCTCAAACCACTCCCCACCGGCCGCGGCAAGCACATCGGCGGCGGCCAGTGCTGCCGGCAGATCGCCGTTACGAAGCATGTCGATGGCGGAGGACGAGCTGGTACGGCCCAGGCTGGAGAGGGCCGCGGCGGCCGCCTGTCGCACGTCCGCCTCCGCATCGGCCAGGAGCGGCAGGACCGCCGGCACCGCCTGCTCGCCGCTGAGCGCGACAAGAGGGAAGACCGCGGCCGACCGCAGATGCGGACTCTCATGAGCAAGACATGCCTTCAGTACCGGCTCCGCGGCCGGGCCCACCGCGCTCAGGGAGTTGACCAGTTGGCGCTTGACCTCCCCGCTCTCGCGGACGAAATGGCCGACGAAGGTCTGCAGAGCATCGGTGTCGGCCACGTCCAGCGACCGCACCGCCGCCTGGAAAACGGGGATATCGTCGGGCCGCAGTCGGTCAACGAGGGCCTCGATTGCCTGCGGAGTGCCCATAGCGGCCAGGGCCCGCGCGGCGGCCACCCGAACATCGCTGTTGTCATCCAAGGACAGCTCACACAGGACACCGAAGGCTTCAGGGCCCTCTCCATGTCCCAGACCCAGAGCCGCGTGAGCCCGGATCTGCGGGTCGGTGTCCAGCGCTGCGGTCAGGAATACCGCGGTGGCCCGAGGACCGCCGATGGCCCCAAGAGCCGAGAGAGCGCTGAGCCGTGCCACGGCGGTCCCTGTCTCCGCCGCGAGCATCAGGCCTTCCACGGACGGGGCCCCGATGGCGGCACACAGCGACGCCGCCGCATGGCGCAGCCCGGGATCCTCGGCCCCGAGCCGGTCGATCAGGCCGGGCAGGCACAGATCGTGGCGTGTGCTTGCGAAGGCCCTGGCGCCGGTGCCCACCGGCGGCGGCTGTGTGATGAGGTCCAGTAGTGGGTCCAGAGCCTCCGCCGGGGCGATCGGCAGCGCCTGGAGCGCCTGGATGGCCTCAGCCCTCTCCTGTTCATCGCCCGACCGCAGGGCCTCGGCCAGGCTCGGTGCCGACGCGCGGGGGGCGGTCGCAGGCGCTCCGGTGAGGCCGGCGTCCACGGCGTTTGCTACCTCTCCCACGACGGCGGGTGCAGGAGGGCCCTCCCTCGCCGTCTCGAGAGCCTGTGGGGGCGCATCTCCGGGAAGCGGCGTCGGGGCAGCCGGGGCCAAGGAGCCCTCGATGAGCTCCAGTGCCCGTGCGGCGGCGGACGCGCCGGAGGCAGACCTGGCCAGCGCGGCCAGGGGTGCGCAGGCGGCCTCCCCGAACGCCGCGACCACCTCGACACCGATCTCTCGCGTCTCCTCGTCGGGGTCCTCCAGCATCGGCAACAGAGCCTGAACGCTCTCGGGCGTTGCTCCCACAAGGGCTCGGACTGCCCCATCGCGCTGGACGGGGGAGCACTGGCGCAGAAACAGACGCAGGGCCGTGGCGGCATCCGGTCCCAGGGCCGCAAGAGAGCGCGCGGCCGTGGCGGCAACCTGTGGCTCGGGGTCGGAGAGCAGCGACGCGATCAACAGGCTCGCCGGTTCGTAGCTCAGTTCGGCGAGCACCTGGGCGGTCTCGGCCCTCACGCTCCAATGGCGGGATGAAAGCAGGGCCGAGGTCTGCTCCAGTGCCCCTATCTCAGCGCCGCTGAGGAGAGCTCTGAGGGTCTCGGGACGGCCGCCGCCGCTGTCGCCATAGCTCTGCAGGGCGGCCTGTATGCCGGGGCGTCCCAGGGCGCGAAGCGCCTCGAGGGCGGCCGCGGCCACCTGGGGATCGGGGTCGCCCATCAGGGGAACGAGAGCTTCCACGGTGCCCCTGGCCCCGGTGCGTCCGAGAGCCACCGCGGCCGCCGAGCGCACCCGCGGGTCGGCATCGGCCAGCGCGTCAACCAGCGCGGCCTGAGCCATCTCGCCCCCCACCGCCCCCAGGAGAGTGGCTGCCGCGAGGCGGGCGCTGCCGCCGCCCTCGGCCAGTACGCCCACGGCCGCGGGCACCACGGCCTCGCCAATTCTCGCCGCCACGGAGACCACCGTGGACCGCAGGTCGGCATCCTCGACACCCAGACGTTCCACGAGGGCAGGCACCGACACCTGCCCCCACGCAAGGAGCGCTTCCGCCGCATAGCGTCTCTGGGCGGCATCTCCCAGACGTTTGGCGGCCTCTTGCGCCCCGGCGGAGCTCCCCATGCGCCTCAGGACTTCCAGCGCCGCCTCGCTTCGACGGGGATCGTCGGAGGCAGCAAGGTCAAACAAGGCCGGTATGGGAGCGGTTCCCAGCTCCGCCAGGGCGTCCGCCACGGCCTCGGACAGGCCCCCCGAGGCGTCTGCGATCCAGGCCAGCAGGGCCGGGATGGCCGCCTCCCCTGTGCGCCCTACGCAGGCGGCGGCCTCGGCGGCCACGCGGGGCCCCGGGTCCGCCAGCGCCGTGGTGGCCAGCTCGAAGGCCTCCGGGGTGCCGTGGTCGGCCAGCGCCTGCACCGCGGCGACGCGTACCTCCGGGTGCCGGTCGCGGATCGCGTCGGCCAGCAGAGGCAGGGCACCGGGGCATCGGCTCTGCCCCAGGCCCACCGCCGCGGCGATACGCACCGGTACCGCGTGATCGGCCAGCGCCTTGGCCAGCGCCCGCAATGAGGGCTCACCGATGAGGCCCAGAGCCCGCGCGGCGACCAGCCGCGTCTGCCGGTCGCGGTGCCAGAGCAGGGCAGAAGCGGCCTGAACGGGAGCCTTCCCAAAGTGGGCCAGGCTCTCCGCGGCCGCATCCGCGACCGCCCTCTCAGGGTCCTTGAGCGCCTCCACAAGTGGGGCGACGGCCGCCCGGGCGGCGAACTGCGTCAGAGCCCGCGCGGCCGCCAGTCGCGATGCCGGAGAGGGGTCGGAAAGCGCCCCCAGGACCGCCCTGTGGCCTCGCCCCCCGAGGCCTGCAAGCATACGTGCGGACTGCTCACGCAGAAGCGAGTCCTCCGAGGCCAGGTCACGGATCAGTTGTTCGATGGAAGTATCGGTGGCCATGGACTTGGCTATTGTAGTGGATTCGCGCTCTCAACGGAAGGGGCCCCGCAGGCGGAGAACGGGAGATGTCCAGACATCTTGCCACAGGGCCCGGGAGCATACCGACCAGACGCGGTGAGTGGAAAGTAGAAGATCGGAAGAGCGTGGTGTAGGGAAAG
>CAZXDD010000205.1:0-12270 GCA_964639415.1 uncultured Armatimonadia bacterium
CCCGTCTCGCCGGTCGTATCGGCGAGTAAGGGAGAGGGGGGTTGGGGGGGTGAGGTGACGTGAGTCGGCGCCCGCCCAGAACCTGCATAATCTGAGTTTCCAGCCCGACTCGGCGAGCCGGAAGGCTCGCCGCCGGGCCGTGTCGCCGCCCCCGGAGCAACCTCCGCGCCGTGCTCGTCGGTTTGAGGCGGAGCTTCGCTAGAAAGTCGCGGGCACATAGGAGCTCCCGCAGTGCGGGCACTGCGGCGGAATCGCCGACCGCTTGCTGCCCAGGAAGCAGCCGCAGTCGCCCTTCCGGCAGTAGAAGCCCGGTGGGCGGTTGTCCGGCGGGCTGGTGATGTAGTCTGCGTACGGGTGCGCCTCCGCGGTTGGGCCCATGTCGTCGGGGATCAACTGGAAGTGCAGCTCGATGCCCTCGATGATGTTCGAGGCCTGTGCGTCACTGAGGGCGACGATCCCGCGCTTGGCCATTTCCTGGGTGATCGAGTCCCCCGTGTCGCTGACATGGAAGCTGTGCCGGATACCGTCGAGCACCTCCAGCGCGCGCTCTGAGCCCATCTCGCTGATCCTGGTGTGGACCATGGTCCCCAGGCGGGTGCGGGAGCCCTCACGATAGGCCAGTTCGCCCACGGAAACGCCGAAGTCGGTGGGCAGCTCGAGGAACACGCGGGCCGCACCCCGGGACTGCGCCAGCTCGACGGCGAAGCTCTGACGCTCCACGGACAGCTCCATGATGTTGAGCAAGATGGCACCCAGGAAGAACCTCTCCGCCTCACGGATGTCCCGTTCCCGTGGCGGCTGCGGCCGGATGCCGGTACGGGCGAAGGCCGTCATGTCGTCGGTTCCCACACCGCGACCGGTGTTGATCTTCTCATCGCGCTGCGCGATATCGTAGCCCCGGATGATGCGAGTGGGGAAGGCCCCGCGCTCCCGCAGGAGCACGACCATGAAGGAATCCTCGATCTCCTGCCGCCAGCGCGTGCCTTCGGGGGGCGTGAGCCCATTGGCCCCGGCCGCGGAGTTGAGGCAGTCCAGCAGTTGCTGGCGGAACGCGGGCCAGGCCGAGTCGTCGCCGGCGCGGTCATAAAACGCCCACCAGCCCTCCCGCGGGTTGATGGGGCGGATCGAGGCATAGCTGGGATGGCCCAGCTCGAGCTCGGCCAGCTCGATGCTCTCGGCCACGACCTGCTCCAGCTCCGCGGCCAGCCCTGTGCGCTTGACCACCGCCTCCTGGAAGCGGTCGATGACCTTCTCGTCATAGATGATGGGAGCATCGCCGGGCGCCGCACGGAGACGGTAGCGCTCCCGGATGTAATCCGCGATGCTCTGCACGTACATGAGCTGGACCTTGCCGCCGCGCCCGGCGTCGATGGGCGGGCCGCCGGAGAACGGCTTCGTCTGATCCCGGTCCAGGGAGGCCGACAGTGCCGCCCGCATGTTGGCGACCAGGTCAGGCTCCAACAGAGTGCCGTAGAAGCGGTCCCGTGTCCCGTCGTTGATGTCCAGCATGACGCGGTCCATCTTCGCCCGGACCACGTCGTGGGTGAACAGCATGGAGGTCCGGCGGTCGAAGGGGCGGTCCATCGTGGCCGAGTAGTCCTCGGCGGCCTCGTTGTGCCACAGGACCAGATACCGCAGCAGGCTGGAGAGCCGCTGCTGCAGCATGGACAGCACCGGGTCCAGGAGCTCCTGGTAGAGCTCCGTCTTGGCCTTCAGAACCACCGCCTCGGCGCGCCGGTTGTAGGTGTCGCAGATGGCGATGTAGGGCTTTTGCATCTCGCGGCGGACGGCCATCTCGTTGATCCAGGTGAAGCCGAACCCCGGGGGGACCCGGAGCAGCCAATCGCGGCGGATGGCCTCGATCGCCTGTCGCGCGTCCTCGATGGCGTAACTACCTGCCTGTGCGGCGCCGATCTCCTTGGCGATCCGGCCAAGCTCGCCGGCCTTGGCGTCGCCGAGTCTCTCCTGGAGCTTGCGCAGCAGCCCCAGAGCATAGCGCGGGCCGCGATCGCGGCGGAAGACGAGGGGCACTATGGTCTCCAGCAGTTGCTGCTCCAGATACCGGGCCGCCTTCAAGCGCCTGGCGTTCATCTCCACACAGGTACTGAAGTACCCGTCCTTGGCGAAGCACGAGTTGAGTGCCGTCTCCAGCTCGGTAAGCGCCTCTGTGGTGATCTCGCCCTCGAAGGTGCGGCGAATGCGCTCGTTCACCCAGTCCTGCGGGAGCCGGCCGGCGGCGACGTCCTGCAGGTCCTCAGGGACTTTGGTCAGCTCTGTCAGGAGTGGGTCCTCATCGGCCCGCACGGCCCCGATACCCAGAACCCGGCATAGGTCGGCGGTGTCCTTGTCGCTGGCCTCCAGAGGCGTGGCCCCGGAATCGTCGATGCCACGGCCGTCCACCTGCAGCCAGGTCTGCACGAAGTCCCGGATCGTGGCATGGTAGCAGGCCTTGTGGCAGACGTCCGCGGGAAACTCGATGGTTGAGATGCCGAAGGTCAAAAACCGCAGTGGGTAGCCGTCCAGGTCGTACTCCGCCATCTCGGGACCCACGTCGGCACGACGGGAGCGGGCCTCGTCGGCCTGAGCGATCACATCCACGTACAGGTACTCCGAGATCCTTTTCAGAAGATCGTCGAACTCGATGGCCCCTTTGGGCCCCGAGGGGGAGACCAGGTAGCAGTAGTCATAGGCCGCGGCCCGCGAGACGGTGGGCGGCTGCTGCTGGAACTGGGCCTTGTACACCACGCCGGAGCGATTGTAGTAGTCGAGCTCCGACAGAATGGCGGCACTGTTGCGCGTGTACTGGAGCTTTCCGGTGGCGTCCTGGCGGGCGATGGCCACGATGCCCACCCGCTCGGCGGGCGTCCGGCTCTGCTCCATGATGGAGTGGAGCACATAGCCCATGTCGATGAAGCTTCCGGCCCCGGTGCCGCCGCACCCGGAGGAGATCACATAGCAGCAGGGAGGGCCGATGCGCACATCGCTGTTCTCGGGAAGACCGAGGGCCTCGATGATCTGAGTATCGGTGACGGTGGCGATGTCGTTGAGCTTCTTGCTGATCTGGTTCCACATGGTGGTGAAGGAGCCGGCGCTGAGAAAGGCCAGGCGTCCGAACATCCGGACTCCCTCGGCCCCCTGCTCGAAGCCGCCCTTGTCGGCGCGTTTGAGCGTCTCCATGTCGATCCAGTCGGTCAGCCCGATGCTCTTGAACTGCTCGGGGTTAGTGATCATCTTGGCGACCTGGCCCGGCGGGGGATTGATGAGGATCCCGTCGGGACCGGCGGCGTCGGGATTGCGGTGGTCGGTATCGACGAACAGGAACCTGGCGAAGGGGATCGCCCGGTTCCCGCCGTACCGCCAGACCAGCCTCTCCCGCAGCGCACGGGCCACCGAGGTACCGGTGCCCCCCAGGCCGATGACCAGGACGGGGTTGAAGGTGGGCATTGGTGCAACTCCTCCCTATGACTCCGGGGGCCCGGCTCGGTGCCGGGCCAGCGATCGGCGATCTGCGCGGGGCTTGATCCGGATGCTCAGAACACCGAGGCCGGGCGCGGCTTGGGCCAGGCGGTCCAGATCACCAGCAGCCAGATGAGTGAGACCGCCAGCAGCAGGATGGCATCTCCCATGACACCCGTTGTCGGACCGGGCGAGTAGCGCCACCAGGCGAAGTAGACCGACACGTCACGGAACACGAAGAACACGCACACCAGGAAGATCGACAGTCCGAAGGTGTACCCCAGACGCATGGCGAGACCCGGAGCCAGCGCACACGGGCCATAGAACAGGAAGAAAATCAGTATCCCCGCCGCCCAGCAGCCCAGAGCCAACGCGAGGAAGATGGCCAACTGCAGTCCATCCATTGCCACAAGATAGAGGGTGTTCTCCACGGACCGATCCTCCCAATGGGTAGGGCTGGCACGACAGGCGCGGCCGAGACCTCGACCACGCCACACGCGGCACACCTCTCGGCCCCCCGGTGGCCTCGGTCTTCCGCCCGGAGTGCGGACCGACTGACCACCACCGGCTCGGGTCAGCCGATGATGCTCGCCAACAGGACAATGAACGCAATGCCCATCCCGATGATCTGGCCCGAGTTGGCGGACCAAAAGTCGGTGAGCTGCATGTCGACGGTCTGCTCACCGGCCACGCCTTCCACCACGAGACGCAAAGTTACCGCCTTGCCCGAGGGGATCGCCAGCTCGGTGCGCCCCTCGTTGAGCCGCACGCCTCTGGCGGCCCTGGCCACCAGCGACGGGCCCTTGCCCTCCAGCGCCACCAGGGGACGGCTCTCGGTGTCGGGTAGTCGGAGGTAGAACTCCCCCGGTGGACTGATCCCCTCGGCCGCCCGGATGACCACGCGGCCCCCGATGGCCCTGAGGCGCTCGTGCGATCCGCCGATTGCGAGCCGGTGTTGCCAGGTGAAGGGCAGCGCGATGAGCGCCACCAACGCGGCCAGCGAGAGCAGCATCAGCAGCACCCGGGTGCCGCTGGGGTCTTTCCTTGGTGTGGGCGTGGTTCTCACCGGCAAGGGCGCCTGCGGCGCCGGCCTGGGCGTCACAGCGGCCGTGCTGCGTCGACGGTTCAGGCCCGCGACAGGCGCGGCCCCCTCGGGCGTCTTGCCAGACAGTGCGTGGCACCAGATGCGTGTTCTCTCCACTGTATAGAGCCGGGCGTCGAAATCCTCAGTGCTACTCCCAGCAAGTTGCGTCCGCAGGTCCGTCAATTGCTCCTGGGTGTAGCCGTCGCCGAGCTTGCCATCGGGCACCCGGATGTCGGTGAAGACCAGCACCACTCCGCGCAGTTGGCCCCGGCTGTCCTGCTGCAGCTTGACCGCGCGCTCCATGCAGTAGCCCCGAGCGTCCAGCAGGTTGCTGCCTCTGCTCTCGGGCCTCACCAGCTTGAGCACACTCTCGAACGCCGCGTTGAGACCACGGTCTCCGGCCTTCGCGTCGGTGAAGTCGAACTGCTCCACATGGTCCCCGCGAATCTGGGAGTCCCAGGGCACGACGACGACCTTATCGCCCGGAGCGAAGAAGAAGCTCGCGCAATCCGCCAGAATGCGCGTGGTGTACTCAATCACCTGACTGTCGTAGGCGCTCTTGGAGACATCGATCCCCATCACGAAGGCGCAATTGGACGTCTCGATCCCCGGATTGGCCTCCAGAAGGTCTGTGCGAAGCGCGTCAAACAGCGGGTAGGCCTGGGCCTCCAGGGGCGCGGCGTCCTGCTTGGGCGTCTCGGCCCTGGGTGGTGCGGGTTGGGCCCTGGGCACGGGAGTGGACGATTGTCGTACAGAACGGGCGCTGAGCTTGATGCAGCCGCCGAGGCACAGGGGCAGGGCACAACAGACGAGCAGGGCGAGCGCGGCGCGAGCGGGCTCTGACCGCCGCGGACCTCCCGGCATCCGGCGCTGCGGGGAGGCGGGCGCGGGGCCGCTACCGGCGGGCCACGGGCTACGGGGTGCGGCTGGGGGTCGGGATATCATACACGAGTGTCTCCCCGGCTCTGGTGTCGGTGATGAAGATATGGCGATCAGATGCGCCGGCGGCCAGCTCAGTCACCTGAGGGACGTCAAGCTGCAGGAACTCGCGAGTCTGGGTGTGCAGGAGGCGTGCCTTGAGGGCCTCTGGTCTCCCGGCCAGCGAGAGCAGCCAGCAGCCATCCCGGCCCGGGTCGAGCAACGCCACCAGCCACGCCATGGCCATGTCGCCTGCCAACCTCTCCCCCAGGAAGAGCTGCTGCGGCGGCACCGAGGGTGCGGCCAGGTCCAGCTCGTAGTAACTGCTCTGCCCGTCGTACAGGTACAGCCGACTTCCCGCCACTCGGAGCCCCGTTCCGTAGAAGGGGGTGATGCTCGCCAGCCGCCAGGTCTCGGCGGCGCCGTGGGTGAGGGGAGCCTGCAGGACCGCCGTGCCCCGCTGGGCGCCGTGCAGGAGAGCATAGACATGCTCTCCGGTCACGGTCGGGGCCGAGACATACCCGAACTGCGCGTTCGCCCACAGGACGCGGGATTCCTCCTCGCCGCCGGCGGGCAGCGCTCTCAGGTTGCCGTCGAGATCGCGGAAGATGAAGCCGTGGCCGGCCACAGCGGCCGGGCCCGGCGGCTGGGGGCGCTGGGCGGAGCGGGCCGGCAGCCTCTCGCTATGCAGCAGCCCGGATTCCCCGGCGCACAGAGCGAGCGTGTCGTACAGCCTGACCGACAGCGCCCCCGGGTCGGCGATGCCCTGCACCAGCAGACGGTCGTCGCGGATGACGCAGTGCGCCAGGGAGGCGGCGAAGGGCACAGAGAAGCAATGGTCACCGGACACGGCCGAGCAGGCGTGGACGGCGTGGCCATCGTGAAGGTAGACATACCGTTCCGACACCTGGGGAACCGCGGCCCCCAGGGTGGCGGGGTCGGGCCGCGAGAGCAGAGGCTGCTCCCAGGCGGCAAGAGCTTTGCCGCTGTCCTCATCGACGGCCACGAAGGTCCCCCGTGAACTGACGAAGTACACTCGGCCGTAGCGCGCGGCGGGCGGCCCCGAGGGCTCGCCAAGAGAGAACCTGCGCAGCGGCCCGGTCGAGCTCTTCCCAAAGCGGCAGGTCACGGCCCCGGTCCGACGCGGCTCGGCAAGGGGCTCGTGGGTGCCGGTACGCGCGGTGACCATCCCCGCACCGCAGCCGTTGGGGCAGGCCATCGGCTCCCGCGGCAGCACAAGTAGTGGGAAGTGACAGTCGCCACACAGGGCGTAGAGCGCACCGCACGCCGGGCACTGGCTATCGTGGGCCACACGCAGCACCGCACCCGGCCGGGTCGGGCAGGCCTCGCACTCAAAGACCTGCGGAGACCCGCACTGCGTGCAGTAACGGTATTCCTCGCCGGGCGCCTCAAGGGGCGCTCGGCACCCGGGGTTGTGACAGCGCTCGGAACTGTCGAAGTCGACGACCAGCATTCACAGGCCTCCGTGTCCGGCCGTGCACGGCCACGCCCGGCACCGTCACTTTTCGCGCTTGCGCCCCTGAGCGTCCTCATCCAGCCGCCGCGGGCCGAGGTCGTCGAGGTCCGGCAGACCGGGGCCGGCGGCGTGCGGGCAGGTGTAGCGGATCACATCCGCCGGCGCCAGCACTTCCCCTCCCAGCAGCCATCCCGGAGCCTCCTCGCGCAGCACCGAATTGTCGGCGGAGGGGTCCTGCCCATGCTCGCTCTCGACCACACTGTGCCGGACCGGATCGATGGTGCGGCCCACCTGGGGCTCCATCACCTCCAGCCCCAGCCGCGTCGAGAGCACAGCCAGAGCACTGTCGCGCAGCTTCTGTACAATCGCCGGAAGCCGCGCCAGCGAGGCCCCCAGCTCGCGGGGCAGTTCGTCTTCCAGTGGGGGCCTTGGCGCAGCGAGGCCCCCGTGCATCCGTTCAGGGACAAGCGCCTCGGCCAGACGTTGCAGGCGCTGGCCCAGGACTCGTGGACTTCTCTCGGCGGCCAGCTTCAGGGCCGTCTCGTGGGCGATCGCGACCACCTCGACCCGCAGACGCTCAAGATAGTCCCCGACCGCCTGGGCGATGCCCGCCGGCAGTGCAGCGGACCGCGCAACCAGCGTATCCAGGAGCCCCAGAACGGCCTCCGTCTCCAGATCGGGGCAGCACAGCGCCCCACCGTCCGTGTCGGCCCCAACGCCGGTTGCGGAAGACGAAGCGGGCTCCGGATCGCGCCTGAGGGCAGGGGGCAGGTCCGGCAGATCCGGCCCCTCCGGCGCATTCGCCGGCGCCCGAACGTCGATGGCCGGGTCCTCGTCAGGACTCATCCGGCCATCCTCTTCCATACGACGCGGAGCCTGTCCGGGTGGCAGTGATTGCGGCAAGGGGGCCAAGGGCCCGGGCGGCGCGGGCGCGGATGACGCCGCCCCGTCGGTGGTGTGCCGGCGTCTGCTGAGCTCGGCACGGAAGTCGAAGGGCCGCGCCTTTCCGGGCAGAGGCGCCCCGCCATCCCCGGGCCCGGGGGCCTGGTCTTCTGAGTTGCTGCTATCGGACGGAGGCGTCGGAACCACGGTGCGGACCTCCTTTGGCAAGCAGCGGTGGCGCGTCAGGTGTGGGCGGGTCGCTCCGCGGCGTCAGGCCGTCGCTGCGGGCGGCGATCCACCGGCCCGGGCTCCCGAACGGTGGGTATGTGCCGCGGTGCACCGTTGGTGTCCTGTGGCACCCTTCCGTCGGTGGAAGCGAGCGCCGCCCGCATCTGCGTGGCAGGGAGTCGACCCTCCGCCGGGCTAGGCATCCTTGACAAGATGCGCCTTACTTCGGGTATACTGAAGGTCGACCTCCGGGGACAGTTGCGCCATGCACTGGCGGGCGATGGAGATGTCCTCTTTGGCCTCCTCGACGGACAGCATCCCGATAGCCACCGTATCGATCGGCTTGATGTTGTTGTAGACGAACTCGAAGCCCGTGGGAGGCATGATGCGGCCGGCTCCCAGAGGCTTGATGGATACCACGGGTTTGTCGGTCCCGCGGATGATATTCCGCTCCCAGTCCGTCTCCACTGCGCAGAGGAAGCCGATCGAGTTGAAGATCTGCACATATCCGGCGCAGTCGTAGCCCGCATTATCCGAGATGACGACGACCTCGGGCCGGTGGGTGCTCCATCCCGGGATCATGCCCCGCTTGCGGATGTAGTCCAGGGCCTCGGGGCCTTCCTCGATGCGGCCCTCCGAGGCGACCACTCGGGCGTCGGTCCAGCTCGTATGGGGCCAGCAGAACTCGCAACCGAGGTCTGCCGCCTCGTCGATACCCTTCTTGAGCTCCTCCAGCGTCGCGCCGGCCGGGGTGGCGATGTAGTTGATGTGATGCCCGGTGTTGCGCCGAACCTCTGCGATGATGTCTACGTAGTCCTTGCGCTGTATGGCGATGGTGGCATTGAGGCCTTCCTCGGCGCAGTGGGCCATGACTTCGTAGATTCGCTCGGGGGTGAAGTGCTTTCGCAGCCACTCATCCCTGGCACGGCTGAAGTGCGAGAAGCCGTGGAACGTGTTGCTGCCGATGATGAGTCGAGAGATGTCCATGCCGCCGATGCTTGTCATGGGGAATGGCATATGGGTACCGGCTCCTGTGTGCGATAGGTTCGCGGGTATACTTCCCGGTTCGGGCGGCAGGCTCCTTCACGACGCGTCGGCCGGTACCGAGCGCGGCGGGTGTGGGGACACCGGGTGCATAGCGGCACACCGGGGGACATTCCGCTTGACAGAATCTGCCCGTTCGGGGACCATGATGTGATACATGGCACAAGCAGTCCTGCCGGGGGACGCCTCGGGCGGCCACTTCGACCACGCGCACGGCGAGGCGTCTCGCGTCGGAGCGCGGTCTGTCCTCACCGGCAGTGACGTATCCGCACACTATCCTGCCGGCCCGCGGCGACGCGGCCGTCCGCCGGCTTTCGGGAGGCCCTTAGATGCTACGCTTCAACCCTGAAACACGAGTGCTGGAGGAGGAAGTATACCACTACACGCTGCAGGACGTAGAAGAGCCCGTCCTGTACCGCGAGATCTTCAGCTATGACGAAGTGCCCAGGGTCGTGTTCAACCACCGGATCGTCCCGATGAACCCGCCTGAGCACATCTACATCAGCGACACCACATTCCGCGACGGCCAGCAGTCGATGGCTCCGTTCTCGACCAAGCAGATCGTGGACCTATTCGACCTCATCCACAGGCTCTCCGGCCCCAAGGGCATCATCCGCCAGTGCGAGTTCTTCGTCTACACCGAGCGCGACCGTGAGGCCGTCAGGCAGTGCCAGGAGCGCGGCTACGAGTTCCCTGAAGTCACCGGGTGGATCCGGGCGTCTCGCCGCGACTTCCAGCTCGTGCGTGAGATGGGTATCAAGGAGACCGGAATCCTCACCTCCGCCTCCGACTACCACATCTTCCGCAAGCTCAACAAGAAGCGCAGCGAGGCCATGGAGGGCTATCTGGCGGTGGTCAAGATGGCATTGGAGGAGGGCATCCTGCCCCGCTGCCATCTGGAGGACATCACCCGGGCGGATTTCTACGGCTTCGTCGTCCCCTTCGTGCTGGAGCTGATGAAGCTCGCCGACGAGGCGAAGGTGCCCATCAAGGTGCGCGCCTGTGACACACTGGGCTACGGGGTCACCTACCCCGGCGTGGCCATGCCGCGCAGCGTCAAGGGGATCATCCACGGTCTGCGCACCTACTCCGGTGTGCCCGCGGAGCAGCTTGAGTGGCACGGCCACAATGACTTCTACCGTGGCGTCATCAACGCGACCACGGCCTGGCTCTACGGCTGTGGAGTGGCCAACGGCACTTGCCTGGGGATCGGCGAGCGCACCGGCAACACCCCCATCGAGGCGCTGGCCATCGAGTACGCCGCGCTACGCGGAACCACCGACGGAATGGACCTCTCGGCCGTCACGGAGATCGCCGACTACTTCAAGACCGAGATGAACCACTGCATCCCCGCCAACCAGCCCTATGTCGGGGCGGACTTCAACGTCACGCGGGCGGGCATCCATGCCGACGGGTTGTACAAGGATGAGGAGATCTACAATATCTTCGACACCACGGCAATTCTCAACCGTCCCGCGGGCGTGGCGGTCACCGACAAGTCCGGCCTCTCGGGGATCTCGCAGTGGATCAACTTCCACTACGGCCTCGAGGGCGATGCCCGCATCACCAAGGACCACGAGGGCGTAGCGAGGATCAGGGAGGCCGTGGACAAGGAGTACGCCGATGGCCGCGTGACACAGTTCTCGGACGCGGAGATGGAGAAGCTCGTAACCGAGCTGATCGGCCCCATCGGCCGGTAGAGCCCCGGCTCGTACCTCGCAAGACCCACACGACCGGCGCCCCATCGCGAGGCGCCGGTCGTTTCGGTTCCGGGAGTCCGTCGAGGGCGGCGCGGAGGTTCGCCCCGGACCGGCGCCACGGCCGGGCGGCGCCCCCAAGAGGGCGCGATCGCCGCGTAGGGTCCCGCGCGGCGGGACCCGATCCCACCGGGCGGAAGGGTGGCAAACGGCTTGGCGGCGGCCCCGGAACCCGGTCCAAAGGTCAGGGAATGCGCCCGCGCGGGCATCTAGTTCTGGTCGCCGCTCCCCTGGGCATCGATACCATTGATCAGGCGACGGAGCAGCTCATCGCTCTCGTCGTCCTCGGCGAGCTCCTCCTGGTCATAGGCCGCCTCAAGCTTTGCCACCAGATCCCGCATCTCCGCGCTGCTGTTCATCACCTCGGCCAGTTGCTCCTGGGCCTTGGTGTCCAAAGCCATCAGGCGCTCGCAGTCGGTGTTGATGCCCAGAATCTGCTCCAGTCTGGCCACAACGCTGAGAATGCTGCGCGGATACGTGTTCATCTCCAGGAATGGGTAGTGTGGCACCTCCACCACGATGCTACCCACATCCACCCCCCGCTGCTGCCCGTACTTGCACAGGAACGTCACCAGACTGGCCGGGCCCTCATAGTCGGTGAGCCGGCCGTCGGGGCCGGCGATCGACCTGGCGAACTCCTCCGTCGCCGCCGAGCAGCGGAGGCGCGGTACCCGAGTGTGGGGAATCGGGCTGGCGACGCTGCCGACGAAGACGATCTGACGCGTCGCCATGCGGTCGGCAAGCTCGAGGATGCAGTTGCAGTAGGCCCCCCAACGGATGTGGGGCTCCTCGCCGTGGAACAGGACCAGCTCGGGGCTCTGCGTGCGGTAGAACTCGTTCCTGGGAGTGCGCAGCTCCCGGATCACCCCATCGGTGATCTGCGCATGGGGCCTGAAGATAGCGGTGAACTCCATGGGGTTGATGGTGCTCACCTGCGCGTCCTCGCCATCGAGGACCACGGTGACGGGAATCGTGGCCACCGGGAAGTTGAAGATGTAGAAGCCCATGGGGTCGATCTGTGCGAACCCCTCGCCGCCGAGCTGGGTGGCGAAGTGCTCGATGGCTCCCGTGGACACTCTGCCGGAGTCCATCCAGCCGGTCAGCCCCAGCAGATAATCCAGTTCATAGCAACCCCAGTTCATCAGGATGCCGCCGCCGTTCTCCGCTTTTCTCAAGCGCCAGGTAGGGGGCGGGGAATTGGGCGGGGCGGTGGGCGCGGTGATAGCCCGGCAGTTGATCACCCGCAACTCGCCCAACGCGCCAGACGCGATGTACTCGCTGATCTGGCGAGCCATCTTGCTGAATCGGTTGCGCGACTGGCCGCAGACGGCCACCAGGTCGCCCCGCGCCGCGATGTACTGTTCCGCCTGCTGGGCGTTCATGGCAATCGGCTTCTCGATGATGGCATGGATGTCCTTGCTAAA
>CAZXDD010000206.1:0-12136 GCA_964639415.1 uncultured Armatimonadia bacterium
GCCCGGAGCCTGGCCTCGTGCACCTGATAGGCCACTTGTCCGTCTCTGGCGATGTACAGCCCGCTGTGGTCCTTGATCGACCGCGCCGAGTAGGTGTGGTCCACGAGCCACATGCGCCCCAGGGCGGTGAGGTTGATGATGGTGTTCACGTCATCGTGCATGTGGCCTGCCGGGGCATTGGGGTATCCGTCCAGGGGGTTGAACTTGCCCGCACCGTCGAGAAGCAGGTACTGGCCCTCGGGGCTCCAGCTCTCCCGGAACACGATCTTGTTGAACCAGTCGGCTCCCGCACTCTGCTCCGGGTCAAACACCGGCGTCGGGGAGCTTTCGCCCTTCCGCAGCGTCTGGACGTAGAGGGGGAAGACGCTCAGGCCCGTCCAGTCGGCGGGCTCTCTGGGCTCCACAGTCAGGTCGAAGGGGATGGCCTCGGAGTACGTGCGCAGGCCGCAGGCGGTGGGCATGGAGTTTCGCACCACCCAGCTCAACTCCGGGTCGCGATGGAACCATGCCACGGGCGCCAGCGCCTCGTAGATAGCGGGCTGGCAGATGCCGGGTGAGTCGCCAAAGCCCGTCTGCAGGCCGAGGTTGTTCATGCAGCACCGGGCGATGAAGCGCGCCTGGGAAAGCGCGACGCCGCGCTTGAAGTACGTGAGGTCTGAGGTGGCGAAGGCGTGCCGGACCGCGTGCTCGGGGCAGTAGCACAGGTACCCCGAAGCATCCTCCAGCACCTGAAAGCTCGCGCTTTGGCCGGCGAAGGTGGCCCGCACCACCGCCATCCAGTAGTCGCTGTCGGGCAGGTCATAGTACTTGTCGAAGTAGCCCCAGGCGGAAAGCGCATTGAGCGCCGAGTTCGTCCCGTGGTTCTCATCCACCACTTGAACGGCGCCCTCTTTCACGAGTCTGTGTGCGGCCCGCTGCTCGTGGCCCTGCAGCGCGTCGGCGAGCAGGGCATTGGTGATGTCGAGGCGGTCGCGGTCCGTCCAGACCGGCAGCTCCTCCACCACATCCCACCAGGGCACGTGCGCCGCCGAGGCCGCCTCCATCTCGATGCGCGGAGGCACAATGGATAGCAGATGGCGATTGTGGTCCAGCACCTGCTTCATCAGCGGGAGCAGGCGCTCGTCGGCGTTCCAGAAGTACGACTGAGCCATCCTGGCGATGGCGCCGGTGACCTTGGTCAGGTCTCCGGCGGAGCAGGATAGCACCCGGCCGGTCTCATCCATCAGCCCGGCCTGCCGGAGGTAGTCGGCGAAGAAGTCGGGGCCGCTGAAGGGCGGCTGGCGCTTGGATGACCGGCTGTCCGGGGGAGGCGGGAAGAAGCGCAGGGCGGGGGGGTGGAAGTCCACCTGCAGGATGGGTTGCGGCAGTACGAGGTCCTGCAGCCCGCCGGTGAGCCGCGAGCCGCAGAACGCCCGGACGGCCCGCGTGACGCCCGCCTCGTCGGAACCGTTCAGGCAGAGTACATTGGTGCCGTTGCCGAAGGGGTCGTGCACGGTGCGCACCACGTACCCGCCCTCGCCCGGGTACAGCGAGTCGGCCACCACGTACCCTGCTCCCCACAAGACCGCCAGCAGGCGATTGTCGTTGATGTTGCCCATCGCCACCAATTGGTGCCCGGCCACGCGGGGCCGGTCGACGGCCCAGTCCGGGGAGACGAGGTCAGCGGCCGTCAGCACAGGCAACTGGGTGCCAAGGGCGTCTTGGAGCGCCTCGTTCAGGAGCCGGGCAGGCCCGTAGTCGGCCGTGGGGGCCACGATCACGGCTTGCCCCTGCCCTCCGCGGACCAGAGCCGTCTGGGTGTACAGGGTCTTGAGGCGCGTGATCTGGGGCTGACAGAGGGCGACGGCACTGAGAGTGAGCAGAAGACAGATGGCGCGGAGCATGGGGTGGCTCCTTGCATCAGGTGGTCCCCGAGGTCGACGGCATGGGCGGTCTACCCGTCGCCGGAGTCGGGCGCCTACCTGTGACCGCTAGACCGCGTAGCGCCCATATTGCCTGCATGTCTCGTACATGGCGGCCACGTTGGCCGGGGGCGTGCCGGGAGCCAGGTTGTTACCCTCGCGAAGGACGAACTTGCCGCCCTCCATGATTCCTGACTGGAGGATGCGGATGGTCTCGGCGCGGACGGCGGCGGGCGTGCCGCTGCGCAGGACCTCCACGTGCGGTCCGCCGTAGATGGTGACCTCGGGGCCGAGCTCCCGGCGCAGACGGCCGTGGTCCACGGGGAAGCCCGTGTCGAAGCTCTGGACGTTCAGCTCGTCGCGGATGGTCGTGAACAAGTGCGTGGCGTCGCCGCACAGGTGGATACCGTTGGGGCCGTCGGGGCCGAACTCGTCCACCATGCGACGATGGTAGGGGAGGACCATGTCGCGGTAGGTAGGCACGGAGAGCAGTTGGATGCTGTCATCAGCGAAGTGCCACGCCCGGCTGTGTTCCGGCTGCCCCATGCGCCTGCGGAAGGCTTTGATGCGCGCGCTCTCGGCGGTGACGATGAGGTCCATCAGGGCGTGGTAGAAGTCCGGGTCCTCGTACATGTCCAGGCACAGCTCGGTGGGGCCGCGCAGGGCGACGGCGATGGTGAAGGGGCCGTCGGTTCCCAGGCCGGGGAGGCCCGTGGCGACCACCGGCCGCCCGTGGAACTCGTAGTCCTGCGCCATCTGCTTGAACTGCTCGAGGTAGTCCCAGGCCCGTCCCATCCAGCCGCTGAAGGGGTCGGGCGGACCGGCCTGGATAAACGACCACTTGTTGTCCTCGGTGAGGAAGGGCGGGGTGTCGGGGACGTCACCTTCGATGAAGCGCAGGGGGGCGCCGTACCAGAGCTGGGCATAGCTGTTTTGGAGGTCCACACCGACGGACCAGCTCTCGGGGAGCCCGAGCTCCGCGTCGTACAGCAGATTGTGACGGACCCAGTGCTGATGGATGAGCTGATGATGGAACATGACCTGTGGGTCGGTGAAGTATCGCTCGTAGGTGATACCCTCGGTGTTGGCTTCGGGATTGAGCACGGTGAAGCGGGAGGAGATGCCGAGGGTCATCGGGACACGAACCGGCCTGCCTTCGTGAAACGCCTGCCAGACCTCACGCACCTGCTCGTTGTGCGCGGCGAAGTCGATGTCCATGGCTGTGTGCCCGGGCCTTTCGGTGTGTGGGGTAGGGAAGAGGCGGGGGTCAGGCAATGTCCTCGATCTGCATGTTGGTGGTACGGCGCGCTCGAGCCGCGGCGCGCTGGCGCTCGATGAGGCCGACGAAGCGCGGCTCACCCTCGGCGGTGTCCGGCGCCTGCTCGGCCTTGTCAAACATCGAGATGGCCAGCTCGTGGCGGCCGATGCGGCGGTACAGCTCGCCGAGGAGGTACATGATGGTGCGGAGCTGATTCTCGGCGACCTCGCCGTTTTCCAGGGCCTTCTCGAAGAGGAGGATCGAGTTGGTCTGGGCCTCACGCTCGCGGGTGAGGTCATCCTCCTGCCGGGCACACCAGGAGGCGCGCAGGTACAGATCGGCAAGGCGCAGATCACTGGCCCTGTCGTCCCGGGAGTAGCAGCGCACCGCCAGCAGGTACTTGGTCGAGCCCCTGATGGAGGCGATGTCCTCGGGGCCGATGAGATCCAGGGGCGTGTATTCGGGGCCGAGGACCATCTGCTTGACTGCATCTTGCACGGCCCCGAAGTCGCCCTCGAAGGCGGCGAAGTTGCACTTGGGGCACACGTGCACGTAGTGGGGCTGCGGGTCGATGCCCGCGGTTAGTGGTCGGAAGTCGGTATCCTGCCCCACGCTGTTGGTCGAGGCGATGCGCTGAGTGGCGAAGCCCGTCTCGCAGACGGGGCAGTTGAGTACGACTCGGATGAGACTAGTCATTCTGGTAGCCTTGAGTGTGCGCCGTCGCGCCGGGTGAATGCCAATTCGACGCGGTGCGTTGAGCCACCTCCCGGCCCCCGACCGACGGTGAACGGCGGGCAAGAGGCTCTGTGAGAGCCCGCCGCGTGGCGGGCCGTGAGTCGGGATGGGCCGCAGCGTGCTTTCAGACCGCCGGGGCAAAGGCAGGGTGCCCGACGCGGTATTGGGGCGCCGCCGGCTTCTCCCGGGCCCTTCCGCCGGGGCTTCTCGCAGGTCTTGGGGCCGAAGCCATTGCCGCTGTGACGGTATGTCTGGGGCGCTCCAAAGGCTATTGGTCTCCGACGAGGAATCCTCCCACAGCGCAAGGAAATACCGCTGGTCCATCAGCCTTCGCCGACGGGAGCCAACGAGCGGGACATGACCCCACGGGCCGTGATCATTGGACTGCTGGCCGTCCTGCTCATCGCCATCGCGACCCCGTACAGCGATCTGGTGATGCAGGGCACCTGGATCGGGCTGACGGCTTTCCCGATAAGCTCGTTCTTCCTGCTGCTCGTACTTGTGGCGCTGCTCAATGTGTTGCCCAGGCTGTTCCGGATGGGGCTTCAGAAGTCCGAACTGCTGGTGATCTACTGCATGATGCTGGTGGCGGCGGGGGTACCGTCTTTCGGGCTCACGGGGCTGCTGATCCCCTTCATGGCCGGTCCGTTCTACTTCGCCAGCGAGGAGAACAAGTGGGAGGAGGTGCTGTGGCCCAACATTCCGCAGTGGCTGCATCCGGCTCCCGGGAGGGCCACCACGGGTCTGTACGAGGGTCTGGCGCCGGGTGCACCGATCCCCTGGAACGAGTGGGTCGTCCCGTTGGGTGCCTGGTTCGCGTTGGCCATCAGCGTCTATGTGGTGTTCTTCTCGCTCTCGTCGCTCCTGCGGCGCCGCTGGGTGGATGACGAGAAGCTGGTGTTCCCGCTGATTCAGCTCCCCGTGGAGATGTGCACCTACAAGGACCCCACGGAGCTTTTGCCGCCGCTGTTTCGCAATGGGACGATGTGGGCGTTCTTTGCTTTCCCTTTCGTGGCCCACGCGATCAACGGCATACATCACTACTTCCCGGCGATTCCGGGGATCAACATCCACCGTGTGGCACTGGACGGCTACATCACCGACCGCCCGTGGAGTGCGCTGTCACCTCTGTGGCTGAGGTTTCTGTTCAGTATCATTGGTCTGGCGTATCTGCTCCCCAGCGAGCTATCGTTCAGCCTGTGGTTCTTCTACTTCTTCTTCCTGGTGCAGCAGGTGGTGGGTAGCGCGCTGGGCCAGCCGATGCCCGCGGTACAGGCCTATCCGGTGAAGCGGTTCGTGGCCCACCAGATGATTGGCGGGATTCTGTTGTACTTCGTGGCGGGGGTGATGGCGGCCCGGCCGCGGCTGGTGCAGATCTGGCGGGCGGCCACGGGAGCGGAGCGAGATCGGTTGGAGAAGCAGGAGGCCATGCCCCACAGCGTGGCCCTGTTCGGTGCGGCGGCGGGCTTGATGGCGGTGTGCATGTGGGGCGTCACGGCAGGGTCGGGGTTCTCCTACACCCTGCTGATCTTCGTGCTCTACTTCGCTTTGCACATTATCGCCGTGAGACTGGTGTGTGAGGGCGGGATGCTGTATGTGCAGCATCCGTTCCGGCCGCTGAACATGATCATGGCCGCCGTGGGCACCCGGGCGATTGGGGATAGGCCCATCGCCATCCTGGCGCTCTACGACCACCTGTTCATGCTGGACAACCGCAGCCCGCTCATGCCCGGCATCATGCAGAGCCTGCGCATCGCCGATGACGGGGGTATCCCGCGGCGCTCGCTGGCGGGTGCCCTGGGAGGGGCGGTGGCGCTGGCGATGGTGGTCTCGGCGGTGGCGTACCTGCGGTTGATGTATACTCACGGTGGGACGGCCCTGAACACGTGGTTCACCACGTACTATGCCAAGAACCTGTACAGCACCTGGACGAGCCATCTGATCGCCGACGGCGAGCCGGCGACTCCGGCGGCCTTCATCACGATGTCGGTGGGTGCGGCCACGATGTGGGTGCTGACTTTCATGCACCGCACCCACCTGTGGTGGCCGCTGCACCCGATTGGGTACCTGATGGGCGCTTCCTGGCCGATGATCAACTTCTGGTTCCCTGTGATGCTGGGGTGGCTGGTGAAGACGCTGGTGCTGAAGTTCGGGGGCCACAAGGTCTACCAGCGGCTCCTGCCGGGCTTCCTGGGCCTGATCCTGGCGGAGTTCAGCGCGGCGGGGCTGTGGGTGGTGATCGACCTGTTGACAGGGATGCGAAAACACGAGATATTCTCGTTCTAGATGCGCGGCCGACAAATCTGGCTGGCCCGGCTCCTTTGATCCTGAGTGTCCATCGCGCGCAGCGAGATAGCGAGGAATCTCATGGAGTGCCAGGAGATTCCTCGAGCTGCTCTTGTCGGGAGCGGACGCTCTCAGAATGATGCACTCGGCGGATGTGGGGTTTCCGGCCGCACCTCTATCGGCGCGAAGGGAAACCGGTGTGTGTGGGCTCCCGTAGCCGGAGCCCCGCCGCCGCCGCTCCAAGGATGTCGTGGCCCTCACGGCGAAGCCTCAGATCTGGAGACGCATCTCGGCTGCGCCTCCGGATACCTGGACGGAAACCGGCCGAGCCAAACTGGTGGTGTATGGCCATGACTGATAAGGTGGTGCTGGTAGTCGAGGACGAGCCATCCAATGCGAGGCTGCTCGCGTTGCTGGTGGAGCGGTGCGGCGTCCGGGTTGAGGTGGCCCATGATGGGCAGCGGGCCCTGGAGATGCTGAGGGCCCGGGATTTCGATCTTGTCCTGCTTGACCTGATCCTGCCCGTGATGAGGGGCGAGGAGCTGCTGGGGATCATGAAGACCGACACCAGGCTGCGCGATGTCCCCGTGCTCATCATCACGACGATGGGTGGCCCCGGCGATCCGGACGAGTGTCCACTGCCCCATATCCGCAAGCCATTCAGGACCGTCGAAGTCCGAGCGGCCATCTCGGAGTACCTGCGCTGACACCCGGAGCGCCTCGCAGGCCGACCGGCGTCGCCCATCGAGCGCGGGCACGGTGGCTCGGCGAGGCTCAGAAGGTCTCGGGCCCGGTCCCGGCGCCGGCCATGGCTCTTTGCGCGGCGGCTCAGTTCCGGACATGGATGTTTGCCCGGCGCCCGTCCGGGGAATACTTACCCTACAGCCGCCGTCGCGTTCGAGTTGTCGCCGCAGTACCTGCGATTGCATCGTATCATCCCATCATTGCCCTGACGACGGCGGCGTTGATTCCACGGGCCGGTGCCCTCCCTTCACCGGCCCGTGTGTTGTTTCCTCGTGGTTTTGGCAGGTTCCCCCCATGCTCGGCAGAGCCGTCTCCGTCTTTGGCGCCCAGAACATGTCGGGAGAGCATCCAGATGATGAGACCGCTTGTAGCCCTACTGTCGCTGCTGGCGATGCCGGCCCTCGCCGATGTGCACGTCGATGCCTTCACCAACCTCGTCCTGGGGCGTCAAGCCGAGATCAGCGCCCGCATGTTCGGCATCACCGCCTTCGAAGGCTTCCCTGCTGTGGTCGCCGACCGGGACTATCGGGCCGCCGTGGCTGCGTTGCGCCCCGGCATATTTCGTTTCGGCGGGAATGTGGCATGGTTTGCACCCAAAGAGAATGACCCCGCCTGGTATGAGACCGAGGAGGCACTGCGGCAGTTTCGCGAGACGTTGCTCTTCGGGGCCCGGTACGCCTTCGGCCGCTTTCCGACGGTCTACCGCGAGATGGGAGCCGAGGCCATGTTCAGCTTCGGCGACCCACCGCCGTACCTGTGCCAAAGTGGTACCTCCCACCCTGCGGACTTCGATCGCTGGGCGGAGCACTGTGTGGGCCTGTTGGGCCTGTGGAAGCGGTGCGACCCGGACCTGCGCCTGGTACAGGTGTGGAACGAGCCCAATGCCACATGGTTTGGCGATCCGCGGACGGAGGAGGAGGGCGTCACCGCCACGAGCCTGCACATCGAGATGGCCAACAAAGTTGCCACGGCCATCAAGCAGCGGTTCCCCGAGGTGCAGGTGGGCGGCCCCGTGCTGTGCTGGCCGCCGGCGTGGCCTGCGGCTCAGCAGGGCATGGAGCCGTGGTACACCTGGGACCTGTGGACCGTGCCGTGGCTGCAGCAGACCCAGGACACCATGGACTTCTTCGACTTCCACGTGTACGACGTGTCGGCGGCGGATCTCGCGGTGCAAGTCGAGATGCTCGCCAACCAGGCCCTGCTCACTATGGGCCGCGACCTGCCGATCTGGATCACGGAGAGCAACACGAACCTCACCCCGGAGGAGATCGGCGATCCCCGGGCCATCTGGCTCAAGCGCCTCCTGCCGTACGAACGCCTCCTTCTGCGGGGCATGCTGCCACAGGCGGACAAAGTCGCCGGGAACCTGTACCACGATCTGCATGCCAAGAACCACACGCTCCTGCCGCGGAGTGCCGACGATCCGGACCCACTCTACCGGTTGCTGTGGGTCCTGCGCGACCTGAGGGGATTGCGCGTGGTTGCCGACAGCGACGACCCGGACCTGCTTTGCTACGCCACGCTCGAGGAGGACCGGGTCACCGTGGTGTTGTTCAACGACAGCGAGCAAGACAAGGTCGTCCCACTGACGGTGAGCATGCCGTGCGGGTACTGGACGGGGCCCACGGTGCGCGGCATCGGTGAGGGGAACGAGGGCATCTGCGACCGGATCGCCGTCGAGGTGGACCTGGCGCGCGACGGTAATCGGGCCGGCGGCCGGGTAACGCTACCGGCTTTGGCCACCGCATCGGTCAGCTTCCTGCTGGACAGGTTCGCCACCCCGCCGCGCAGCCGTCTGGTGCACGAGCATTTCGGGGACCGCACGCTTCAGTTCGTAACACAGGAGCGGCCGGCGCGGGTCGCGATCTCCGTGCCTGCCGCAGGCGCCTCCAGGACCCGCCTGCGTCTGGGCCTGTTGGGGGCGGAGGGCGATGAGCGGCTGTCTTTGTCCCTCAACGGCACGGAACTGCCGGTGCGGGCCACGGCGCTGCAGGAGCTCGAGCTGCAGGGCGCGGCGGTGCAGGCGTCGAATGTGATGGAACTGTCACTGACTGGGCCGGCGCACAACCCGCGCCTGGCCCTGGGCTTCGCGTCCATCGTCACGGAGGTCGGCAGGTGATCTCCTGTGGGGGTAGCGGCCATCCGCTCCCCGGCCTGGGAGGCGGGGGATGGGCGCCCACGTCGTGAACCGCCGGGGCCGCACTCCGACGGGTGCGTCTGTCAACAGCTACACCGGCGTCGGTGCCGCGCAGTTTCCCGTGCACCGCGATGGCCAGAGGAGGGTCTGGCACCATGCCTCGCCTGATTGTGGTGTTCTTCATCACGATGGCGGTCCCACCTGGCCCTGTTTGGGGTCAGGAGACCGTTCCGTCGTTTTCCGAGCGTGTGGAGGCCGACTGGATCAGTCAGATCGAGCCGCGCTCCCCTGTGTCCACGGGCGACGACGCTCTGGGCGCCTGCGATGGGGTCAAGGACGGCAAGTGGGGGTTCCACACGGGCAGTGCTCAGAGGCCCTGGTGGCAGGTGGAACTGGGCGGGAGCGTGCGTCTTGGGCGCGTTTTGGTTTACAACCGCTGCGACGGGGGCTGCGCGGCCCGGGCCAACGGCATGGAGGTGCTGCTGTCGGCGGACGGCGAGCAGTGGACGGAGGTCTTCCGGCATTCGGGTGAGCCCTTCGGCGGCGTGCCGGACGGCAGGCCGCTTGACGTCGACCTGGCCGGCAAAGACGCGCGCTTCGTCCGCCTGCAGTTGCCGGGGGCGGGGTTTCTGCATCTGGATGAGGTGGAGGTCTATGGCGCGGCGGACCCGGAGACGAACCTGGCCCTGTGGGGACGGGCGGATCAGTGCAGCACCAGTCCGTGGTCGGTGAAGCACAGGGCGCCGGGGGAGGTGGCACTGGACTATCCGGTGGAGCAGACGGTGGCCCGTGGCCGCAGGCTCGCGGGTATGCTGCGCGGAATGGGCGTGGACGTGCGGGCGGCCCTGGGCGAGCTGGACGCGGTCGCCGCCGGGATGCAGGCCGAGCAGGCCGACGCGGAGGCGCTGTTCTTGCGCGCCAGACGGGCCATCCGCGGGCTGGCGTTTCGCAACCCCCTCCTGGACTTCGACCGCCTGGTGTTCGTCAAGCGCGCGCCCGGCACGTTCAGCCACATGTCGGATCAGAACTACGGCTGGTGGTCGCGGCCCGGAGGGGGAGTGTACGTGCTCGAGGGGTTGCGGGGCGGCGAACCTCGGCTGACCCACCTCACCGCCCAGTTCGCCGCGGGCAGCTTCATGTCTCCGGACCTGTCCTTTGATGGGACGCGGATCCTGTTCGCCTACTGCCGCCACTACCCGGACCTCAGCGGGCGCCCGGACAAGACGGACAAGAGGAGCATGCCCGCCGACGCGTACTACCACATTTTCGAGATGAACGTGGACGGCGCGGAGACAAGACAGCTCACGGACGGGCCGTACGACGACTTCGATGCCCGCTACCTGCCGGACGGGGGCATCGTGTTTCTGTCCACCCGTCGCGGGCAGGCGGTGCAGTGCGGCCCGGCCACGGCCATGCAGACTCTCGGTGGTCTCCTGCCGGATAGCTACGTGCGCTGTGGCGGCGACGACTATCGCCCTGTGGCCGTCTACACGCTGCACCGGATGGACCGCGAGGGCCAAGACCTCCGGCCTTTGTCGCCCTTCGAGAACTTCGAGTGGACGCCGGCGGTGGCGTCCGACGGCCGCATTCTCTACGCCCGCTGGGACTATGTGGACCGCGACAACATGCCGTACATGAGCCTGTGGTCCACCAATCCGGACGGGACGAACCCGCGGCTGGTGTACGGGAACTTCACCCGCAGTCCGCACTGCATCTTCGAGGCGCGGAGCATTCCGGGGTCTCACAGGCTGCTGTTCACCGCTTCGGCCCACCACTCCATCTCCGGTGGCAGCATCGTGCTGCTGGACCCGGCCGCGGACACCGAGGGCCCCGGAGTGCTGACGAAGCTGACCCCGGAGGTCTGTTACCCGGAGGTGGAGGGCTGGCCGCAGACCTACTACGTCACCCCCTACCCCCTGTCGGAGGACTTCTACCTCACCGCCTGGAGTAATGTGGCGCTCAACGGCCAGGGCGGGAGCAATGCGGTGAATGCCACCGGGCTGTACCTGGCCGACAGCGCCGGGAACCTGGAGCTGATCTACCGCGACGCGGACATCTCGTCGATGTCGCCTCTGCCTTTGCGTCCTCGTCCGGTGCCTCCGCGGGTGGCCGCCGTTCAGTCCGCGGGGGCGCCGCCCGAGGGGCGCTTCGTGCTTCAGAACGCGTACCTGGGGCTGGAAGGAGTGCCTGCGGGTGCGGTCAAGGCCCTGCGGCTGGTGGGCGTGCCCCCCAAGACTCAGCCGCAGATGAACAGTCCGCGGCTGGGAGTGACCGGCGATGACCCCGGCAAGTACGTGCTGGGCACCGTGCCTGTGGATCCGGACGGCTCGGCCTACTTCCGCGCCCCGGCCGGAACCGCCGTGTTCTTCCAGGCCCTCGACGCCCAGGGTATGGCCGTGCAGACCATGCGTACGCTCACGTACCTGCAGGACGGACAGACGTTGTCCTGCGTGGGCTGCCACGAGTCGCGGGCGTCTGCAGTGACCAACGCGCGCTGCACGGCGGTGGGTAGAGAGCCGTCGAAGATCACCCCGGGCCCCGAGGGCTCCTGGCCCCTGGATTTCGAGACCCTGGTAAGGCCCGTCCTGCGCCGCCACTGCGTGGGTTGCCACGCCGCCGGAAGCGGCAGTGAGCAGGCGGCCGGGCCGGACCTCGGCGGCGAGGGCGCCTACGACGCACTGGTGGGGTACGGCGGCCCGAGCCTGCGCGATCAGGTCTGGGCGGCCTACCGCGCCGGGCGGTCTGACGCCGGCACGGGGGGCGCCAGGGACAGCAGGCTCCTGGAGATGCTCTTGGCCGGTCACGGGGAGGTCGAGCTGTCCGCGGACGATACCGAGCGCCTGGTGACCTGGATGGACACCTACTCTCAGCTCCGGGGCTCCTTCAGCGATGAACAGGAAAGAGAGCTTGAGCAGTTCCGAGTGCGATCGCTGCCGCTGTTGGCGCGGTGACAGGGACGAGCCGCCAGATTCGCGGAGGCGGCGGGGTCTTCTCAGGGCCAAACGGCGACGGCGGCCGCCCGCTGCGGAGATCGGAAGAGCGTCGTGTAGGGAAAGAGTGTAGGATAGGGTGGGG
>CAZXDD010000207.1:0-12123 GCA_964639415.1 uncultured Armatimonadia bacterium
TAATGAGCGGTGACTGGAGTTCAGACGTGTGCTCTTCCGATCTGCCGGGGAGACCTCCCCGGGCATCTGGCGGCTCATGGGTTCCTTGTCAATCACCAGTCCGGCGACAACCTGACTCTCGGCGCCCTCCTTGGCCAGGGTGTGATCGGCCAGACGGAAGGCGGGGTCGGAAAGCAGTTGCGCCTCGGGGACGCCGGCCGCGGCCCGCAGGGCGAGCCCGGCGATCTCAGCGTCCTCACGTCCGGCGATGAAGGCCGCTTTTTCAAGCAGCGGGTCATCGATGCCCGACACCTCGACGGTGGCCTGCTGGATCGCCTCCTGTGCAATGCCCATGCCGATGCCGATGCCCTCGACGACCTTCGCGACCGGCACCCCCTGTCGCACCCTGTCGACACCGGCGCTGATCAGCGCACTGGCCAGAATCGTGGCCGTCGTGGTGCCGTCACCCACCTCGCGGTCCTGGGCGCGGGCCACCTGGATCAGGAGCTTGGAGGCCGGATGGCTGACGTCGATCTTGTCCAGGATGGTGGAGCCGTCGTTGGTGATGGTGACATCGCCGAAGCGGTCAACGAGCATGCAGTTGAGGCCCTTGGGCCCGAGGGTGCCCTCGACCGCCGAGGCAACGGCCGCGACGGCGGCGGCATTGCCCACTAAGGCCGCCAGGTGTTCGTCCACCTCCGAAGCGCTGACCTGCCTCACGTGGGAGGCGGTATTGCTCTCAGATCCTGCCATGAGACATTCCCTTCAGAAGATCGGGCTCAGGGCCGCCTGCCCGGTGGCCGTGGTGAGTGGAGGTGCCGGCCGTCACCGTCGACTCGCCGTCTCCGTCTCCGTTGACCCGCGACCCGCGAATCGCCGACTCCACCGGGCACACAAACGCAGGACACCGTCGCCGCCTCGTTTGCCAGGCCGGACAGTCTCCTGCGTCTTGAGTTGACCTCCGGCCCGGGGGCTATTCGATGATGGGGGAGATCACCAGATAGCGGTCATCCCCTTCGCCCTCGGAGTACGTCTCGATCTCCGGATCGTCGCGGAGGGCAAGATGCACGATACGTCGCTCGTGGGGTTTGAGGTCCTTGACGACGATTTCCTTGCCGGCTTCCTTGGCCTGCTCGGCGTGCTGATGCGCCATGCGCTCGAGCATGCGGCGTCGCTGCTCGCGGTAGCCTTCGGCATCGATGGCGATGCGTCCGACACCGGTGAATCTCCGGGAGATGATGATACCGGTGAGCAACTGCAGCGCGTTGAGGGTCTCGCCGTGACGGCCGATGAGCTGCTTGGCATCGGCGCCGACGATGTCGATGGCGATCTCATCTTTGCCGGCGGCCTGAAGCTGCGCGGCGGCGTCGAGAGTCATGCGGCTGAGGATCTCGTCGAGGACCTCGCAGGCGTAGTTGGCGGCCGCGCCCGAATCGTCCTGCAGGGCTTCATCGTCGCCGGCTTCGTGGCCGTCGGAGGCCGGCGCCTGCGGTTCGTCCTGCGGGCCGTCGGGCACGGCCTCATCGGCCTGCTCGTCCGGCACGCTGGCGCGGATCTTCACCTCGTGGCCGGCGAACAGGCCCAGCAGCTTCTTGGATTCCTCGAGCAGCTCCACCGTCAGCCGGTCCGGCTCGACACCCAGCATCCTTGCGGCCTCCGCCACCGCCTCCTCCTTCGTCTTGCCTGTCGCCTCCACTGACCTCATGGGTCACAACTCCCTTCTACGGCCACGTCCGTCCCGGCTCCGGGACGGACGGTAGTCTGAGCGCTGTCACAACCCGCGGCGCAGCTACTTGCGCTTCCGCCCCTTGCCGCGCTTGTCCTGCTTTTGCTCGCGGCGGATGTCCTCCATGCTGCGGCGGTCCACCTCGGGCTTGGACGTCTCGGGCTGTTCGGTGCCGCCCTCGGTCGGTGCCTCGCCCGACAGCGCCCGCACCATGGAGGCCACGAAGCCGCCCTGCTTCTTGGCGGCCGCGGGCGCCTCGGGGCCGAGCTTGGCGGCGCGCCGCGTGTAGGTCCACTGCTGGGCGAAGTAGATGATGTTGGTCCCCAGCCAGTAGAGGATGAAGGCCGCCGGGAAGGTCTTGAACATGAAGAAGAACATCACCGGCATCATCCACATCATCATCTTCTGCTGCTGTTCCTGCTGCGGGTCCATCGCCGCCCCGGGGTTGGTCTTCATCGTCATCTTCTGGAACAAGATCATGCTGATCGTGTAGGCGATCAGCAGCGGCATGTCGGGGGAGGCCAGGTTGCCGACCCACAGGAAGGACGCCTTGTCAAACTCCACGATGTAGCCGCGGATGCCGCCATAGACGGCGATGAGGACCGGCATCTGCACCAGGAGGGGCAAACAGCCGCCGAGGGGGTTCACCCCGTTGGCCTGGCAGAGCTTCCAGAACTCCTGTTGGAACTTCTGCTTGTCATCGGCGCAGCGGCTCTGCAACTCCTTGATCTGCGGCTGGAGCCGCTTCATCGCCTCGGCCGACTCGAGCTGCTTCTTGGTCAGCGGCCAGATGATGAGGCGCACAATCACCGCGATGAGGAGCACTCCGAGGGCGGAATTGCCGCCGCAGAGAGCCACGAAGAGAGCGACGAACTTGTACCAGAAGCTCTCGGAGCTCAGCTTGTCCAGGGTCGGGCCGATGGCATCCCGCAGGGGGAGCTTGGTCCACGTCTGGGAATTGGGAGCGGCGGCCGGGACCCACGTGTCCAGGTGTGTCTCGCCGGCCGTCTGGTGGGTGATGTAGTTGGTCCAGACGGCATTGTACTGCTTGACGGCGCCCTTGGCATTGCGGAGGTTGTCGTAGTAGATGCGTCCCACGCTGACGCCGGCGAAGGCGGCGATGGGGGAGTGCTGGCCCATCGACTCCTTCTCCACCTGCCGGTAGGCGTCGATGGCGCTCTCGTGCTGCGACGTCATCTCCAGGAGCCGGCCCTTGCGGGCCAGGGACAAGGCCAACGCGGGCCGGACCTTGCTGGCCCGCACCACCGGGACGTCCCCGCGCAGCTCGATGGTGCCCTCAACCTGTACCGGCAGGCCGTAGACATCCTGCGTGCCGAACCCCTCGGGCACGGCTCCGTCGGCCAGCTCGATGAGGCAGTGCCTATCGTCGGTGCGGAACTTGGCCGTAGCCCCCTCGGCCTTCTCGTACAGCCCCTCGACGGAGACGACGATCGGCTGGCCACGCAGCGAGGAGGCGTAGCGGAAGAGATCCTCCAGGGCGACGGGGCGCACGGCGCTGGCCGACCCCAGTAGCTTGTCCAGGAAACCCACCCTGGGCTTGTGCTGCCGGGCCCATTCCGCGAACTGGTCAAGCTGCGCTATCTGTTCCTGAGCGTCGGCCGGATCGGCGGAGCCGTCGGCGGTCGCCTTGACCTGCACCCTCAGGGCAGGCGGAAGCCCATCTTGGTACGTGACGGGAGCCGCCTGCGCCGCGGAGGTGACAAGCAGACATCCGATCACTACCACGCAAGCCGCCCACAGCGGGGCGGCGGTCGTTGCCTTGGCCATCCATTCCCTCAGATCTTGGTCTGCTCACCGGTGGTGTCTGGCGCGTCATCGCGGCGGCGCGCGTCGTCGCGGCGGGTTGGGCCCGCACGCTTCTCGCCCCGACCCCAGACAACCGGCACGGGGTCGAAGCCACCCCGGCAGAAAGGGTTACACCTCATGATGCGATACAGTCCCAGCAGCATGCCGCGGCATGCCCCGTGACGCTCTACGGCCTCTATCATGTATGTAGAACAACTGGGCACGAAGCGACAAGTCGGAGGCATGATACGAGAGATGGTGCGCTGGTAGAGGCGCACCATCCCGATGATGACCAGCCTGACCAGACGCCCCATCATCTCCGCAACTCCGGTTCCGCGCCGCGTTGGCCGGCCGGACGGTAGAGACCGGTCTTGCCCAGCAGCCTCGCCATCTCGGAAAGCAAGGCGGCGTAGCTGGCCTCCGCCGCCCGCGGCTGAGCCACGAAGGCCACGTCTGATGGGGGCAGATCGGCCTCCAGGCATCGATAGGCCTCCTTCAGCCGCCGCCTCACGCGGTTGCGGACCACGGCCTTGCCTACCTTCTTGGAGGTGACAAACAGCGCCCGCCGCTGCTCCCCGGCAGCGCGGGGCAGCGCCGCGATGGACAGAAGGCCACCACGACGACGGATACCGCGAGTGAAGACCTGGTCGATCTCCCTCCTGGTCCGCAGCGTCCGGATCTTGCTCACTGACCGGACTTCACCAGCTAGACGGCCAGCCGGGCTCGGCCCTTGCGGCGGCGAGCGGCGATCACGCGGCGGCCGGCCTTGGTGGACATGCGGGCGCGGAAGCCGTGCTTCCTGGCGCGGGGCTTTCGCTTCGGCTGGTAAGTCCGTTTCATGCTGACACCTCAACACGCCGCCACGACGAAGCCGCGCGGCGACACTCTCTGAGATTCGTACTACAGGAACGAAAGAGTATACCATACGCGGTCCGAGGGGCGCAATAGCGAGCGCACCCCCGCACCCCCGGTTGCGCACGCACCTGCTTTGGGTCCGCAATTCTGTCAGGGCCAATGGTTCGGCGATAATGTCACCCATGGACGACCAGGTGACGCTGAGCATCCAGGACCAACACCAGGCCCGTGTCTTGCGGCTGCCGGACTGGTCTCGCATCAATGCGCAGGAGGCCGCCCGGTTGCCGGGCCGCTGCAAACGGCCGGTGTACCGCAAGCTTGCAGCTTGCCGGGCCGGAGGCGTGGCTTTTGTGCCTCACGGCAGTCGCGGGCTTGGCCCTCACCCGCGCCGATACGACCGGTGCGTCCTCTGCCACAAGAGGCCCGGAGTGCCTCCGAGAGGTGAACGGCGGCGCCTCCCCCGACGCGGACATCACGCAAGGGGGGCCGCTTACGACCGCCTGTCTCGGGCAGGGGTAGTCCTGCGTCTCCGCTGTCCTCTGAGGCCGCCACTGCGGACACGTGATCGCTGCCTGCGTCGCGGTGCCGTGGCCCGTCGTGACGCGCGTACGGGGGATTGCTGATATGAGGCTCTGCCGCCACCGCCAAGACTCGGCAGAGGGCCTGTCAGGACGCGGCTTGGCGTCCAGACGCGTCACAGCCAGAGGGGTACCGGAGGGCCTCGTGCCAACCGATGTTGGCTTCCGCGGGGCGAGACCGGGAGAGAGGCGGGGGGCACAGGGCTCGGCGGCACGCCCCCCGGCCCCCTGCCGGGCGTCCGGCCGCCACCGCGGTCCCGCTACCCCAGCCCCAGCAGCCTCCCGACATTGTAGATGACGAACGCCACGATCCAGGCGACGGTGGTGGTGTACACCACCACGAAGCCTGCCCACCGCCAACTGAACTCCCGGGCGATGACGGCCACGGTGGCCAGACAGGGGATGTAGAGCAGGACGAACACCTTGAGGGTGTAGGCCACCAGCGGGGTGAACCCGGGTTCGGCCCGCAGGGCCGCCTGCAGGGCGCGCGAGCCCGTCTCCTCCTCGGCCCCCAGGCTGTAGGCCGTGCCCAGTGTGGAGACGACGACTTCCTTGGCGCCAAAGCCGGCCACCAGCGCCACGCCCGCCTTCCAGTCGAGGCCCAGGGGTCGCAAGACGGGCTCGATGGTCTTGCCCACCCGACCCGCGATACTGTACTCCAGGCCGACCTGGGCCGCTGCCGGCTCGGACATCCCGGCCGTCAGGGCTTCGGGGGGCTTGGGATAGCTCATCAGCGCCCACATCACCACCGCGAAGCCCAGGATGACGGTGCCCGCCTTCTTGACGTACTGCCACGCCCGCTCCCACACGTGGATGGCCACGCCCTTGGCGGTGGGGAGCCGGTAGGGGGGGAGTTCCATGACGAAGGGGGTATTGGGCCCCTTGAGCCACAGGCGGCGCAAGACCAGGGCCATGGCCATGGCGATCACGACGCCCAGGGCATAGATGGAGAAGATAACCTTGCCGGCCACGGCGGGGGCGAAGAAGGCGCCGGCGAGCAGGATGTACACCGGCAGGCGCGCGCCGCAGCTCATGAAGGGCGCGATCAGCATGGTCACGGTGCGGTCGCGCTGCTCGTCGAGGATCCGGGTGGCCATGATCGCCGGCACCGTGCAGCCGAAGCCCACCAGCATGGGAATGAAGCTCTTGCCGTGCAGCCCCACGTGGTGCATGATCCGGTCCACGACGAAGGCCGCCCTGGCCATGTAGCCGCTGTCCTCGAGGATCGAGATAGCCAGGAACAGCAGGGCGATGTTGGGGACGAAGACCAGCACGCCGCCCACGCCACCAATGATACCGTCCACGATGAGCGACTGCAGATCGCCCGGGGGCAGGGCGAAGCTGAGGTAGGAGGCCAGAGCGGTGAACCCGGCCTCGATCCAGCCCATGGGGGCGGCGCCGAGGCGGAAGACCATCTCGAACATGGCCCACATGAACAGGACCAGGATCGGCAGGCCCAGGAAGCGGCTGACAACGACCCTGTCCACGGCTTCGGACCAATCCACGCGGTGGAGCTGATCGTGCCGCACAGACTGGCGCACGGCGCCGGCGATGAATCCGTAGCGCCGGTCGGCGATGGCGATCTCGGCATCGTCGCCCACGACCTGCTCGATATGGCCCCGGGCCGCGTCGACGGCTGCCAGGATCTCGGCACTCTCCTCGCCGAAGCTCTGAACGATCTCCCGCACCTGAGAGTCGTTCTCCAGCAGCTTGATGGCGGCCCAGCGCGGGCTCATGGGGCCCAGATCGTCTCGTGTCGCCAAGAGTGCCGTCACCTGCTGGATGTGGGGCTCCAGCTCCGAGCCGAAGTTGAGCGTGACCGCGGGCCTCACGGTCTCGGCGCCCACGGCGGCCGTGGTGCAGAGCAGCTCGTGGAGGCCCTCCGACCTGGCGGCCGATATGGGCACCATCGGTACTCCCATGAGCTGGCCCAGTAGCTCGTGGTCGATGCTCAGCCCCTGGTTCTCCACGACATCCATCATGTTCAGCGCGATGACGGTGGGCTGCTCGAGCTCGATGAGCTGGCTGGCGAGATACAGGTTGCGCTCCAGGTTCGAGGCGTCGACGACGTCGATCACCACGTCGGGCCGCTCCTGGACGACGAAGTTGCGGGCGACCAGTTCCTCCATCGAGTACGCCGTGAGGCTGTAGGTGCCCGGCAGATCGACAAGGCGCATCTCCCGGCGGTCGGTGAGAGCCTCCTCACCGTGAGGCCCCGAAGCCTGAGGGGTGTGGTGCGGATGCCCCTGCGGATGGTGGCGGTGGCGAACGTAACGGCAGAGGCCCTCCTTCTTCTCAACGGTCACACCCGGGTAGTTGCCCACATGGTGGTGGGCGCCTGTCAGTTCGTTGAAGAGCGTCGTCTTGCCGGAGTTCGGGTTCCCGGCAAGGCCCACAATGATCTCGTCGGCCATGGAATACTCCACCTGTGCTTCGGTCGGTGTGTACCGAGGGGGGGAACGGAGGGAATGCGGCGGTGCCGTGCGTTTTGGCCCGCTCCTGCCGGCCCCGGACGCGGGGGCGCCCTTGCCACGCGGCATCGCCTCGTGATACCCGTGCCGGTGCGGCTATCTCGGCCTGACGAAGACGCGATGGGCCATGCCGCGGCCGAGCATGTACTTGGTCGTCCGGACCTTCACCACGATCGGGCCGGGCGATCCGCCGCCGCTGACCACCGTCATCTCCGCGCCGGCAAGAATGCCCATCGCGGCCATGTGCCGTTCAAGGCCCGGGCCGCCTTCCACGCGCACACACACCACCTGCTCCCCGGACTTGGCGATGGACAGTGGCATGGCAGCACCCGGGACGCTACTTGGGCTCGACATACACCGTCGCCGCCTCTTCCTTGCGCAGGGAAAGATGGTATCCCCGGAGACGGATCTCCAGCGGATCGCCCAGCGGCGCCACCCGCTCGAACTCGATCTCGGTCCCGGCAGTCACGCCCATCTCCATCAGCCGCTTCCGTATCCGGCCGTTACCCGCCACGCGCACCACCACGCCCTTGAACCCCGGTTCCTGCTGATCCAGCGTCATGGTTGCCGCCGTGGGCTCGATGGGCTCGAAGGGCATGTGCTCCGGTATTGTGATGCCCGCCACGCACTCACGGCAGTCGTGGTCACAGGCGCAATCCTCCCACCGCCCCCGCAGATGATTGAGCCAGTCCTCCCCGCACCGCGGGCACCTCTTGATGAACTCGATCAGGCCCGTCAACCTCCGCAGCGTCTCCCGGCTCAGCCCGTGCTCCAGCTCGCAGGCCTCACCGTCCGCCTGCTCCGCATCAAGCTGCAGGATATCGGTGAGAAACCCCGCCAGCAGGATGTGGCGCCTGCGCAGGTCCTCGGCGACCTCGCGACCACGCTCGGTGAGCTCGATCGCGCGGTACCTCTCCTGGGTGATGAGCCCCTCCTGCTTCAGCGTCCGCACCGCCGACGTCACCGACGGCATCTTCACCTGCATCAGGCGCGCGATGTCCTTCACCCGCGCCCCATTGTCGGTGCGCTGAAGCTCGTAGATGGTCTCCAGATAGTCCTCCATCGTCGACGACAACTGCAGGGACATGCGCTCGCCTCAGCATCGTATTAGGGAACTCTAACTATAGCCGCCGCGGGGCCTCTAGTCAAGTGCCGCAGGACCCGCAACTCCAACGGCCGCGCATCGAGCTCGTTACCCCGAGGTGCCGCCCCTCTCGGGGCACAACGGCATCCGGGGCAGGCCGGCTCCCGGCGCCAGGCCCAGGTCGAGTGGCGGCGGCTCTCCCGGGGAGCGCCGGGCCACGGCGCGGCCACCTTCCCACCGGAAAGAGACGTCCGAGGGCACCGCGAGAGTTCAGCGGCCGGCTTCCGATCACCTTCCTGGCTCGTGGCCCTCCGTCGCCGGCGGGCCAAGACGACCGACGATTACCCAGAGGCCCGGCCGGATAGCCCCCTTTCGCCGGACTGTGATTCCCAGAGCGTCCGAGCGTGTCGGCAAAGTCCTCTCAGGCCCTCGGATACGCGCGGGTGAGTGACTTCCCGTGGCTAAGAGCGTCCTAAATGCGGCGGCAACACATGCAAAACACCATGAAGACACTCATTCTACGCGTTGCGATCCTCGGCAACGAGGCACATAGGCGGCCCAGTTGACTTAGCCGACAGGCTCCTCCGCTCCCGGAAAGAGCAGCTCGAAGAGTCTCCTGCCGTTCAACGGTATCACCCGCGATCCCGGCGCGCGGGATCGGCGCTCGGAATGGCGAGGGCCGGTCCGGCCGGGCCTCTCGGCCGGACCGCAAGACGCGTGACCGGCGGGTCGAGGGCAGGCGGGTCGAGGGTGCTTGACAGGTGAGGATGAGGCGGATAACATATTGCATACAATATCTTCGAGGCGCCTCCCGCCTCAGTTCGGGATCTCACAACCACCATGAAGATCACCCATGTCACTGCGACCCCCGTGAAGGGCCGGCACTGGCCCCGCTTTCCGATGATCTTCGTCGAAGTCCATACCGATGAAGGTCTCGTCGGCCTCGGCGAAGCATTGGCCTTCCAGGCGAGCGGCGTCATCCAGTCCATTCTGCAGATCGGTGAGCTGCTTGGTGGCGAGAACCCCCTCCACATCGAGCGACTGTGGGAACAGTGCTTCCGGCGCGGCGTGGGCCTGGCGGCCCTCAGCGGCATCGAGATCGCTCTGTGGGACATCGCCGGCCAGGTGGCGGGCCTGCCCATCTACCAGCTCCTGGGCGGCGCCTGTCACGACCGCATCCGCGTCTATGCCGACGGGTTCTTCCGCGGTTCCGATCACTCACCCGAGAGCCACGGGAACCTGGCCGCAGCGGCGGTGGCCACCGGCCTCACCGCCCTCAAGCTCGATGTGGACGACTTCCTCTATCTGGGGGAGCGCCCGGCGCTCATCCGCTGCCACGGCAGGGACCTCAGCCGCCACATCACCAATGCCGAGATCCGCCGCGTCCAGGCCGCCGTGGCCGCGATCCGCGACCGCCTGGGACCCGATGTGGACCTGGCCCTCGACTGCCACTGGGCCTTCGACGTCCCCTCCGCCCTCCGACTGGGCCGCGCCCTGGAACCCTATGACCTCATGTGGCTCGAGGACCCGGTGCCCTCCGCCAGCGCCCCGGCCCTGGCCAAGCTCGCCGCCGAGATTCCCATGCCCTTGTGCCTGGGTGAAGCCTTGGCGACACGCTTTGAGTTCCGCGAGGTCCTCGAGCGCCGGGCCGCCCACATCATCATGCCGGATGTGGCCAGCAGCGGCGGCATCCTGGAGACCAAGAAGATCGCCGCTTTCGCCGACGCCTACTACATCCCCGTGGCCCCGCACGACATGGTCGGCCCCGTCGCCACGGCCGCGACCCTGCAGCTTTGTGCCTGTATCCCGAACCTTCTGGTCATGGAGCATCAGATGGGCGACGTTCCGTGGCGCGACGAGCTCACCGATGTGCCGCTTCCCGTCATCGACGGGCACATGGAGCCGCCCACGCGGCCCGGGATTGGCGTGAAGCTCAACCCCGCGGCCGTGGCCAGGTACAGGGCCGAGTAGGCCCTGGGGAGTCGGCGAGTCGCGAGTCAACGGCTACGGCGTCTACGTCAACGGCGTCTACGGCGACGGCGTTTGCGGCGACGGCGTTTGCGGCGACGGCGTTTGCGGCCACGGCGTCTACGGCGACGGTCCCGCAGGGCGGGAGCCACGCCGTCTACGGCCACGACGGCGGCGGTCGCCCGGCTCTTCCGAGCTGCGACGCCCCCCGCCACTACCCTCCGCGGAGGAAGCCTATGCCCAGCGAACTCGTGCCCTTCATCATCGACGGCAGGCCGGTGACGACAGGCCGCTCCTTCGCCGTCACCGATCCCGCCACCGAAGAGACCATCGTCTCTGTCGCCGGCGCAGATGATGCCGCCATCGAGGCGGCACTGGCGGCGGCCAAGCGAGCCTTCGCCACATGGTCGCGCACGCCGCAGGGCGAGCGCAAAGCGGCCGTCCTTGCCTACATCGCCCTCCTGGAGGCCAATCGCGACCGGCTCGCGGACCTGCTGGTGCGCGAGACCGGCAAGCCCTACGAGACCGCCGCCTACGAGATCACCAGCCTCGTGGCCTCCCTGCGGTTCTTCCTCGAGGAAGCCGACCGCCTCCGGCAGGACGTGATCCCCGATCCCACCGGCCGCTTCCTGCACTACACCCTCCGTCAGCCGCTGGGGGTCGTGGTGGGCTTCCTGGCCTGGAACTATCCCCTGCTCAACCTGGGCTACAAGCTGGGTCCTGTCCTGGCCTCGGGCTGCACCGCCGTGATCAAGCCTTCGCAGCACACGCCCCTGGCAACGCTGGAAGCCCTCGCTCTGCTCGACGAGGCCGGTATCCCTCCGGGCGTGGTCAACACCATCACCTGCAATGACCGATCAGTCTCCGACCGGCTTCTGAGAAGCCCCGTTGTACACCTGGTCACCATGATCGGCTCCACGGCCTCGGGTATCGAGCTTCAGAAGACCTCCGCCACCACGATCAAGCACTTCTCCCTCGAGCTGGGCGGCAACGCCCCGGCCGTCGTCTTCCCGGACGCCGAGCTGGAGGATGCCGCGGCTCGCATCGTGGGCCTGAAGTTCAGCAATGCCGGCCAGATCTGCGTCGCACCCAACCGCTGCCTGGTGCATGAGGCCGTATATGAGCAGTTCCTGTCGCTGGCCGCGAGGAAGGCCGGCGAGCTGAAGCTCGGCAGCGGGAAGTCGGAGGGACCCCTGATGGGGCCAATGGTCACCGATGAGGCCAGACAGCACGCCCTGGATCTGGTCGGCAGCGCTCTGGGCGCCGGGGCCCGCCTGGTCTGCGGCGGCAACATACCCTCCGAGCCGGCGCGGGGCTTCTTCATGCAGCCCACTATCCTGCGCGACGTGACGCCCACCATGCGCGTGGCCAGAGAAGAGATCTTCGGCCCCGTCCTGCCCGTCATCCGCTACACCGACGCCGATGACGCGATCGCCATGGCCAATGACACTGAGTACGGTCTGGCGGCCTACCTGTTCACCACGGATCTGACCACCGCCCTGCAGGCCGCCGAGGAGCTGCAGGCCGGAAGCGTCTGCGTCAATGAGCAGCACTTCGGCGTTCACCTGCCCCACTGCGGCCTCAAGCAAAGCGGCGTCGGCATGGACCGCTCGCGCTACAGCCTCGAGGAGTATCTGACACTCAAGAGAGTGAGTG